>JAEXGM010000145.1 GCA_023450835.1 Bacillota bacterium | reverse complement strand
GTCAGCCCGGGACTAAACCCCGCTGTCGTAGAATATTGCGTAAAGAAGAATATTCCGATTATACCTGGCTGCTGTACTCCAAGCGATATTGAACGGGCACTTACATACCACCTTGAAGTAGTTAAATTCTTCCCGGCAGAAGCAGCCGGCGGACTTGCCATGATTAAAGCCCTGGCCGCTCCCTATGTGGGTGTGAAATTCATGCCTACAGGCGGAATCTCTCAAAAAAACGTAAGGGAATATCTGGCCTATAACAGAATTATTGCCTGCGGAGGCAGCTGGATGGTAAACACAGACCTGATAAAAGAAAAGAATTTTGAAAAAATAGAAGCCTTGTCAAAAGAAGCTGCCGACATCGTAAAAGAATGCAGAAAGGAGTTACAATGAATAAATCTTACGACCTTTTAACCTTAGGAGAAGTCCTTTTAAGACTCTCCCCCACAAACGGCGAACGCCTCATACGGGGAGATGTATTCCAAAAATATATCGGCGGTGCCGAATTAAATGTTGCATCAGGTGCCGGGCTTCTTGGCCTGCGTACCGGTATGATAACCAAACTGCCCGGGAATGATCTTGGTACTTATGCCAAAAACACCATGCTAAGCAGCAATGTGTATGACACCTTTGTTACCTATGATACAGAAGATGATGCACGTCTGGGCATTTACTATTACGAAAGCGGCACCTATCCGAAGATGCCTCATGTGGTCTACGACCGCAAGCATACCTCTATCAATAAGCTTTCTCTTTCCGATTTTCCGGAAGAAATGTATACCTCTGCCCGCTGTTTCCACACCAGCGGTATTACACTGGCCTTAAGTCCCCAGTGCAGAAAAACCGCCGTTGAAATGATAAAACGCTTCAAAGAGCACGGGACCCTCATTTCTTTTGATGTAAACTTTCGTGCCAACCTTTGGTCCGGTCCGGAGGCAAAGGCCTGTATTGAGGAAATCCTTCCCTACGTGGATATTTTCTTCTGTTCTGAAAGCACCGCCCGCCTTACTTTCTTAAAAGAAGGCTCCCTGAAAGATATTATGAAAAGCTTTTCCAAAGAATATCCTATTTCAGTAATGGCCTCTACCCAGAGAATTGTACACAGCCCGAAGTCACATACTTTCGGCTCTATCATCTATAGTGCCGCTCAGGATACTTATTACGAGGAAGAACCCTATTCTTCTATTGAGATTGTAGACCGGATTGGCAGCGGTGATGCCTATATATCCGGCGCGCTGTTCGGGCTGCTGACTGACCCTGACAACTTTAAGCGGGCCCTGGAATTTGGCAATGCCGTCAGTGCCGTAAAAAATTCAGTTCCTGGAGATATGCAGGCAATCGGCCTGAAGGAAATAGAGTCTATCATTCAAAACCATAAAAATACAGGGATTCAGTTGGAAATGAACAGATAATTCATGGCAATGATAGGTAGGCTTTGGAAACGGACGATAAGTTTGGCTTATTTTTCGTAATTTTCCATTCAGGGTCCCAAATTCCACTAAAATGCCAACAGTTGTTCCTGACAGGTGAAAGGATACCAAACTCGCTGAAAAACGCTCAGACAGTGGTATCCTTTCACCTAGTCACAACAGCTGCCATTTAAGTGTCATTAGGAACCCTTCAATGGAAAATTTCAAAAAATAAGCCAAACTTATCTGTTTACAATCAATTTCTTCATAGGTTTGCCATGACAGATAGTCTATTTATTTTGAACTTGCTTCATGTTCATGATATAATAAAAGCGTAATGAATAATTTAGAGCCTGCTCCTAAATTCCCATCGACTCAGTTAATCATGATATAATGAAATTAAATGATACGCTCATCAAAAACTTCGTTTTTACTATATTCACAGGCAATTTGCACAAAGCAGAAAGAACGAATGCGCCTTGGAACCAGCGCATAAGTCTTTCTGCTTTGCGCAAATTGCCGTCCCCTTGTGAAAGACTGACCTTTTTCCCCCAGGAATCATTCAATATACTTTTTTACAGGAAGGAACCCCCCTCATGTCCAAACACTACCTTTCCACTTTTAATACCAGACAATATATGGTGGCGGAAGACCTTGAAATCTTTTATTATGAAGATAAAGTTTTGGCACCGGTATCCATGCATCGGCATGACTTTTATGAAATCTATTTTTTCATCGGAGGAAATGCGGATATATTGCTTGACGGGCGGGAATACAAAATGTGTTATGGCGATATCTGCCTGATTCCTCCCTCCATAAACCATAAAGCGGTGTTTCGGGACAGCGATATTCCCTACCGCCGCATTATCCTATGGATATCTCCCTCTTACCTGGATAAGCTGGATAAAATATACGGCGGTATTCTCTCCTGCTTCACCCAGGCAGCAAAAACCGGCCGCTATCATTACAAGACAGACTTTAGTTCCGCCCAGCTGTTATTCAGTAAGCTTATTGCCATCATAGAAGAATACCATACCCTGTCCTCCTTTCATGAGCCTCTTATGGATTGCTGCATCAGTTCCTTTCTCCTCTCCCTGAACCGGACAGTTTACAATATGGAGAACCCTTCCGAGGGCAGCGACCAGATGACCCTTTTCACCAATATTTGCAATTATATCACTTCTCACCTGGAAGAAGACCTTACCCTGGAGGCAATTTCCGGCCATTTTCATATCAGTAAATATTATGTATCTCATCTTTTTAAACAATCTATGGGTCTGTCCACACACCAATACATTCTGAAAAAGCGTCTGTACGCAAGTAAAAACGGGATTCATTCCGGCATGCCTCTGCAGAACGTATGTCATTACTACGGGTTTAAGGATTATACCAGCTTCTTTCGCGCTTTCAAAAAAGAATTCGGCATGTCTCCCCGGGAATTCAAGGAGACCTATTCCCTAGGGCGTGTCTAAAGACTGCTTGTACCAGGCATTTTTCAAACACGCCCTAACTCCCGATTTCTCATGAACCGGAATCCCATTCTGATGGTCTGGAGTAAGACCGCAACTTTTGCAATATACTAAACAATCCCTGCAATTCTAACCTTCCTCTGTCTATGGTACGATATCTTATGATTCAAGCATCAAAAAACCAGTTTTACACAATGGGACGGCTCCTATGGAAGCATGGGGTTTAGCCTAATCATTCTATTATAAAATATAGTCTGCTGCTTTTGCGGCAAATGGAGGAAAACATATGGAAATGACACTTCGCTGGTTCGGAAGCAAATCAGACTCCGTAACCTTACAGCAAATACGTCAGATTCCGGGTGTAACCGGAGTCATTACCACCTTATATGAAACGGCACCCGGAGATTTGTGGAGCCGTGAAGATATTCACAGGCTGAAACAGGAGGTAGAAGCCTCCGGTCTGCACATTTCAGGAATTGAAAGCGTTAATATCCACGATTCCATCAAAATCGGCACTCCCGACCGTGACAAATATATTGACAACTATATAAAGACCTTGGAACACCTGGGACAGGAAGACATTCATCTGGTATGCTATAATTTCATGCCTGTATTCGACTGGACCAGAACAGAGCTTGCCCGTGTACGTCCGGATGGTTCTACGGTACTGGCATATAATCAGGCAGCAGTGGACAGCATTGACCCCGGGAAAATGTTCGATTCCATTAACTCTGATTCCAACGGTTTTGTTCTTCCCGGCTGGGAACCTGAGCGTATGGCCAGAGTAAAAGAGCTGTTCGAGCTGTACAAGGATGTGGATGACGAGAAACTCTTTGCCAACCTGAAATATTTTCTGGAAGCAATCATGCCAACCTGTGAGAAATATAATATTCACATGGCTATCCATCCCGACGATCCCGCCTGGAGCGTATTCGGTCTCCCGCGTATCATCATCAATCTTCCCAACCTGCAGCGTATGATGAAAATGGTAGATAATCCCCACAATGGTGTTACCTTCTGTTCCGGCTCCTACGGAACCAATCCTGACAATGACCTTCCGGGAATGATCCGGGCATTAAAAGGCCGTATCCATTTCGCCCATGTCCGTAACCTGCAGCATAATTCCCCCGGTGACTTCGAGGAATCGGCTCATCTTTCCTCCGACGGAAGTTTTGATATGTATGAAATCATGAAAGCTTTGTATGACATTGATTTTACGGGTCCTATCCGTCCCGACCACGGGCGTATGATTTGGGGAGAAGTTGCAATGCCCGGCTATGGGCTCTATGACAGGGCTCTTGGTGCCACTTATTTAAACGGCCTCTGGGAGGCAATCGTGAAAGGAGAAAGCAGAAAATGAAACTGGACCGTATCGGTTTGCGGGATGAGGCCGTCTGGCAAAAAAAAGGCTTTTTACTGCCGGAATTCGACCGTGACAAAGTAGAAAAGGAAACAAAGGAACATCCCCGCTGGCTTCACTTTGGAGCCGGCAATATCTTCCGGGCTTTCCAGGCAGGTGTAATGCAGGAGCTGCTAAATAAAGGCATCTGTAACATCGGCCTGATTGTAGCCGAGGGTTATGATTATGAAATTATTGAGAAAATGAACCGTCCTCATGATGATTACAGTATTCTTATCACCTTAAAAGCCGACGGTTCTATAGAAAAAACCGTAGTGGGAAGTATTGTGGAATCTCTGATACTGGACAGTGAAAACCAACAGGAATTCGAACGATTAAAGGAAATCTTCCGCAGCCCGGACCTGCAGATGGCAAGTTTTACCATAACAGAGAAAGGGTACAGCCTCCACAGCGGAAACGGGCAGCTTCTGGAAACTGTCAGTGCAGACTTTCTAAAGGGTCCGGAGGCACCAAAAAGTTATCTTGGTAAGGTAGCCTCCCTCGTTTATGAACGTTATCTTGCCGGTAAACTCCCTCTTGCATTGGTCAGCATGGATAATTGTTCCCACAACGGCACCAAGCTTTCCGAGGCAATTACGGCCTTCGCAAAAAATTGGACGGAAAACGGCCTGGTGGAAAACGGTTTTTTAACATACCTGAATGACCCCGGCAGAATATCTTTCCCCTGGAGTATGATTGATAAGATTACTCCAAGGCCGGACCCGCAAGTGCAGGCACTGCTGGAAAAAGATAATATTGAGGATCTTTCCCAAGTCGTTACCTCAAAGAACACCTATGTGGCTCCCTTTGTTAATGCGGAAGAATGCCAGTATCTTGTAATAGAAGACCACTTTCCTAATGGTAAGCTGCCCCTTGAGAAAGCCGGCATCATCTATACTTCCAGAGAGACCGTGGATAAAGTGGAGAAAATGAAGGTTTGCACCTGCTTAAATCCCCTTCATACCGCCCTTGCTGTTTTCGGCTGTCTTCTCGGTTATCAGCTGATTTCCGAAGAGATGAAAAATCCCGTCTTAAAACATATGGTAGAAATCATCGGTTATAAAGAAGGCTTGCCTGTGGTGACTGACCCGGGAATTATCAATCCAAAAGCTTTTATTGATGAAGTATTAAATGTCAGAATTCCCAACCCTTTTATGCCGGATACCCCTCAGCGTATAGCCACCGATACTTCCAGAAAGCTTGCCATCCGCTTTGGCGAAACAATAAAGGCATACCTTTCTTCCGACATCTTGGATGTAACAGACTTAAAAATGATTCCCCTGGTGTTCGCCGGATGGCTACGCTACCTGATGGCAGTGGACGATGAAGGCAATACTTTTACCCCAAGCCCAGACCCTCTTTTAGATTCCTTAACTCCTGTTATTAACAAACTTGCCCTGGGACACGCGGAAAATGCGGAAGCTGTTCTAAAGCCGGTACTGGAAAACGTGGATATATTCGGAGTAGACCTATATGAAGCCGGCCTTGCAGAGCAGGTACTTTCCTACTACAAAGAACTTTCCGCTGGCCTTGGTGCTGTAAATACAACCTTACAGAAATATCTTTCCGCAGAAGTATCTTGTTAAAATGCTTCTCCACCGGAATAGCTTTTCTAAAATACTCTTGCCTAAAAGGAGGCAATAACATGCAAAATTTTATGGATGATGACTTTTTACTTGATACCCCTACGGCGCGTCTGCTGTATCATGACCATGCGAAAAAGATGCCGATTCTGGACTATCACAACCACCTTTCCGCCAAAGAAATCTACGAGGACAACTGTTTAAGCGGTATTACCTATGCCTGGCTGGGCTTTGACCACTATAAATGGCGTGCTCTGCGCTGGAATGGGGTATCGGAAGAATATGTAACCGGCAAAGGAGACGACCGGGAAAAGTTTCAGAAATGGGCGGAGACAGTTCCTTATCTGTTTGGGAATCCCTTATATCATTGGACCCATCTGGAACTGCAAAGATACTTTGATATTACAGAGCCTTTAAATGGTGAAAATGCTGAAAAGATTTATCAGCAATGCAATGAATACCTTACTTCCGAAGAATTTACCGTACGAAAGTTAATTGAAAAATCCGGCGTCTATGCCCTTGTTACAACCGATGATCCCTGTGATGATTTATACTATCACAAGGCATTGAAAGAAGACGGTTTCTCCGTAAAGGTACTTCCTGCTTTTCGTCCGGACCTTGCTATCCATATTGAAAAAGCCGACTTTGTTCCCTATATGAAAAAACTGAGTGAAACCCTTGGTTTTTCAATTAACAGCTTTAAAGACTTAGTACATGCCTTACAGTTGCGTATAAAATATTTTCATGAAAACGGAGGACGTCTTGCCGACCACGGACTGGACCAAATGCTTTATCTAGATTCCTCCGAGGCCGAACTGGAGGATATTTTCCACAAAGCTTGTGAAGGAAAGCCTCTTACCACAGAGGATATCAGCAAATTCCAGGGCGGAATCCTAAAGGCCCTTGCCCGTGAATATCATCAGCACGGCTGGGTCATGCAATTGCACATTGGTCCCTTAAGGGATACTTCATCAAAAGTATTGCACTCTATCGGAAACAATGCGGGATGCGATTCCGTACAGGATGCTTCCGTCGCACTGCCTCTGGCTGCTTTTATGGACAGCCTGGACGAGGAAAATAAGCTTCCTAAGACTGTGCTTTATAACCTGAACCCGAAAGACAACACCACCCTGGCAGTAATAGCCGGAAGTTTCCAGGATGGCAGCATACCCGGCAAGATTCAATTCGGTCCGCCCTGGTGGTTCAACGACACACAGGAAGGAATGAGAGCACAAATAAAATGCCTCTCCTCCCTTGGTCTGCTGTCCCGTTTTATCGGAATGCTTACCGATTCCAGAAGCTTTCTCTCCTTCCCGAGACACGAATACTTCCGCCGCATCCTTTGCAGTGAAATAGGACGTACCGTAGAGAGCGGGGAATATCCCTGTGATATGGATTTTCTCGGAAAAATGGTGGAGGATATCTGTTTTAATAACGCAAAGAACTATTGTAATCTATAATATGATCTGAGAATCAAAAAGGCCAGTCTTTCACAATGGGACGGAAATTTGCACAAAGCAGAAGGACGACAAATGCGCTGGTTCCAAGGCGCATTCGTCGTCCTTCTGCTTTGTGCAAATTTCCTGTAAATATATTTAAACAGGGCTTTTGAACCTTATATCATTACATCGGCTGCAAAAATCAAGCTCCGCAGAGCCGTTCTGTCAAACAGTATATTACAACTGTAGATTCCCCTCTATTCCTTCAAACTCAATCACTTTTCTGCTGCCGTCTTTCAATAAGACATTTACCGGGCCATAGCCGCCGCATTTTTCCCTGTCCGTATATTCCACAGAAGCAATAGGGAAAATCTCTTCCTCTGTGAAATCCTCCAGGCTTTCCTTGGTAATCACCTGAGATATCATAACATAAGGTTCATACCCGTATTGCTTCTTTCTGGTAAGCTTTCCATATACCACAATGGATTTTTCGGAATCCGGATTGGTTCCCTCACTGTGCAGAAGGGACATCTCATCCCAGCCGTCATACAGCGTCATTGCAAGCTGCTTCTCTCTTCCGGTAAAATCATGTCCTTTTAAGATAATTGCTTTTGCATTGTCCTTTTCCAGCTGTATTACTTCTGTTCCGTTATCCGGGAAACCATAGGCACCCAGTGTCAGGGTTACAGGCCTGCGGTGCAGTTTCATTTTATCCACTCTTATAATTCCGAAAGGTACCGGAAAGTCCGCAAGATTCACAGCCTGTATCCAGGTACATTCTTTGGACAGCTCATAATTAAAAAACTGTCTTCGGTACAGTACCCCTTCTTTCCTTCCATGCCAAAAGGTAACATTGCCTTTTCCATAGTCACCGGAAGTCGAATCCTTTAACACATACTGCTGTGCCTCCACATCTTTTGAAGGAGCTGACTCCCAGGGATATTTTGTGTTGAAGCACAGCTTGGAATAATTCCACATACCATGCTCATCTCCGAGATTCTTTACTACCTTGCCGGTTCGCAGGATAGTCTCTCCATTGGCTCCATGATTGGTAAAGCAAAGAGCCGGCCCGTTAAGAACGTTCTCTTTTACCTCCCTTTCCCCAAGTTTTTGCCAGGTACCGTTATTCTCCCTGGAGGTCCAGAAGGGATGGTCGGCAGGCAGGTGCAAGCACAGGAATGCCTTCCCAAGCCAGAAGGGTGATTCCGCACAGGAATACCCCTGAACTAACGGTGTAAACTGCCCGTAAAATCCCAGGGTGGGGACTCCTTCATAGAGGAAATCCTCTCTGGTCAGAAACTGCAGCAGTGAGCCGGAGGCAATACGCCTTGCCAGTCCGGGACTAGCCTCAGGATTTTTCAGCAGCATATTTCCGTCAAAGGCACTGGTGGCCGCATTTCGGTAAATATTGCTTCTCCCCCACATATTAGTGAAGCCGTCCCTGTCAAAAAAGTCTCCGTAAGTTTCCATCAATTTATTGGAATTCTCCTCGAACTTTTGCGCAAGATAGGGCTCTTTTTCATAGCCGTACCAAAGATTCCAGATAGGGGTATATACATTAAATGCCCAGCAGGAATAGTAATCAAAGGAATGTCCGTCCCGATACCAGCCGTCTCCCGCGTAGAAATTGAGGATTGCCTGGGCGTGGTCCCTCATGATATCTTCCTCAATGGGGTACCCTTCCCTGTACAAAAATGCCATATCCAGCATATTGAACAGGCGCCAGTTCTGGGGAACCGTATTGGCATGGGCATAACCGGTCAGAAAAGCGGCTATAATGTCCTTTTCTTCCTTTGTATAAGTATCCCAGATTTCTGTTTTGCAGTTCCACAGGCATACTACTAAGGCGCAGGTTTCTACCGTTTGCTGAAAGGTCCTGAAAGGCTCATGGGTTCCCGTCAGTTCTATCTGTTCCTCATAATTTCCGACGGAATTAACATCGCCCTTGGTACATGCACGTAATACCTGTTCCTTATAGTAGTCCCTGAGCCTGTAATTGCAGACAGTAATATCCGGATTATTGTGAATCAGAGGTGCCGCCAGGAAAAAGGACCTTGCCAGTCCCTCAAAAATCTCTGCCTTTCTCTCTACTTCTTTCTGTCCCTCGGCCGCATTTTTATGAGGATAAGTGATTTCTGTTTCTTTTCTTGGCATGACCACAGGGTCATGAATAGATTTAATATTCTGAAAGATGCCGGTTAGCAGGTACTCACCTGCTTCTATCCAGCTTTCTCTGGTAAGTCCCGTATAAGGACTTATTGTATAGTCCAATGTTTTTGGCTGAAATATCATTTTTACTAAACCTCCACGCTGCCAACGCACCGGGAATTAGGCGTCAGCGCAAACTTGTGCAGGAATTATGTCTTCCAATAATTCCTGTATCAACCATGCTATCTTCAATGCACCTCAAGTTTGTGCCGAGGATTTCGCAGGCACAAACTTGTGCAGGAATTATGCTTTTCAATAATTCCTGCAACTACCAGATGAATAATTCCTGTCCGGTCAGTTTCCATATTGCTTCTATGAAATAATAATCACCATAGATAATAGAAAACTCGTGCTTCTCATCATGGAAGGCTGCCGTACACTTCTCCAGAATATTATCGCAGTCCTCACTCCAGTTGCATCTGTTCTGCTCTAAGGCTTGTAACATCTGTATAGCTGCGTTGTTGTAAACATGCTTTTCCGCCTGTGATACCTGTTTTGCAATCTCCAGCATACCGCATGCCGCAATTGCTGCCGCCGTGGAATCCTCCAGAGTACAATCCTCCGGCTGTCTGAAGTCTACCGGTATCAGTCCGCCCACCCATGTATTTGCAATAAAATAATTTGCCACTCTCTTTGCCGTATTCAGATAGGCTTCGTTTTTCGTATGAAGGTAGCTTAAGGCAAAACCATAAATAGCCCAGGCCTGTCCTCTGGTCCAGGAAGAACCCTCACCGTAGCCCTGTCCTCCATATGTCCTCACAAACTCTCCGGTAGCGGGATTAAATTCTACAATATGATTGACAGAGCCGTCCTGACGTACAAAATATTTCTCCGCCGTATCGGCATGTATGGTAGCAATCTGCAGGTAGCGGGGATCCTTCGTTTCTTCATATGCCCAATAAAGCAGCGGCAGATTCATCATACAATCTATGATAGCCCAACCGGCCCTGCTGCCGTCACCGTTGTCGTTCCAGGCTCTTATGAACCGTCCCACGGGATTGAAGCGGCCTGCCAGATTATCCGCAGCCAGGAGTCCTCTGTTTCGGGATTCTTTATTGCCTGTTATGCGGTAATTTGCAATAGCAGTTGGAAGCCATTTGAATCCATTATCATGGTCTAACCCCTGTGCTTTCATCAGATTCTGATCCAGCTTTTTCTCGTTCTCTTCCGCAATCTGACGGTACATTTCATTTCCTGTGGCCTGATACATCTGCCACATCAGACCTCCCCAAAAGCCATTGGTCCACCAGCAGATACTTTCCCCTGACATGTCATCAAAGATTCCGCCCTTTGTGGTATAGGGGATTTTGTTTTTACTCCGTTCCGCTACAACTTCAACCTTTTTCTTTATTTTTTCCGAAACGCTTTCTGCCCATTTTAATCCATCCATGTTCTATACTTTCCTCCAAATCCTTTAATTGTTATTTTCTTTTATTGTATAGCGTTTATATGCTACTTTAAAGGATTTAAAATACTATTTACTAACCTTTTCTGCTTTTCTAAAGAATTCAGTTTGAAAAATGCGTGCATTTTACAAACTTTCTGCTTGGGCAGTATCGTGCCTGCGATATGCATGGGGATTAGTATGAATTATTGGAAAGCATAATTCATACACAAGATTGTGCCTGCACAATCCTCGGCATAACCATAAGACGCGCTGGAAAGAGCATGATTGTTAGCTCAAAAGATAAAGTCTTTCTCCCACATCAGTGGTGTATAAACTCCTCGGGAACTACATTCTCACAGTACCTCATCACAAGCTCCCCATCTTCTTCCGCCAGCGGATAAATCACATAACCGGAGGTAAAGTATTTTTCTCCATTTCCTCCCCACCGGTCGCCGTAATACAGGATATGGCCGTTCACATTCAGAATAAAGGCTGCCTGGCTCCCGTATGTGGTCTCATCGCCGATTTCTTTTAAGGTGCTCCAACTGCCTTCCATGGAGTCAGCCACCGCATATTTTCCCTGATTTGGCGCCCAGCCGGTGCAGAAGGAGGAAATCATATAATATTTCTTCCTGATCTTTACCACCGCAGGAGCTTCACGGTATTCTCCCTGCCATAATTTATGGACCAGACATTCCACATTCATATAGTCATCGGTCAGCCGGTAGACATGAAGATCCGCATTGTCCCTGGCTGCCGAGATAAAGTAAGCCCTACCGTCATCATCCTGGAAGAGGGTGCAGTCCCTGGACATATATCCATAGGGATTGAAATGTCCGTGGTATACAAAGTCTCCGTCCGGTGTGTCACAGGTGGCAATTCCTATCGCCGCATCATGGTAGTCTTTTCCATTTTCAAAATGAACCCACAGGACAAACTTCTTCGTCTTTTCATTATAAAGTACCTTCGGGCGCTCCAGATTCACCTTGCCGCCGTCCTCATTCCGCAGTTGGATTCTGGTTCTCACACGATAACTTTCTGTCTCGGATTCCGTGGTCAGGATATGATTGCGGAATTCCCAGTCCGCCAGATTTTTTGAACGATAGCAGCTGACATAATAGTTTTCCCTCCGGTCCTCGCCGTACCAGTAATAATAATCCTCATATGGTATGATGTAACCGCCGTGTGCGTGGATTGGGTTTCCTTCCCTATCCGTCCACAGCTCTCCATTTTTTAATACGCTCATCTGTTTCTCTCCTATATCTATCAATAAATTTTGATTCTAAAAGGCAATCATCGGAATCGATACCGCTTTTTCTTCCGTCGGACTCTGCTGTCCTTCTTTTATCTGATAAATGTTCCTGCTGCACTCCCGCACACTCTGCAACATCGCTGTATAGGGCTGGGAACAGATATCAAAGAGTCCGATATTATAATTTTCTCCATCGAAACGCCCCAGGACAAACTGGTCATAGCACTGGAAATAATGGCATCCCACTCCAAAGGCATGTGCCGCCACGCGCTCACAATAGTATCGGTAGGCAACTCCTCTGTCCTTCTGACTTGCAACGCCCTCAAGACCGGTGGAGGTAGGTCCTGCATCCAGGGCACCGAAATGGAATTCTCCGATCATTACCGGCAGGTCCACGCCCAGGTCTACGATATGCTGGATATTTGCAGTGGGATCCACCGCGTAACAGTTGATGGAGAAAACGTCAAAATTCTCCCATCCTGTCACCAGATCCGGGTCGGACACCCAGGCCCAGCGCATTCCGAGAATCATGTGATTGGAATCCACTTTCCTGCACTCTTTGCAGGGAATCTCCACATATGCCCGCAGCATCCTTCTGGAAAATTCCCTCATATCCTCTCTTGCGGCTTCGGACCAGCGGGAAACATTCTGTCTTGGCTGATAAAAATCCTCAAACCCTTCCAGTTCACAGCAGTAAGCCTTATTCAGTTCAGAGATTTCACCATATTTTCCTTTCAGGAAACGGATCAGTTCTTCTTTACATACTGTCCTCTCCGGATTGTAGAGTACTTCATCCGCCAGCACCAGATTATCCACAAAGGCCCAGTTCGGTTCATTTCGAAGAAAATAACCAATCATCAGCGGATCATTTTTCCGCGTCTCTAATGCTGCCGCACATCTTTTAGCCTCTGTGACATACTCTTCACTCAGCACATCCGGAAAATCCCGGAAGATCATACGGCTGGTGCCCGGAAATTCCGGAAGAGATGTCACATAAGGCATATCGGTGGTCCCAAACAGCCGTTCATCACTCCAATTGCCCAGGGTATTCATACCGTAATGGCGCAGTTGGCCCGTAATCATCTTCTGCCATACAGGATACCAGTTCTCCCCCAAAGCCCGATATAGATTCGCCTGGCTGTAGGAGAATAAAAGCCCGTCCCTTCTGGACTTTTCCTTAGGGCTCCCTCCTCTGGTCTTCCGGAACATTTTTTGATATTCGGGAGCATCTTGATTCGGCAGCCAGTCCAGCCATTTCTCCACACCGTCCACACGGCAGTCAGCACCAAGGCCCACACAGTCGGGTCCCACGCTGAAAAATGCATATCCCGACGGATCTGCCAGAAACCACCTGTCATCCGTTTTGTATTTTGTAAAATATCCGGTCCCTTCTCCCAGCTTTTTCTGCTTCCATCCTCCGAACACTGTCCAATCGTCAAAAGGATACTCTGTTTTGTTCTCTGCTTCCTGTTTCCGGAGGATTTCCTTTAGCTCCTCCAAGTCCTTTACTTTGGAATTCCATGTTTTCTGCTTATTTTGGCCCAGGTCATCCACCATCTTTCCATCCTCAAGGGAATCAAAAGACGGATATTCCTCCGAGAGAGCCATATCCGACACTTTCAGTGTAAAATCATGGTAAACAGGAAGTGTCTCCAGAACGATTCGTTCAATTTCTTCCGGAACCACTCTTCTGCCGTGGCAGACTTGCTTTAACTGCCCGGCATTTGCCTCCGGGAACAGAATATGACCATCCATCCAGTTCCGGTCGATACAGATTGGCGTGCGCACGCCCGGGAGAATACCGAACTGCACATCAAAAACCGGAACCTTCTCTCCGCCCTTCACATATACCCGAAGAGCCAGAGCCACGCTATGACTTTCGCAAGCCTCCAGATAGAAAGATAAATACCTTTCCTCACAGTCAATCAGTTCCAAAAGAGCAATTCCTGCTCCCTCCGCCGCTATCCGAAGCGTGGCGGTGTCCCCTTCTCTTTCCAGCAATGTAATTCCATTTTGAAAAATTCTGCTCTGAATCTCAATTTTCTGCATTTTAACTCCTTTCGTGAATGTCCAATCTTCGATTGGATATTCCTGAATATATAGTTGAAAAAACTGCCTTTTGTTTTTTCAACTTAACTCCTTCCGTGAATATCCAATCTTCAAATGGATATTCGTTAATCTGTAGTCGAAAAAATGCCTTTTATTTTTTCAACTTAACTCCTTTCGTAAATGTCAAATCTCCGATTGGATATTCCTGAATACGTAGCTGAAAAAACTGCCTTTTGTTTTTTCAACCTAACCTCTTTCCTGAATATTCAATCTTCGATTGGATATTCGTTAATCTGTAGTTAAAAAACTTCTCTTTGTTTTTCAACCTATCTCCTCCCTTTCAATCACAAAATCACAAAATTCTCCTTACCGCTGCTTATTTTTTCTGTATTCCTTTGGCGTCACTCCATATCTCTCTTTGAAAAGTTTTGAGAAATGCTGGCTTTTCTGATAGCCTACCTGCTCCATCACTTCATGAATCCGAAGTCCTGTCTGCTCCAGAAGCTGTGCCGCTTTTTGCATCCTGGCATCGGTGATATAGTTCGACAGATTCTTATCCGTGGAATCTTTAAAGATTTTTGACAGATAGGCAGGATGAAGATGGACAACCTCTCCCAGGGCATCCAGCGACAAATTCTTGTCACAATTTCCCCCGATATATTTCTTTACCTGAGAAATAACATCTCTCTGGTCATCGGGTATATCATCAGCCCTATTCTCTGCACCTGTCTGTTTGTCAAAGCTTTTTTCCAGCACGCGTCCCAATGATTCCATAAAATCATTTTTCAGCACAGGTTTCACCAGATATTCAGATACTCCGTAACGGAGAGCTTGTTTTGCATACTCGAACTCACTATATCCGGAAATAATAATGACCTTCGTCGGATAGTGATTTTCTTCAATGATTCTTGACAGATCCAGCCCTGAAATCTTAGGCATCTTAATATCAGTAATCAGCAGCTCCGGGCGGTGCTCCTGCAGCAGATCTCTTGCCATGGAACCGCCTTTTGCCGTCAGCACCTGGTTGAAGCCATAACTTCCCCAATCCACCAGCTTCTTGATATATTCAATCATATAGGGTTCGTCATCTACGATTAATACCTTCATTCTCCACCCCCTCCGGCAAAATAGTAAACGATACCATCAGTCCGCCCCAGATGCTCTTGCCAAACCTGAGTCCTGCAGACTCGTCATAATAATTAATCAGCCGCTGGTTCACATTCCACAAGCCCACACTCTCATCTTCTTCCCGTTCTTTTTTGTAAAGCCGCGCTATCAGTACCCCAAGCTCCTCCTCCGTCATCCCGTCCCCGTCGTCGGAGACCTCAAAGCGAAGGGCACCGTTTCCCAGTTCATAGACTTTCACATAGATATGCTTTGCATTTTCCCGTTCCTCGATAGCATGTTCAATGGCATTCTCAATGATTGGCTGGAGAATCAGCGGGATAATTTTTCTGTTATAAAGGTCTTTTGACGCCTCTATGGTATACTCTATGTCTTTACGCATGGCCGTAATCGCCAGATACGCTTTCGCGTAGGATATTTCCTCGTCGATAGTGGCTATGGATTTATTTTTGGTGCAATAGCGGTAATAATTGGACAGATGGACTGCCATTTCGGTAACCGCTTCCGGCTGACTGGCCACAGTTACAATGTAAGAAAGACTGTTGTACAGAAAATGAGGATTGATCTGTAACTGCAGCTGCCGAAGTTCCGCCTGATTCCGAAGCTGCTGCTCTTTCAGCGTAGATTCGATCAGCTGGCTGATTCTGGTCACCATGCGGTTAAACTGACCGAAAACATAAGCAAATTCATTGTTCGGCAGTTCCGTAATCTGAGCGGCAAAATCTCCGCCCTCTACCTGCTTTAATTTTCCTGTGAGAATCCTCAGCTGAAGCAGGATATTGCTGTAATACAGGAGCATGAAGACAAGGCCAATCAGAAGGAGCACGCTCAAAAGACCTCCCGTTATCCGGGTGATATTGGTAACCGGACGCATCATTGCCTTCAGCGGATAATAAGAGACCAGTTCCAGTCCGTTCTTTACAGCCCCTGACCGGATAATCTGATACTTTACCCGGCCGACAGACAGCTCACTGGCAGAATCCTTGCCGGCGGAGTTTCTGCCTTTCTCTTCACCGATGGAATAAAGCAGTTCCTTCTCCGTCTCACTGCCGGAAAAAAGGCTCTTATCCTGCGAATAAAGGAGCATCGTTCCTCCCTTATCCATGCCGGAAGCCATAGTCTTTATCTTATACAGATAATCCCGGTCCATCCGTATGATCAGATACGGTTCATCATCTGTCTCATCCCAGTCCGTAACGTATTTTCTGGCGAAATAGACTTCATTTTCATAGACGAACCATTGATTGTCCCCCACAGACTCCAGCATGGCATCTTTTACAGTGTCCCGGGTCGCAGTCGTTATGACGCGTCTGGATTTTGGCCAGTACAAAATGAACTGTGCCATACCCACATTGCTCTTCTGGCGCCGTCTCAGATATTCCTTCATCTGATTGACATCCGTCACATACCGGTAAGCATCATATTGATCCATGAGTGTGAGGTGCAGTGTCTTAAGATCATCGCTGTTTAGAATTCCGTCCGCTTCAATCTCGATTTCCTTGATTTTCTGTCCGAGAAGCGTCTTGGAATACTCCATCTGAATCTTTGATGCCTGTATCAGCGATTCCTTCAGACTGGACGTACTGTATAAATACAAAATAGCAAAACCTGCTATAATAATCACCAGAAATATGACAAATATATTGAAAATAGATTTTATTTTCTTCATATGCACCTCATTTTTATTTGTAAATCCGAAGATTTCCGGTATCATTATAGCAAATTTATATTTGGTTTACTACACGAGCATAAGGAACCGCTACTTTTTGTAACAGTTCCTTATGTCTGGAGCTTATTTTACAGATTTATACCATTCATTGACTTCTTTGGTAATTTCATCTCCGCCCTGAGCTTTCCAGTCCTTTACAAATTTATCAAAGGCGTCCAGAGACTCTTTGCCATAGATAATGTTAGTGTATACCTGTTTCTCCATGGTCTGAAGCTGTTCCCAGTTCTTCTTCATGGTAGCGGTGGGCTCGCCGTTGAACAGATTCGGAAGCAGTTCATCCCTGTGCTCGTTGGCTAACGCATAACCTTCCGCCATTTCCGGTGCGGTCTCAAAATCGGCTTTTGCCCTTATCTCCGCACTGGACTGTGCCTCTTTTCCTTCCTTCGCATTCGCATAAGCCTGCATGGCATCAAGAGCCGGTGCATTCTTTAACACTGTTGATTTGCCAGGCATGAACGGATCAGTTACCGGGGGGTCAAACAGCGTGGAGTCAAACACAACTTTATCGCCAATGATGTCATAATCATAACCTTCCAGGTATCCATACTGGAAATCACCGGTACCGAAAGCTGCATCGTACATCCAGTTATAATAGGTGAAGAAGGCTTCCATATTATTAAAGTCTTTGTTGAACATCAGCCAGCCATCGTTAATCTGCGCGGCCTGGTAAGTCGGCTCCCCATTGTCCTGAAGGATATTCGGGTACGCTTTGATAACTGCGCCCGGTGCTACAGAAGTAACATCTTTTACGGAAACAATGGACCAGGGACGTCCGATAAAGATGCCCGCTTTGCCCTCGGTAAACTGATTCATGGCATCCCATGCGCCGGTTGCTGCTGCCTCCTGGAAGATCCATCCGTTGGCATGCCACTTAGCCATACGCTCCAGTGTCTTCTTATTGCCCGCATCGATAGAACCGTAGGTCAGGTTACCGTTCTCATCCTCCTGCCAGCTTCCCGGTATATGCTTTCCGGTATTTGCAGAGAATAATGTAACAGGGTCCGCTACCCAGCCATTGTTGTAAATGCTGTCGCCTTCATAGGTGAAACCATAAGTGTCTTTCTTTCCGTTCCCATCGGGGTCATTCTCTGTGAAGGCCTTGATTACTGCCTCAAATTCATCCATATTGGTGGGAGCCTTTAGTCCCAGTTTATCCAGCCAGTCCTGACGGATAATCATGACCTGCCCCTCTGTCAATGCCGGTGCGCAGGCAATGCCATAGGTCTTGCCGTCTTTCGTAACCGGATAGAAAGACTGTGGATACTTGTCATAGATCTCTTTCAGACGGTCCGGCATATATTTTTCAAGGTCATCATCAATGGCTTTTACGCGGCCGGACTCGATCATATCCGCAATCATCTGCGTTCCGTATACCGGAAATACATCCGGCAGCTCCTCAGAACCTGTCAGGGCCAGACGCAGCTTTGTATCGTAATTGCCTGCATCTCCGCCGAGAAGTGTGGTCTCCATCTTAATGCCCAGCTTTTCCTCTGTAAGCTCTGTCATAGGATTTTTGTTGATGTCTTCACCGTCCCCATATCTTCCGGTGTTCTCATCCAGCTGTTTTGCTATAGTGATGGTGATGGCCGGCTCATACTTTCCGTCCCCATTCTTAGTAGCGGCAGCTTCTTTGCCGTCTCCCCCCTTCTGACCGCTGCATCCTGACAGGAGCAGTGCGAATGCCAGTACCAATGAAAGAATTGCTTTCTTGTTTTTCATAATATACCTTCCTCCTTAATTTTTTTAATCATGAAACCTCTTAGACGAGGTACTTGATTCTCATTTGGTAATGCTTTTATTCTTTTACAGCCCCCACCACAATTCCTTTTACAAAATACTTCTGCAAAAACGGATATACCATCAGGATGGGCAGTGCTCCGATAAATACCTGAGCCGCTTTGATGGTACGCTCCGACATAGCTGCCGCCGAAGTGGGATCCAGGGCCAGATCCTGCTGGTTGCCCTGTACCACAATCACCTGTAGAAAGGATGCCAGGGGATAATTCTTGGTATTCGACATATAGAGGATTCCCGTAAACCATTCGTTCCAGTTGCCTACCATAATAAAAAGAGCAACCGTGGCAAGACCTGCCTTGGACAGGGGAAGAAATATCTTCCAGAGAACGGTAAAGAAGCTTGCCCCGTCAATTAATGCCGCCTCCTCCAGCGCTTTTGGAATGGATTTGAAGAAGTTCATAATCAAAATCAAATTGTAACATCCAAAGGCTCCCGGGAGTATGTATACAAGGAAGTTGTTTTTTAATCCAAGTGAAGTATTTACCAGGTAGGAAGGAATCAGACCGCCTCCAAAAAGCATGGTAAATACGAAAAACCACATAAGCACCGTCCTGCCCCTGAACTCTTTGGATAGGGCATAGCCCGCTGTCGTTATGACGAACATGCTAAACAGCGTTCCGGTAAATGTCCGAAGAAGAGAAATCACAATGGAGCGGATGAAGTTAGCATTGTGAAAGGTCTTCACATAGGCCAGGCCGTTAAAATCTACCGGCCAGAAGGTGACGATTCCGCTGTTCGCCGCGCTCTTGCCGCTAAGGGAGATGGCAAACAGATTAATCAGCGGCAGCAGGCACAAAAGCGCTACCGTTACAAGGAATATGTTATTGCAAATTACAAATAATTTTCTGCTCAAAGATGTACGTCGCATCGTATATTTTCCTCCTAAAAGATTCTGTAACCTGCAAATTTGTATGCAATCTTATATGAGACAACAGTCAGAAACAATCCGATAGCCGACTTAAAGAGTCCCACTGCCGTACCGAAGCTGTACTGTCCATTTACCAGTGACTGCCGGTACACATAAGTATCGATGATATCGCCGGTGCTGTAGGTAAGAGGCGAATACAGGTTGAATATCTGGTCGAAACCAGCATTCAGCACATTTCCAAGACTAAGGGTCGCCATAACAATTATCATAGGCGTAATGCTCGGCAGGGTAATATATAAGGTCTGCTGTAAACGGTTAGCTCCATCCATCTCCGCCGCTTCGTAAAGCCCCTGGTCAATATTCGAAATAGCTGCCAGATACACAATCATACCAAAGCCGAAGCCTTTCCAGAGATCCGAGGCCACTGCAATCTGCCGGAACATTCCCGCCTCGCCCAGAAAGAAGATCGGTTCCACACCGAACCGCTGAAGAAAACTGTTGACAATTCCGTCAAGTCCCAGGATATCCCGAAGCATACCGGCTACCGTGACCCAGGAAAGGAAATGAGGCAGATACACCAGCGTCTGGATTCCTTTTTTCAGCCCCATATTCTTGACCTCATTTAAAAGCAATGCCATCATGACCGGTACGATGAGTCCAAGAACGATTTTGCTGACGGCAATAATTACCGTATTGATAATTGCCTGGTAAGATTCCTGGAATTCGAAAATCTGCCGGAAATTATCCATTCCCACAAATTCTGACCTGAAGATTCCAAGCCACGGCTTATAGTTCTGGAAAGCCATAATCAGACCGCCCATAGGTATGTAGCAGAAAACAATTGCCAGAACGAAGCTTGGAAGTATCATTACATAAAGGGGCCAGTTGTGCTGGATTTCCTGTCTCCAGGTCTTGCGGGCGATTGCTTGTTTTTTTATTATGATTTTTCTCGAATTCTTACTCATTTTTCATGCTCCATCCACCTTGTTTTTTAGTTTTTTCATATTGGTCAGAGTATCAAAAATCCCTTGAATCAATCACTCGTCATCTTTGACACTTGAATCAATGTTTCTAAAAAATTATATAATATTACAGACAAAGAAAAATACACCCCAATTAAAAGGTAATGTACCCATTTTTAATATTTTTTCATATTTTGGCGGCATTTCGTATAGTTTTTGAGTAATTATGACCGATATTTCGGATAATTCCATTATTGTTTTGTGATGTTTTATAATTTTCACCCGCGTTTCTTTATATTTATTATAATTTTCACAATGTCCTGCTGACCATTGACCGGATCATATAGGACGGAATCTTTATCCCAATTGCTGCCTGTATCACCACATGATACAGTTCCTTTCACCGTATATTAAAAATACAGCCGGTTACACTCCTCAGGAGTTTCACCGGCTGCACCGTTTATAGACCTGTTATCTCTTGGCAAAATCCTTTCCCTGCTTATCCAGTGGCAACAGTTTCTGACCTGTCATCGCACCAGAGATGCGATAGTCTCCATGGACATTTCCTGTTCCGGAAGAAACAAATCGGAATCCATGTATTTGTATATAGCAGAAAGCAATGCCTTAGCTTCCGGATATTCCTGAAGATTCTGCAATCCCATAGAAGACAGCAGCAGCTTTCCATTTCCGCAGCGGCACTCTATCAATTGCACCATTGGCCTCATATACGCATAGCTATCCATCTCCGTTATGATGGCTTTAACCTGTTCCGGCAGAATTATTGCTCTTTGGGACGCCATAGGCCACCACTGCCAATTGGTATGAGTTTCTGTCGGAAAATCCTTAAAAATCGGATGGGCGGCATCAATAAGCTGTCCCATGCCTCCCTCCTGTACTTTGAAAGTTCCTACCGACCAGAAGTCCGTGGTGAACTGGGCCTGAATAGAGTAAGGCAGCTTTTCTTTTGCGGAAGCAGGTGATAAATAAACCTTTCCTCCGGACTTTAGAACCTCCTTTGCCCTACTGTCAAAGGTTTCCGTCTCATAGACCGAGTCCGGGCAACAAGGCATCAGCAAGGGATATACCCAAACAGGATATGTATTGACCAAATTACCGATTGTAACTGCCAGGTTCAGACGTGTTGGTTTTTTTATACTATTTAAAGGAATCTCCAATGTACCTGCCTGGGTCAGTTCTCCCATAGGGCAGAGCTTCTCTGTCAGCGCCCCCGTCAGAGTGACTCCTTCGCCCTTCAGCTCATATTCTAAACTTCCCTGTATATCCTCCCTGCCATAGTTAGCCACCAGCACATCGGCTATTAATATTTCCTCCGCTGCAAAAGTATACTTCGGCAGCAGTACCAGAGGAAGCCGGTCGCGGAAAAATGCTCTGAAAGCCTCCGGTCTGGCAAAGGGAAAGGGCTTAGGCTGCAAATGAGAATTCAACATTCCTACCAAAGCAGTTCCCTGCCCTGGAAAGTCCTGAAGTCCTAACAGTGAGATACCGGACAGCTCTTTTGTTCTCATGGCTGCTTCAATTTCTTCCCGGTAGCCGATGCGGGATAACTCTCCGGATGCCTCCACATATTTCTTCCAGACCTCCTGTAGTCCAAGGTCATCCACCCTTTTTTGTATTAACGCCAGGTTAGCAGGCTCAGAAATACCTCGAAACTCTGACAATTCCTCAAAATCCGGAAGTACTTCAAATTGTCCCACTTCAAAACTAAACACCGGCTTTTTATAGGATTCCCGGATTTTACTCATTGTCAGGTCATAATTTGCTCTGGCACTGGGATACACATTATTAATATATCCTTCTATCCTGGGGTTGCTTTCATCCTGGGCAGCAAAGGTACCGCGGAGGTCCTCCGTGAAGAACTTCTGTGAGGTATAAAAATCACTGTCTGCCTGGCAGCCAATTGCTCCATAATGAACATTGGACCCATTGGCATACAAACGGGTGTCATCCAGTGAACGGACTGATTTTAACATCTTACTCATCCGCTCATGTCCCAGTTCACCGGCTATCAGTTCATTTCCAAAGGTCAGCATTACAAAGGAAGGGTGATTTGCCAGAGATAAAATTATCTGTTTCAATTCTGTTTGATAATAGCAAAAGCTTTCGTCGGATTCCAAGGCATTCTGCGGGTTCCAATGGGATAGCTCCGGCTGCATCAGCATTCCTGTCCGGTCGGCTGCCAAGAAAGCGGCTTCCGGAGGACAATGGGAATGAAAGCGCACACAATTGACTCCATAGGACTTATAAAGGTTCAAGACATCGCTCCATTCTTCCGCTGTCATGGGCGGGTACCCTGTCTCCGGGAATTCGGCACAATTGGCCTCGCTCCTTAGAAAAATAGTACGGCCGTTTACGGCAAGTCTTCCTTTTCCGTTATCTCCAAAATCACGTATACCAAAGGTTACCGTCTTTGCTTCCTTTTCCGTAAGCCTTGCCGTCAATTCATAGAGATTTCCTTCATATTCATCCCAGCGTTTGGCTGTATCACTGACAGGCAGTCCCTCAAACCTGACCTCATTGATACCTTCTGTTAGAGAAATCTCCTTAGAAACAGCCTTTACAAGTGCCTTCGATGTCAAAGTAACCATACCTTTATAAGACTCCTGAACAGAGATTTCCACTTGTACCGAAAGGCTCTTATCCTTTGGATAAACACGGACCGCAGAAATAAAATTCTGATTCTCCATACGCAGACGCAGGTAGCCCAGCACTCCATTCCAGTTCGTCTGTGTCTCCTCCGTTGCCGCGGAAGAATAAACAATTGCATCATGGGGTAATTCTGCATAACTGTTATCAGATATAAGCGTCAGCTCATTATCACCGGTCAATAATCCGGTTATTTCAAAAATGTGAGGTGTGCTTATAGTCGGTTCCAAAAAATCCGGTATCTGTTGTCCGTCCACAAGAAGTGTAAGGCATCTGGCCCGTTCAGCTTCTAAGAAGACACGTTTCCCCTCCTGGGGCCGATAATTAATCCTGCGTCTTAACTGTGCCGCTCCCTTATAGGTATATTTTCTGGTAAATCTGGTTGCTATCACCGCCTGCGAATCAGAGGTATCCTCTGCGCTGTCCATCATTACATCCGGATGCCACGAACCGGCTGCCACATCCCTGTAACCAATCTTATTTTCATCCAGCGTTCCGGGCAAAGTCATCCGGTAATTGGCTCCATCCTCTAATCTGACCTGCCAAATTCCATCTAATGAATAAAACATCCTGATTTCTCCTTTCAACTATTCTCCGCGTTTATCCTTCACGTTTTAACCTGTGCTG
>JAEXGM010000116.1 GCA_023450835.1 Bacillota bacterium | reverse complement strand
CCCTGATAACATTCTTATACCTGGGATTCTCCTGTAAAAACATGTCCAATTCCCTCATCTTCGGGATAATTCCTACCGTCAGGGGCGTAAACTTCTTCCCCAGCACTCTCTCATTCTCCTCATATGCTTTCGCAACACTTTCCGAATAAACCGCCTGTCTGCAGGGTGCTGGAAACAAAGTAGAGCTGCGTTCCCTAATGAGCTTTCTAGCCTCCGCCTCCGGTCTGACATGCTCTTTATTGCTTGCCAGCCCAATAATCATATCTATAAAAAATCCATCAAACTCCGGATACTCCTTCACAATCTCGCTCACCGAAAGATACTTATTAATCATCAAATCCCCGTGCTTTAAAACTGCGGCAATCCACCCGCCCCTACAACCGTCTACTCCAATACTTGTTATCTTTTTATCCATTCTTATTAATTTATTATTATTTTTCACCAATCTCTTACCTCCTTTACTAAATTATATTATCTTCACATCTATACGGTATATTTCCTATTAATTTACTTTATTCTAACCATGTATCTATTAATAAAATTCTTACTACTCCAGCATCTACGTCCATTCATACAAACTACTATTGCTTATCATATTGATAGATTATAACATCCCTCATATGTATTATCCATTGCGATTCTTCATTGTATCTAAAAGTATTATATTAAATTAAATTGTTTAAATTGGACTATGACAATACACAGATGACCAGGCAGATTGTTTGGGGGCTTTGTCTTGAGAGGTTCTTTATGATACTTAAGCTGCAGGAAACGTAACTAGGAAAAGCAGTGCCACTGTTTGAGCTCAAAAACTACCCCTCCCAAATTTCTAAAAGCGAGTTTGGCACTCCTTTGACTGCCAGTTACGTTTTCTGCAGCTTTAGTAGCATAAAGGTTCTCGAATAACAAAGCCCCCAAACAATCTGCCTGGTCATCGTCCGTCCCCATAGACAAATACCAACCTCTTTCCATAGTTTTTACAATAACCCCATCTGGCCTATTTACCTTTTTGCATTTTTGTGCTACAATAGATACAAAATTTTTTTAGGAGGAATATTTACAATGGATTCTGACCCTGACGGGGATAGTATTATAATTCAGATACTAATACTAATCATTATTACATTTATCAATGCATTTTTTTCATGTGCCGAAATGGCAATGGTATCATCTAACAAAAACAAAATTAAGCGGCTGGCCGACAATGGTAACAAGAGAGCCGGTCTGGTTCAGAAAATTATGGAGGAGCCTACTAAGTTCCTCTCGACTATACAGGTTGCAATTACCTTAGCCGGTTTCTTTTCCAGTGCATCTGCAGCAACCGGCTTATCCGGCACCTTAGGACAATGGCTATTAAAACTTCATGTTCCTCACGGTGATGAATTATCTTTTTTTGCAGTGACTATCATCTTATCCTATTTTACTTTGGTCTTTGGTGAATTAGTGCCCAAGAGAATTGCGTTAACAAAAACCGAAGAAATCAGTATGTTTGTAGTCAAACCTATTAATACCATATCGAAAGTGACCTCTCCTTTCATCCGTTTCCTCACAGCGTCCACTAACCTGGTAATGAGAATATTCGGTTCAAAGGCTTCTATTCAGGAAGATGTTTTATCCAGGGAGGAAATTAAGTCCCTCATTGATGAAGGACAAGTACATGGTGTGCTTAATGAAAACGAAAGAGAAATGATTAATTCCATCATTGAGTTCGATGATAAATTAGCAAAAGAAATTATGACACCAAAGGTAAATGTTTTTGCTGTTAACATTCTGGACCCTGCGGAGAATTACTTTGACAAGCTGCTTGAAACCAAGTACTCCCGTATTCCGGTATATGAGGATGATATAGACAATGTTATTGGTATCTTGTATTTTAAAGATTATATGAAAGAAGCTATTAAAGTAGGTAAAGACAATGTCAATATCCGTTCCATCCTGACGAAGCCCTATCTGGTTCCTGACAGTAAGAATATCTATGAACTGTTTAAAGAACTTCAGGTTTCTAAAAACCATATTGCAGTCCTGATTGACGAATATGGCGGCTTCTCCGGTATTGTTACCATGGAAGATCTTGTAGAAGAGGTTATGGGTGATATTGAAGACGAATATGATACCTATGTTCCTAAGATAAAGAAGTTAGATAATTCCACTTATCTCTTAGACGGACTTCTTACTATTGATGAGCTGAATGATGAGCTGGACCTTGATATCTCTTCCGAGAATTACGAAACCATCTCAGGATTCCTTATCGATACCATGGGAGCTATTCCAAGTGATGACGAAGACCGAACAATAGAAATTGATAACCTGGTATTTAAGATACTCTCCGTGAAACAAAAGAGAATCGATAAGATAAAACTCTATATAGGCACTTCCGCCTGATTATAAAAATAGGCAGTACGATGTCTCCAAGGTATACAATGCCGCATTTCTAAAATAAACGGCATGCAATAAAAAAGCTGCAATTTCATTCTTACGAAATTGCAGCTTTTTTATTGGAATTGTATCTTCTTTATAATAACTTTGTAGATATGGATTCTGTGGTTCTTGCCTTATTCTCCACACATTGGTTATAGTGTTTGATAAAGTATTGTAAGTACAATACTTCAAGGATATATAATTGTACAACAGATGTAGTGGAAGCTCCCCCATCCAGAGGCCCCTCATTAGAGCCGCATAAAAGGACTATATCTGCCCCTGCCGTAAGCGCCGTTTTTGCAAAATGGGTTATGACAACAGACGGACAGCCGTTTTGTTTCACCAGCTTATGTATCTCTATCATATCCTTTGTAGAACCTGAATAAGAAAATATAACGGCCAGGTCTCTGGAATCCAATAAAGATGCTGCCATATGCTGCATGTGTGTATCTCCAATAAACTCGACATTCGGAATAATTCTCATAAATTTCTGTTTGGCCTCCAATGCAATGGCACCGGAAGAACCTACCCCAAAGAAATGAATTCTTCTGGCAGCCGACATGAAGTCCACAGTTTTACCCACCTGGTCAAAATCCAGAAGCTGAAAAGTCTCCTTTAAGCTTTCTATATGTGCCGACAAAGTCTTTTCACAGATAGTCCTTGTATCATCTCCGCCTTCAATAATACCAGCAACACTTTCCTTATTTCCTTCATTTTTTGTAATATCCTGTGCCAGAAGCACCTTGAATTCCTGATAGCCGTTTAACTTTAATTCTTTACAGAAACGAAAAACCGTAGTATCTCCCACATTACAGTTCACAGCCAAATCCGTTATAGAGGTATAAAGTACTTTTCTTGGATTTTCAAATATATAATCTGCAACTTTTTTTTCGGACTTTGTAAATTTTGAGTAATTCTTTTCAATTCTGTCTAATATTCCGCCCATGTCACGCCTCCTTTATCTCAGCAGTATCTCTGTAAACTTCTTTGTTATCTCTCTCGGCCTGGTAATGGCGCCTCCTACGACTGCTGCATGTATCCCGGCCTCCATAGCCTGTCTCAGCTCTTCCGGTGTGCTGATACCGCCTTCTCCGATAACAGGCACCTTTAACTGTTCAGCCATTTCTTTCATCAAAGAAAGAGCCGGAAGCTTACTTCCCCTGGTTTCTTGTGTGTAGCCGCAAAGGGTAGTTCCTATCATGTCAAACCCCAGTTCTTCCGCCTTTTTGGCTTCCTCTAAGGTAGCACAGTCAGCCATAAAAAACATCTCCGGGTACTTTAGTTTTATTTGTTGAAAGAAATCTTCCAAAGTAAGCCCTTCCGGTCTTATCCGGCCGGTAGCATCCATTGCAATAATATCCGGCTTCACTTCCATTAACGCTTCTACTTCTTTCAAGGTCGGAGTAATATAGACTTCACTGCCGGCATAATCCTGTTTGTATAATCCTATGACCGGCAGGTCTACTGTATCTTTAATGCTGCGAATATCTTCCGGTGTATTTGCTCTTATTCCAACAGCTCCACCTTCCTTTGCTGCCAGTGCCATTCGGGCCATAATGGCGGCACCGTACAGCGGTTCATCTATTAATGCCTGACATGATACAACAAGTCCGCCTTTCAGCCTTTCCAATAGTTCATCTTTCTTCACATTAACAACCATGCCCTTTCCAATGTGTGTGAAAATTGTCTTTTATACTCATTTTATCGTTACTTATTTTTACTGTCAATAAGAAGCTAAGCCCGAGCATAGATTAAGCGTGCTCAGGCATGCTCGGTCTAAACTGTATATAAAAGATTATACTCATAAATAAAATTCCTGTATACCTTTTATAAAAATTATTTTTATTTTATATAGAAAATATTTTTTATTTTTCTTGCATTTTTATTTTAGTTACGCTACTATTAATATAAGAACAGCAGTCTGGAAAACTGCGGTCGAACTACAAACTTATACTAATTTTACTATGTGAGGTACGAAAATGAACTTGATTAAAGCTAACGGTTATAAGGATTTAAGCAGAAAAGCCGCAAATGTAATCTCCGCACAGGTTATCTTAAAACCTAACAGTGTTCTTGGTCTTGCAACAGGCTCCACTCCCATCGGAACCTATGAACAGCTTATTGAATGGTATCAGAAGGGAGATGTGGATTTTTCCAAAGTAACATCCGTTAATCTGGATGAGTACTGGGGTATTTCTCCTGAGAACCCTCAGAGCTATCGTTACTTCATGAATCAGCACTTCTTCTCCCATATTAACATCAATCCGCTCAATACCAATGTACCCAACGGTCTTGCAAATGATCCGGAGGAGGAATGTTCCCGTTATGAGAAGCTAATTGCCGATCTTGGCGGCATTGACTTACAGCTCTTAGGCATCGGACACAACGGACATATTGGCTTTAATGAACCGGATGCATCCTTTGAGAAGACAACTCATGTTGTGGAATTGGATGAAACAACAAGAAAGGCTAATGCCCGTTTCTTCCAATCCTTAGAAGAGGTTCCTGACAAGGCAGTTACTATGGGTATCCGCTCTATTATGCAGTCTAAGAAAATACTTCTGATTGCCAACGGCCCTGACAAACAGGACATCATCCAAAAAGCTTTATTCGGTCCGGTAACTCCGGAGCTTCCGGCTTCCATTCTGCAATTTCATCCGGATGTAACAGTTGTATATTCCTTTGAATAAAAACATGTAGCTTTGTACCTGTAACTATGATATACAGCTACCAGAAAGGACATGGTTATCATTATGTTATTAAAAAATGCTTCGGTATTTATAGACGGCAAATTTCAGCCGGCTGATATCACTGTTTCTAACGGCCTTTTTCAGGATTCTGCTACTAACGATGAAGAAAATGAAACTTTGGACTTAACAGATAAGCTCATAATTCCCGGCTTTATTGAATTACACTCCCATGGCTGTATCGGATATGACTTTACCACTTCTGCTCCTGATGAACTGGAAAAGATGTGTGAATTCTACAGTGAAAACGGAATCACCTCTATCCTTGCGACTACTATGACCATTGGCTATGATACATACAAAAAAGCGATGGAAAATATCAGGGAAGTTTGTGAGAAAGGTACTAAGGGCAGCCGGATTATCGGCATCAATATGGAGGGTCCTTTCCTTGGCGTCTCTAAAAAGGGAGCTCATGATACCAGATATCTGCTCTCAATTAACGAGCAGAAATATGAGGAATTAAATGACTTATCCGGCGACAGAGTCCGCATTATAGACCTTGACCCGGATTTACCGGGAGCTATTCCCTTTATTGAAAAATACAGTAAAAAGAAAATAATATCTCTTGCCCATACCTCCTGTGATTACGATACCGCCGTAAAAGCAATTGAGGCAGGTGCAACTCATGTGACCCATTTATTCAACGCTATGAACGGCCTTCATCACAGAGCACCGGGTATTGTCGGTGCGGTATCTGACTGCCCTATAAATGCAGAGATTATCTGCGACGGAATTCATATCCATCCTTCCGTTATGAGATTGGTATTTAAAGCTTTCCCCGAAAAATTAATTCTTATCTCTGACTCCATGAGTGCGGCCGGTCTGGAGGACGGTCCTTATGAACTGGGCGGACAAAAGGTATTTGTAAAAGACGGAAAGGCAGCTTTGGAGGACGGTACCATTGCCGGATCTACTACCACAATCTATAAAGCCTTTAAGAAGTGCATTGAGATCGGTATTCCCGTTGAACAGGCAGTTCTTAGTGCTACCTTATATCCCGCCAGAGCAATCCATGCAGATAATGAAATCGGCTCCATAGAAGCAGGCAAACGCGCTGATTTTATTATAATGGATAAAAATTACAATATTGAAAAAGTTTACTCCGGCGGCAATTTAATTGTGTCTCATTAGCAATAAATAACTGAATAAAAATGGGCAAAAAGTACATTCTAACTACTGCAAAGAACTTTTCAAATCTTTCGCGAAAATCATTCTACCCATTTCGAAAGGAGATTTTTAAGATGGACATTAATTCAAGCATAGGTTGCAGCGTATCAGAATGTAAATATCATGCAGGTGATTCAGAGCATTGTACACTGGACAAAATTATGGTTGGCAAAAGCGAATCTTACTCTTCAAAAGCAGAAGATACAGATTGTGAATCCTTCAAAGCAAAAGAGAATAAAACTTACTAAAAATAAAGCAGGAATGGAAACTCATCCATTCCTGCTTTTATTTTAATAATTATTTATTATCTTTATTCTTTTTTCTTGATTTATAAAACCAAAATACCAAGACAACGAATAATACGCCGAGGGCAATGATTGTGATATGTGTAAAAGCATCTGTTTTATCCACTATCTTCTCCCATGAACTGCTTGCTGCCTTACCAAGTAATACCAGCACTATGTTCCAGACAAGGGAGCCAATTGCTGTCAGCAGAAAGAAGATTCCAAAATTCATACCAGACATGCCTGCCGGTATGGATATAAGGCTGCGGACAATAGGTATACAACGGCATATTAAGACGGTTATTTTACCTTTGGAATTGAACCAGGTATATGCTTTGCCCACATCCTCTTTTTTTAGATGCAGAATTTTTCCAATCTTACCGTCTAATATCTTTTCCATTCTTTCCATAGATAGGATGTTTCCCACACCGTAAAGAATAGCGGCACCAATTAAAGAACCCAGAGTTGCAAACAATACAACACCTTCTACCGTTAAAGCAGTAAAGGTAGTCATGAAACCGCCAAAGGTCAATATAACTTCAGAAGGAATCGGCGGAAAAACATTCTCAAGTGCAATTAAAAATGTAATTCCAAGATATCCGAATTGGTTCATAAAATCAATAATCCAGTTAGTCATAAATTCTCTCCAATTTTTAATCTATTCAGAGTTATATATATTTGTCTGAGGAACGCACAAGCCATATACAATACAGACCATCCATAACACTGTTTAAAGCTTAAATTCAGAAGGAAGATTTGCTTTTTTAATCCCTCACACTACTACATTATATTGTATACTTGTTTAGAATACAACCTTGATTTCGGCTCTTCACAAAAAACTCATTATTTAAATGATATGTGCAAAATAAACCTTTAATACGTATATTTTCTTTGATATCATACATAATAGAGAGTGGATAGCAAATCAAATATCTTCTTTTTAAGAACATGAACCTGATACAGATAGCTTATATAAAAGTAGAAGTCAATTTTGTTAACGAGTAATGTCTTGAAGGGACCAACAGGATATTTGTGCAGTTATCCTTCAATATAAAATTGAAATACAGTTTCTCTCATTCTGTATACAAACTAAAAATGAGATGAGTCCTACAAGACTCATTCACAAAAGAGCCTTCCGACGAAAACTCGCAGGAAGGCTTCTTTTGTATTCGTATATTAAGTTTTTGACTTACTTTTAGCATTTTATTGATATTATACTTTCCCGGATTTTCTTAGGAATTGTTTCTGCTTTCTTCTGCTTTCCAGTATTTACAGCATATATTCCGTATAATAAAAGCTCTTTTGTTTATAATAATGAATGGATACAAAAGCAAATGAAATGAAAGTTCTTAACTTTCTCTTCAGATGCCGCCTGTACTCCATTGACAATAAAGATAAAAACTACAGCTCGTCTCAAACTGTAGTGTAACCCCATAACAGCAAATTTAGGAGATGGTTAAGTTGGACTGGCTAATGTCATGAAGATAAGTACTATTTCATTCGGATTCGCTTAGAAGGGTATTGTTACAATTACAACTGAATATTGAGAGACTGCACTGATTAATCATTGGTGCAAAACGATACAAGGGAATCTGCTTAATGCAGATTCCCATTGTATTTTATCTGATAATAAGATGATGTTCAATTATCTGGATAAATCCAGCATGCCATTTCCCTGGCTCTTCTTACTGATTCCTAAGTCTGCTGTTTTCTTTATCAGCTGTGCATACAGCTCAGGTTCCGTAAGTGTCCTTTGGAAAGTGCTCTCACTTTCATTAATAATAAGTGCAAGAGCACCTGAAACATGAGGAGTAGCCATAGAAGTACCGCTTAAAGTGGCGTATTTGCCGCCGATATAAGTGGATAATATTCCAACACCGGGGGCAACCAAATCTACATTATCATTGCTGTTACTAAACGTAGCAATCTTTTTATTAAAATCAATGGCACCTACTGCGATAGATTCATTATAAGCTCCGGGATAACTGTATTCATTGGTTTTACTGTTGTTATCTCCTTCATTTCCTGCCGCACAAACTACCAAAATATCATTGGCAACTGCATTTTTTACCGCATCATGAAGTTTTACTACATCACTTGGACCGCCAAGGGACATGGATATTACTCTGACTTTTTCTCCGTTACTGCCTCTCCAGGAAACAGCATAATTAATGCCGTCAATAATGCTCTGATAACTTCCGCTTCCGTTCTTATCCAATACTTTCAGAATTAAAAGTTTTACAAGCGGAGCTGCTCCGACAACACCGATATTATTCTCTATGGCTGCAATAGTACCTGCAACATGGGTGCCGTGTCCGTTGTTATCCTCAAATTTATTAACATCCTTGCTATAATCACTGGTGAAATTTCTTCCGCCTATAATTCTGCCTGCAAGATCCGGATGGTCAGTCTGGCAGCCCGTATCAATAATAGCAACTACCACGCCGTCCCCTTTCTTTGAGGCTTCCCAGAGATACGGAGCATTGATCATTTGTATTCCCTGAGGTATTTCGCTGGCACTTTCATGAACCTTCTGTACTTCAAATGGTATTAATCCGACCCTTTCTCTTTTCAAATCCGTATGAAATTTACTAAAAAATTTCATTACGCATTTTCCTTTCTATATTTGCTCTTCCACTATGGTGTATAGGAAGGCCCGGTGACTGAAACCACTACTCTTATTTCAGCCACCAATATAGTATATTAATCATTGTCGAATTTTGTACCATTTTGTTATAACAGAAGTTACTTCTGCTCTTTTTGCGCTACATAAAGGGTGCCGCTCAAAATCAGCACAATTGTAAGAACGGATAATATTACAATAGGGGAACGGCCTGTCTGAGTGTTGATCTCATCGTTGGCCGGTATTATGGATTCTGCTTTGCTGTCCATTGTCATGTATGCGGCCTGTTTACTATAAAGGGTATGTGATACCGTATTAGCTGTGATAAAATTAGCAGTTATCATTAAAACAAAAGCTAAGCTCACTCCAACCATCATAAATACGACCTGATTATATTTTTTCAACATAGACTCTTACCTGACCTTTCGTTTTTATTTTTTATGTCCTTATTTATATATTGAGCGTTGTACGAATTCTCTAAAGCATCTTCGCTTTGTAAACATTAGACGAGGGACCCCTTTCACTTGTTCCGTTCTGGATTAAGAAAATACTGGAATCATAAAAGTAATGATTTGAGCGTCAAAAGGGGAGTTTTCAAAATCGGACGGCAAGTTGCACAAAATAGAAAGAACTCATGCACTGGTTCCAAGGCGCATGAGTTCTTTCTATTTTGTGCAACTTGCCTGTGAATATATTGAGGCGGGGTTTTGGTTCTTCATATCATAACAATTAGTATAATATACAAATCCGACAGGCTGCTATGTTATTATTTATTTTGTTGATACTCTTTTTATTAAAAGAAAATCCTTGCTATCTGATATACTATCATGGCACAGAACCATGCCACAATTGTTTGGTAAGCGGCAACTCTTAAGGCTGTACGGGTATTTAACTCTCTTTTGATAATGCTGATTGCTGCTACACAGGGAGAATAGATCAACGTAAAGATTAAGAAGGCATATGCCGCCAGTGGTGTCATTAATTGTGAGAGGGCCAGAGGAAGCCTGGCAGAACCTGCACCTGTCAGAACACCAAAGGTACTGACTACTGCTTCCTTTGCCATAAAACCGGTGATTAGCGCCGTAGAAGCTCTCCAGTCATCAAATCCCAGCGGACGAAATACAGGAGCAATGATATGACCTATTCCGGCTAATATACTTCCCGCACTATCCTCTACCGGCTTTAGCTGCCAGTTGAATTTCTGCAGGAACCATATCACAATGGTAGCCAGGAAGATTACGGTAAAAGCTCTCGTTAAAAAATCTTTTGTCTTGTCCCACAATAATAACAGTACACTTTTGGTTCCCGGAAGACGGTAATTGGGCAATTCCATCACAAACCGGTCCGGCTCCCCCTTGTAAATGAACTTTTTTAAAACAAAAGTGCTGATAACGCCCATGACCATTCCGAATATGTAAAGAGAAATCATAATAAGGGCACGGTTTTTCGGAAAAAATGCCATGGTAAACATCCCGTATATAGGAAGCTTTGCGCTGCAGCTCATAAAAGGAATGAGGAATATTGTCATTCTCCGGTCCCTTTCACTCGGCAGAGTTCTGGTAGCCATAACTGCCGGAACACTGCAGCCAAAACCAATAATCATCGGTACAAAACTGCGGCCGGATAACCCAATCTTTTGAAGCAGCTTATCCATAATAAAAGCAACTCTTGCCATATAGCCGCTGTCTTCTAACAGAGCCAGGAATAAAAATAATATCACTATTGTCGGTACAAAGGACAACACACTTCCGACACCGGCAAGAATACCGTCCGCTATCAGGGAAATTAAAACGGAATTCACCTCAAAGCCGGTCAGCAGCTTTCTTATATAATCGGAGAACAACTGAATTGCACTGCCAAGTAAGTCACTTAAGGAACTTCCGATAACTCCGAAGGTCAGCCAGAAGATAAGGAGCATAATGCCAAGAAAGATGGGAATGGCAAGATATCTGTTCGCAAGTATGTTATCTATCAGGATACTGCGCCGATGCTGTTTACTTTCCTTTGGTTTGATAACCGTTTTTGTACATAACTCATCAATAAAACGATACCGCATGTCAGCCATTGCTGCTTTTCTATCCGTAAGCACTTCATGTTCCATTCTGCGGATTCTTTTCTCAATTGCATTCTCTTCTTCCGGCTGCAATTGCAGATCCTCTGCTATCTTGCTGTCATTTTCTAAGAGCTTGCCAGCCGCAAAAACGGCATTTATATGATGCTTTCTGGCAGTCTTTGAAAGCATTGCTGTAATGTCTGCCAATGCAGCGGCACATTTTCCGCTGTAGAAATCCTGTTTCTTTGGAATACGGTTCTTCGTAACCGTCTCAATAGCTGTTTGTACCAGTTTATCAATTCCCTGATTCTTAACGGCTGAAATAGGCACCACAGGAACTCCAAGTCTTTCCTGAAGCTCTTCAATATCTATAACACCGCCGTTTACGCTTATCTCGTCCATCATATTAAGTGCAATAACCATAGGTATTCCAAATTGTATCAACTGCAGGCTTAAATACAGATTTCTTTCTATATTCATTGCATCCACTATGTTAATAATGCCCTTCGGATGTCCCCTGGCAATAAAATCCCTTGTGACAATCTCTTCCTTCGTATAAGGAGATAAAGAGTAGATACCCGGCAGATCCACTACCATAGCCTCTCTCTGCTTTCGAACCGTTCCCTCTTTTCTCTCAACTGTTACACCGGGGAAATTACCCACATGCTGATTGGAGCCTGTCAATTGATTAAAAAGAGTGGTCTTCCCACAATTTTGATTACCTACCAGCGCAAATGTAATCATAATTTTACCCTTTCTATTTCAATATTTTTAGCGTCTTCCAAACGCAGCGTCAATTCGTATCCCCGAAGAAGTATTTCAATAGGATCTCCAAAGGGTGCCATTCTTCTTACCATAACCTCTGTCCCCGGTGTCAATCCCATATCTAAAAGCCGGTCCCGCAAAGCTCCCTTACCGCTCACAGAAATAATACGGCCTTTTTTTCCAATTCTTAACTGATCCAAAGTCATAATCCAAGTGCCCTCTTTCTTTTCCCACAGCCGTTCTTAAATTCTTCTGCCTGAATTATTATAATAGGGTCAGGATAAGAATACAATCCTTAGATTATAGAATATATGCTATCATATTAACGCACCGCAAGATTATGCCGAGGATTTCGCAGACTGCTATCTTCCTGTCTCCTTTAAGAGCCTGCTTCTATATTGCATAGGTGTAACCCCTTCCGCTTTCTTAAAATTCCTGGAAAAAGAGGACAAGTCATAAAAGCCGCAGGATAATGCAACCTCAGTCATATTATAGGAAGTTCGCTGCAGCATATATTTTGCGGTAAGCAGCCGGTATTCTGTTAAATAGTCCTTTACCGATTTTCCAAGGAAATGCTTAAATATCTTAAAGAGATAGGTTCTGTCTATGCCAACATATCTTGCGATGTCGGAAACTTTGATATCATAACCGTAATTATGACGGATAAAGGTAAGGGCTTTCACATAATATCCCTGTTCGGCCGCTTCTTCCTCTTTCTGATACACCATTTCAGCCGTTGAAAAAATCTGATAAAAAAGACCGATTAATTCATACTCATTACTGTCAGCCTTATCAAATACTTTGATAAGCTGATGGAGATATTTCGCACAGTCCTCAATTTTTAGGATATTACAGATAGGCCTGTCATTTGTAAAGCCTGCCCGCTTTAGCATCTCCTCTGTCTTCTCCCCGTCAAAAGCGACCCAGGAGTATTCCCATGGCTCTTCCCTATCCGCTTCATAATAGGTAATCTCCTGGGGTCTTATTAGAAATGCTTCTCCTTTGCCGACCGTATAACGTTTTCCTCTGGATTCATAATAACCCTTTCCGTTTAAAATAAAATGCAGCAGATAATGGGGGCGGATAGCCGGTCCGAAAAAATGCCCCGGATCACAAGCTTCTTCCCCGCAGTAATATATATTGATATCGGACTTGCTGTTCATAATACTTCTAATCTGCCTCCCATTTCTGCTGATATATTTAAGTTAACAGTATCACTTATTTACTTTTATTATGGCATACCGGCTCTTATTCTTCAATAGCTGCTGACTGCATATTAATTTCTTTTATCACAGCAGGATCGAATTTAGCTTTTCTTTCATAGGTATAAAGGCCGTTCATCTCCTGTTCTACATCATAGAGCTGTGTATAGCAAAAGCCGCTGACCCTTTTATTTTTCAGAAGAGTCGTTGTGAGGCTCCTGTATCTTTCCAGGAATTCTTCTCTGGAAGCCGGTCTTTGCCCATAGCCCCATCCATCTCTTTCCTCATCGCTCCACCAGATACCGCCGTATTCTGACACAAAATATGCCTGTCCCTGGTAGCTCTGCCGGTCAGGAAATGTAACATAAGTTTCACCGCCATTATTCATTGGCTCGAATCTCTTTGCAAAAGCTTCTCCATCCTGCTCATAATCATGTATATCAAAAATATCCGTAATAATATGGAAATTTCCGCTGGTGTCAATAACAGGGCGCATGCCGTCCATCGCCTTTGTGACCTCATATATAAGCTTTAATATGGAATCTTCCTGTCTGGTGCCATACATATATTTTCCGTCGGCTATCCAGAATCCATTCTTATCCCAGGTCTCATTAAAAGGGCACCAACCGACCAGCGCTGGACTGTTAAAATCTCTGTTTACTGCTTCCATCCACTCCGGCAGGAATACATTCAATGCAGAGATATCCGTCATATCAACTCCCCAGCTGGCATATTCTCCCCAAACAAGATATCCCAGATGATCTGCCCAGTATAAATAGGCTGGTTCAAATACTTTCTGGTGAAGTCTGGCCCCATTAAAGCCCATATCCATAGATAACAATATATCTTTCTTTAATGCTTCTTCCGAAGGAGCCGTATAAATACCATCGGGGTAAAAGCCCTGATCCAATACAAGTCTTTGATAGATCAATTCACCGTTAATTCTTACTCCCTCTTGGTCGTATGAAATATCACGAAGTCCGAAATAACTCTCAACCTCGTCCGTAACGGCCTTTCCCTTTGACAAAGTCAGCTTAAGGTCATAGAGCTCCGGTTTTCCGGGCATCCATAGATGTTTTTCCTTTAGCGCCATAGAGAAATTTATTTCTTTTCCCTGTACCGTAATTTCTGCCTTTCCCATGGCTTCTCCCTGATAGAAAGCTTCCGCCACAAGACTTAAGTTCTTTAAAGGTCCTTCCACATAACCGCTGACATTTAACAATCCTTCCGCTGCATTGGGATAGAATTTAACTTCTTTTAAATAGCTCTCGGATACGAATTCAAGCCATACGGTCTGCCAGATACCGGTGGTTCTCGTATAGTCACAACCAGCGGAATAATACTGTCCGCTCTGTTTTCCCCGCGGCTGGAATTTTTCTCTTGGATTATCTTTGGCGCATAAGACTACCTGATTCGTTCCTTCTGTTATAAAAGTTGTAATATCAAAAGTAAATGGGGTGTAACCGCCTTTGTGCTCTCCTATTTTCTTGCCGTTAATCCAAACAGTTGTATGGTAATCCACTGCCTGAAAATGCAGCAGGGTTCGTTTCCCTTCCGCTTTATTTATAGAAAATTCTCTTTTATACCAGACCATATTCATAAAATCTTTGTGATTAATTCCGGATAAACTGCTCTCAGGGCAAAAAGGAACTAATATTTTCTTAGAAAACCCTTCCCCTTCATAAAGCTTACGGTCTATTCCGCTCTTTCCAAAGTCCATTTCAAAATCCCATATTCCATTGAGATTTATCCACTCTTTCCTTACAAACTGCGGTCTCGGATATTCTTCCCTTGTTTGGTTCTCTGTTAAATTCATATGCTTGTCACTCATTTTTATTCCCTTTCCGGTTCAAATTTTAAATTCTGATATTTTGTTTTTTCTCTAACTTGTATTATAATGCTATAATAGGACTGATAAAATGGAGATTATTGATTTAAAGGTGAGGATTATACGCATGAGAGAAGATATTTACAGCTTTTTACCAGACAACAAAAAAGATATGGAATTTTTTATTGATTTAGCAGGTATTTCTTACTGCGACGAGACTTACCGGATATCCAGAAGAAACAGTCCTATCTATGTCTTTGAATATATCTTAGAGGGTAGAGGAACAGTTAACTGTGACGGTAAGACTTTTACTGCCGTTAAAGGCGATACCTACATCTTAAAGAAAAACAGTAATCACGAATACTACTCCCATAAGGAAAATCCCTGGATTAAGATATGGTTCAATGCCAAAGGCCCTCTCATTGAAGCTCTATTGTCTCTTTACAGCCTGGGAAATATATCTCATATTAAAGGGGTCGATTTAAGTCCGTATTTCTATCGAATTCTGAATAAGGCAAAAGACCCTCTTGATAACGGCAGTTTCACAAAAGAAGCTTCTCTTATTTTCTTTGAAATGATACTTTTTCTTCACGAGAACCTGAATTCTGATGTTATGATAGAATCAGAGGAAGCTTCCCTACTGAAGGCCTATCTTGATAAACACAGCAAAGAGCAAATATCCTTAGATACATTAGCCGGGCTTATATACCGCTCTCCTTCTCAAACTATCCGGATATTTAAGCAAGCATTCGGTGTGACCCCCTATCAATATCTGATGAAGCAAAGACTGGATTTGGCAAAACTTCTGTTGCTTAATACCAATAAGAGTATCAAAGAGATCTCTCTGGACTTGAATTTTCATGACGAGCACTATTTTTCTAATTATTTTAAGAATAAGTTCAGCATTTCGCCGCAAAAATTCCGAAGAGGTGCAAATGAATAAAATGCAACATAATGACAAGATTTTTGAAACAAAAATCAGAGACACTTTCCTTCCATTCCTATAGAATATAGCTATATTCAAATTCTCAAGAGGAGGAAAGAAAAAAATGATTAAAATTGCCTTTTTAGGAGCTGGGAGCACTATATTTGCAAGAAATGTACTTGGTGACTGTATGTGCACTCCCGTACTGTGCGAAAGCGAAATTGCCCTTTATGATATTGACCCCGTAAGGCTTGGTGAGTCGCAGATTATATTAGAATCAATCAACAAAAACATCAACAAAGGCCGCGCCACAATCAAGACCTATCTGGGAGTAGAGAACCGTAAGGACGCCTTAAGAAATGCTAATTTCGTAGTCAATGCCATCCAGGTAGGCGGCTATGACCCCTGTACCATAACAGATTTTGAAATCCCGAAGAAATACGGCTTAAGACAGACAATTGCAGATACTATGGGTATTGGCGGAATCATGAGAGCACTCAGAACCATTCCCGTTATGGCTGATTTTGCAAGGGACATGGAGGAAGTGTGTCCGGATACTCTGTTTTTAAATTATACTAACCCCATGGCAATGCTTTCCGGATATATGCAGCGTTACACTAAAATCCAGACTGTCGGCTTGTGCCACAGTGTTCAGGTGTGCTCCGAAGGTCTTTTGAAAAAGCTTGGTATGGAGGACAAACTGGAAGGACGCAAAGAACTGATTGCAGGTATTAACCATATGGGATGGCTTTTGGAATTAAAGGATAAGAACGGCAATGACCTGTATCCTGAGATTAAAATGAGAGCTGCCCAAAAGAATGCAACCGAAAAGCATGACGATATGGTACGCTTCGAATATATAAGGAATTTCGGATATTATTGTACCGAGTCCAGTGAACATAATGCGGAATACAATCCTTTGTTTATCAAATCCCGTTATCCGGAAATGATTGATAAATTCAATATTCCTTTAGATGAATATCCCAGAAGATGTATTAATCAGATTGCCGGCTGGGCAAAGGATAAGGAAACCATTCTGGACAACGGCAATATCACCCATGAGCGTTCAAATGAATATGCTTCCTATATTATGGAAGCTGTCATCACAGGAGTTCCTTATAAAATCGGAGGTAATGTATTAAATACCGGTCTCATTGACAATCTTCCTTCCGATGCCTGTGTAGAAGTTCCCTGCCTTATTGACAACAGAGGAATCAATCCCTGTCACGTAGGAAGGCTTCCGGTTCAGTGTGCCGCTATGAATATGACTAATATCAACACACAGCTATTAACCATTGAAGCCGCCGTAACCGGAGATCGCAGCTATATTTATCAGGCTGCCATGCTGGACCCTCATACCGCTGCCGAGTTGAATATGGAAGATATCAGAAATATGTGCGACGAATTAATTACTGCCCATGGCGACTATATGAAGGCATTCCAATAAACAGTCTTAAACAGTCTGCCACACGTCTGCCCACCTATTTAGAGCTGAAACCTACTGCCTGCAAGCGGTATGTTCCGGCTCTCTTTTTTTATCGTCAATTTGTCGTTTTAAAGGACATTAAGGAATATTTTGTAGTATTTTAACGTCTGGAATGGTATAATATTTTAGTATTGTATTATAGAAACCGGAGGCAAACACTATGTTTAAAAATCTATCTATCAGAGGGAAACTGTTCCTAATTATTCTGCCGGCAATCATTGAATTGGGATTAATGTTATTCGCATTAATTTCAACCACTACTTCAAATTATGAAAAAAGCCGGGACATTTATTACAATGATTTATATTTGACGCATACAAGCCTTTTAAGCAGTGACAGAGATTTTTATCAGGCAAGTCAGGCCGCTCTAAAGATTAGTATATTTGATGATTCCGATACGAAGCAGCTTGCTGATTTACGTACTACATATACCGATAATGCCAAGCAGGCAAGTGACAATGCCAATAAGATTGCCACCTACCTAAAGGGCAATTCAAAACTCTTAAACGAGTATACACCACATAAGCTGTTTGTCCTTCTTAAGGGTTCGGAAACTGCTGATGACCCCAATGGATATCTTCAAAAAGATAAAACCATAAAAGAACTCCTGGATGACTTTAATGCAAATTTCGCTGCCTGGAAGGCAGCTTATGACCCTGAAACCGGCGATGGTGACTACAAAAAGATGGATGCGTCCTTTGATGCCGCCAGAAGCTGTCTGGATAACATGGAAGATTTACTTACCCTCTACAGTGAATACTCTTCCATACAGTTAAAAGCGGATATTCACCAAAGCATTATGCAGACTGTTATATGGACTGTCATTATAATAATCGCTATTCTCTTCATTGCCGTTCTTATAATACGCTATTTAAGAAATCATCTAAAAGCCGTAACAGACAGGATGAATAATCTGGCAAATAAGAATCTTGCACAAAGTCCTCTGACCTTAAACAGCAAGGATGAGCTTGGTGTATTATCTTCCTCTTTTAATATGGTACTCTCTTCCTTCCAGGAAATTGTCGGTCAAATAAGCAATACCTCCAACGAAGTAAGTGATGCCGCACAAACAATGGTACGAAATGCCGATGAGGTCAGCACCGCAACCAGCGAGATTGCAAGAGCAATCGAAGAAATAGCCGGAACCGCCTCTTCCCAGGCGACCGATACCGAACAATCTGCAGCAGAGATTGCCAACCTGGAACAGATTATCAAAGACAGTTCCCAAAACAGCGAACTGCTTGCCAAAGCGACCAAACAGATCAATGAAGCCGGTGTGGAGGGTCTAAAACTGGTAAATACCCTTTCAGAGGTCAATAAGAACAGCCAGAGTACCTTTTACCGAATACTGGATGTAATAGAAAAAATCAATGTAAGTGCGGACAGAATCGGAGAAGCCAGTTCACTGATATCAGGAATATCCGAACAGACCAATCTTCTCTCTTTAAACGCCAGTATTGAGGCTGCCAGAGCCGGAGAAGCCGGAAAAGGATTTGCCGTAGTTGCTGACGAGATTAGAAAGCTTGCTGAACAGTCCTCTCATTCCGTAGGAACAATCAATGAATTATTAAAAGAATTACAGGATAATGCTGCCTTAGCCAAAGAGGAAAGTGCTTTTGTAAAAGATACTGTACAAGCCCAGACAAAGAGTGTGGATAATACCAAAAATAAATACATGGATATTGCAAACAGCCTTGAAATAATTAACGCTCAAATCGAGGCTCTGAACCAGATTACCGGACAGATGGGCTTAAGCTGTACCAATGTGGTAGCTCATATCAGTAATCTTTCTGCCAGCGCACAGGAAAACGCTGCTACCACGGAAGAGACCTCTGCCGGTTCGGAAGAGATCCTGGCTTCCATGGTTTCAATTGCAGACATCAGCAGTAAAGTAAACGGACAAATAAAAGAACTGCAGTCCCTTATTTCGGATTTTAAAATGCTATAATCTACATCGCTCCCTTTAAGAGCCCATAGCATTCCGCTTCCAACTCTTTTACTTGGTTTTTTGTCATGTCAAACTGAAAGATTGCTTCACTGGCATGAAGGAAATCATAGAAATTACAGTTGCCGGTTCTTTCTCCGATGCCAAAGAGCGTACAGTCTATAAAAGCCGCACCTGCTCTTGCACCTACAATAGAATTGGCAACTGCCATTCCCAGATCATTGTGCACATGCATTTCTATCTCAACATTACAATAGTCCTTAATAGTCTCTACAAGCTCTTTTGCCCTTCCCGGTGTCAGAATCCCTACCGTATCTGCCAGGCGAACCACTCTGACACCGGCTTTTTCTAATTCTCTTATCAATCCGAGAATAAAACCGATATCTGATCTTGAGGCATCTTCTAACCCCACCGTAACCTCCACCCCCTGATTTAAGGCAATGTCCACACAGTCCAGAATATTCTTTTGCACCCAGGTTTTATTTTTCTTTAGCTTACTGTATATCTGAATATAAGATACCGGGGTTCCTATATGCAATATATGTGGCTTACAGGCCAAAGACTCCTTAATATCCAGGGGATTCATGCGGCTCCAGACGGATATCTTTGCTTTCTTTGCTTTGGCGGAGATTTCTGCTATACAATCACTTTCCATTTTCCCCAGGCAAGGGATGCCTGCCTCAATCTCATATACTCCGATATCATCCAATAGTCCGGCTATTTTAGTCTTATCTTCTCTGGAAAGAGCAATACCGGGACTTTGCTCCCCATCCCGTAACGTTGTATCAACGATATATCTAACTTCTTTCATTGGCACCTGCCTTAACTGCAATGTCAGCAAATTCTTCATCGCAAAGACTTCCTCGATTAGCTGCACATATTCCTTTTATATATTCCAGAAGCTTTTGTATTCCTTCCTCGTCCGGAATCGGTAACTTCAGCTCCTCTAATTTCATTCGAACAGCTTTGTTACCGGAATGTTTACCAATGACAAGTTCTGTCCTTCCTCCAACACTGGAAGGTTCATAGGCTTCATAGGTGGCTGGATTTTTACTGATAGCATCCGCATGAATACCAGATTCCACCTTAAAGATATTTTTACCGATTATGGGTTTCTTATTGCCTATATTTTTTCCTGATATACTTTCATAAAGTGTTGTAAGCTTCGGAAGTACTGTCAGATCTTTTCCTGCTTTATGCCTGATAGCAAGGCGCAGTGCCATGAGAACCTCTTCTGTTGAGCCATTATTACTATGCCCTGCAAAACTCATGATGGCATCACTCCCGTAACTTAATAACCATTGCACGGCCGCTGCACTGGCACAATGGTAAGTGTTATCGGGGTTTAATATTATCTTCGTATTAGTAAGAACCTCCTTTATTTCTGCCATTGTTTTCTCGAATCCGAAACACATCAAGTCACCAAGGCCTGTGATACAAAGCTCTTTATGGCGATTAAAGCTATAAAGTTTAATAAGTTCTCTGGCAGTACTAATAGAAATCTCTGGTATCATATTTTCAATATTCCCAAGGTAATTGTCTAAAGGACAGACATATCTATAAAACCCGGGGTATCTCTCCATATCCTTCGGATTATCAATCCGTAGTATATACTCCCCTTCCTCGGGAAGATATCCCATCTTTTCATAGGCAGGCAAAGAAAGCATTATTGCATCTACTCCTATATCTGTTAACAGCCTGCAGAATAGATGCAGCTCCTCTTTTGATGATAAGTTATTGTCTAATCCCGTCAATGTATTGTCAAATATACGATGCATAATTCAATCCCCTTTCATCGAGGTCATCAATCAAAAAAAACGCCATTACTTTCGTAATGACGTCTCCGTCTGACAGAGTGTATGCAAATTTTATTGGATAAATTTTAACACCAATGGAGGGGCTTTTCAATGCTTTTTTCTCATAAATACAATTTTAATATCCATCTATATAAGCAATCATGAAACAGCCCTTACTCCGCACATCACATGCCTCTGGAAAATAGAATTATTTTAATACGGCTCCGTATATTTAACTTAAATTAATTCCTTAATCTTATCTTCTATAATGCCTATATCTTCTGTGGGCTCAAATCTTTCCGATACGTTTCCTTCTCTGTCAATTAAGAACTTTGTGAAATTCCACTTAATACTGGGTTTCTTATCAAATTCAGGGTCAGCTTTACTTAACATCTGATTTAAAATAGGTGTTAATTCATGTCCTTCGTCAAAACCCTGAAATCCTTTCTGGCTTGTGAGGAATTTGTACAGAGGATGAGCATTCTCACCATTTACTTCAATTTTTGAAAACATAGGGAAAGTAATTCCGAATTTAGCATCACAGAAACTGTGAATCTCCTCATTGCTGCCAGGTGCCTGAGCCCCGAACTGATTGCAGGGGAAATCAAGAATCACGAAGCCCTCGTTCTTATATTTCTCATATAAATCCTGCAATTCGTCGTATTGAGGTGTAAATCCGCATTTGGTCGCTGTATTAATGATCAATAATACTTTACCTTTATAATCCTCTAAGGAAACCTCTTCTTCTCTTAAATTATCTACTTTAAAATCATATACGTTCATAATATAGTCCTCCTTATAATTGGTTGATTGATATTCTATTTTTCTTAATTAGATTGTATAAAATTTTATTTATTTTGTCAATACTTACTATTGACATTTTACCTAATTTTTATTACTATTAAATTGTACAAAATTAATTATTTATACCTTTATAGATAAAGATTGTATGTGTTGAAAAGGCATGGTTTTTAACTTGAAAAACAAAAAACTTTTTTCAACTTTGAATTCAGGAATATCAGATCAAAGATGTGATATTCACGAAAGGAGTAGTTATTATGAAAAATAAAATAAATGAGTCCGTATCCGGTGATGAAATCCTAAAGCTTGATAATCAGCTTTGTTTCGCCTTATATGTCTGCTCCAAGGAAATCATTAAAAAATATAAGCCAATCTTAGAGCCCCTTGGTTTGACCTATACCGGTTATATTACTATGCTAGCCTTATGGGAAGAAGATAATCTGACCGTAAAGGACCTTGGAAACAAGCTTTATCTTGATTCCGGTACTTTAACCCCTCTCTTAAAGAAGCTCGAATCTCAGAATTTTATCAACCGTATCAGAAGTTCCAATGATGAACGTAATGTTGTCATAACCCTTACTCAGAAGGGCCGGGAATTAAAATCGGTAGCCGTTAATGTTCCTAAGGATTTAGTATGCACTGTTAAGTTTGACAAAGAAACAATTGCAAAAACCATCGGAAATCTTCACTCCATTATGGAACTGCTTACAAAAGAAGAATAGTCCAATACCAACCGGTAAAAGTTATCACACCCTTGATATCTTAGCATACATTGATTATAAAGTCTCATCACAGGAGCTTTCGATATCTATGACCATCTATGTTGTCAAACCTGGTGATACCATTTCATCTATAGCAAACCAATATGATATAACTCCTAACAGAATTATCGTGGACAACGAGTTAACAAATGCAAATAACCTTTTAGTGGGTCAGAGCCTTGTAATACAAATTCCGGAAGTATTTCACACAGTAGTTGAAGGCGATACTTTATATGGTATTGCACAAACTTATAATACTACTCCGACCAGGCTTCTCCAAAATAACCCCTGGATTGCCGACACAGAGGCTCTGATTCCCGGAAGTGTTGTTATTATAAGTTTCAGGCGGGATGAGAATTTTGGTGATATTGTTATCAATGCCTACGCCTATCCCTATATTGACCGCACTGTTTTACGCAAGACTCTCCCATTTCTGACCTATCTTTCCCTGTTTACCTACGGATTCACTCCTCAAGGAGATCTAATACCCATCGACGATACCGAATTAATTCAGCTAGCCAGAGATTACAATGTGGCTCCTCTTATGGTTCTTGCGCCAATGGACGACACTGGGTCCTTCAGCAACGAAATTGCCCATCAAATGTTTACGAACCCGGAAGGGCAAAGCCGCCTCATTGACAATATCCTCGCTAATGTTCAAAATAAAAATTACAGTGGCGTAGACATTGATTTTGAATTTGTACTGCCGGAAGACAAAGAAGGTTTCATAAGCTTTATTGCTGCTCTCAAAGCGAAATTGGAGCCTAATGGCTATATCCTGACTGTTGCTCTGGCACCAAAGACTTCCGGTGAGCAGGCCGGTCTTCTCTATCAGGCCCACGATTATCCCAGAATCGGAGCTATTGCTGATAAGGTGTTACTTATGACATATGAGTGGGGATATACATAATACCATGCATGATATAGGTCTTGAATGATTCTAAATACAAACCCCGGGGTGAAATAACTCGGGGTTATTTTTTATAAATAGACATAAATGTCCATTGACTATCAACATAGTCGTTGTTAAAATATGTATGTAGTTAAATCTCAATCCGGAATGAGCTTTAATAAGTAACTTAATAACATAGCATAACTATTACTATGGTTTGACAAAAGAAAGGTGGTTATATTATGAAAAAAGTTCTATCAAGTATTTTAGCAATAGCTCTTGTAGTTGTCCTGTTCTCTGCTCCTACTACTGCTCAGGCAGCATCCTCTTTACCTACTTTATCTGTAGATGTGGGTGGTTTTAGGCAGTATCAATATACCCCATATTATAATGTCACAACAACTACTACCCTGCTTGATATTACTACTTCCAATGGACAATGGTATGTTCCTGCAGGTCAAACATTTAATTTTGAGTGTAATCTAACTGGTACAAGTACTTTTACAGTGTACATTTTTCAGAATGATCAGATTTTCCTCACACTTCCTATGACTGCTAATCATTTTGCAAATACTTTTACACCAAAATCCTTTAATGCCTATTATAAAATTCTTATAGTACCTACAGCTGGTAATGTTGCTGTTACCGATTATTATGGTTATTGGGATATTCCATCCTCTTCTCCCACTTTGCTAAATTTCGGAGACGGTATTAAACTATATAGCTATTCTCCTGATTCATATACATTGTTACCGCACCAATCTCTAACTTTATATGACAGAGAAAACGCTTATGGCCGTTGGCATGTACCGGCAGGAAAGAATTTTAGACTTGATCTCGGCATTACAGGTACTTTCCGTGTATGCTTCTATGATGCATCTGGTAACATTGTACACCAGGAAAACTATACAAGTACTGGCGGAGGATATATTTATGATATACCTGCCAAATCTACGGATAATGATTATTTCATTTTTGTTGAATCTCTTAGCAATTCATCAATAGTATTTTACGGAGGATATTTACTGAATTAAAATTACGGCTGCCAGTCATTGGCAGCCTTTTAAATATGTATTTTCTCTGGAAATCTTTGTACTATTAAAATCGAAAATCCTCCGAGGTATTTTTTGCATAATTGGACATAAATGTCCATTTACTATTGCGATAGTCAATGTTAAAATATGTATATATTAAAGTTCTTAATCCGGATTAGATTTTAATGTGCAACTTAAAACTTGGCATAAACTATACCAACAGCTAAAGAAAGGTGGTTATATTATGAAAAAAGTTTTATCACGTATTATGGCATTTGCACTAGCCGCTGTTTTATTTACAGCACCCACTATTACTCAGGCAGCCACAGTTACAACATCAGAAGCAACTGTATCTGCATCTACAACATCTACGCCAACATTAATCGTTTATACCGATACAGTAAAGTATTATGATTATCGTCCTGATTCCTATTACCTTAGTAACGGTGCTTCAACTGGTCTGGATGATGTTATATTTGGTAACAATGGAAATTGGGTTGTTCCAGCTTTTACCCGCTTGAATTTCTCTTTTGATCTTCAGACAAGTTCTTCTTATAGAATTACTGTACTTAAAATGAACGGTTCAACTTTCGATGTGGTTATGAACGATGTCTTTACTGGATATGGAAGCGGTTTTGATTTACCCGTTCTTGCTACAAATGCTGAATATAAGATTCTATTGACCGGAGTCACCAATACTTATGTATACGGATATCGAGCTACAATTATAAATTAATATATTATAGGCTGCCTTAATTGGCAGCCTTATTTTATTCTCTTCTGCCGGTTACAAGAGCCTTTTTCGTATTTATTCCAGCGCTCCATCCCGTACTTGGATTCCAGCCAAGCTGTTTCCAATACAACAGCACCGCTACTCTGGTCTTTGTTCCATAGTCCCCATCAATTACAAGAGGGACAAATCCCTTTACACCGGCCAGACAGGTATTGAGCTGTGCCTGCAGCCAGACGATAGCCAGGAAATTGGTATCCGGTGTGATGTTTCCTGTAGGTGCTTTTACATATATGGCCTGTAGATCATATTGCCAAAGGTCATTATCCTTAATCAGATTGACAAGCTTTTGAGTATAGGAAATATCTGTTGCCCATCCATCCTCCTTGATGAGGATGCAAGCTTCCCTGTAATCAGTAATGCCTTTGAGGTTTTTATATCGGGCATAATTCAAAAAGTCGTAATAACCTTTAATTCCGGCTGCTACATCCGGATACTTTCTAAATTTTGCTTTCACGGTATACCATGTACCATCCTTTTTTTGCTCCTGGGTAGAGTACTCCTTGTAGTTTGTACCGCAAGAGCTGGTCCATTTCATTCCAAAATAATTACGACAATCTACAGCCAGGCCGGTCTTTCCCCATCCGGATTCTAAACAAGCCTGAGCAATGGTCATACTGGGAAGAATTTTGTATGTAGAATAATACTTCACTGCTGCCACTGCTATTTGTGTGATAAACTCTTTATTTGTCATTCTGAGATTCCCCCTTATCTCTTAGTTGCAGTAATGTTTCTTTAAGCTTATCTGGTACCGGTATTAATACTGCAGCATTTTCAAGTAAGCTTAGAGCTTCGTTTACCACGAAGAACATGATAACAATTTCTCTTAAAGCTATAGCATCCCCTAATAATCTCTGAATCGTCCAAGCTGTTGCTATCACAATAAAAATCATAATTTTTTTAAGAATACCTTTAAAGCCAATTTCAGAGGACAACTTCTTTTCATATATTCCTTTGATAATTCCAGTTACATAATCCATAACCGCAAGAATAATAATGGTTTTAAGCAGTAAATCGGCACCCCCAAGCCAATTACAAATGAATCCACCTATAACTCCTACTACCATGCTGATTGTGTTAAATAATTTTTCCATTAATTATCCATCCTTCTATAGTATTTTATAGTGCATTTTCTCTTCTCCCAACCACTTCCATCGGATGAAATCATCTAAAAGGATTCCGACCAGTGAGAGAAAAAACCATAAGTTTGTATAAACCAAGCATATCTGCCCATAAAAATTGTAGGGCACCCGAGAATAATCCCAGATGCCCCAACCCAAACCTATATTTACAATTAGTCCCGTAATAAGTTCCAGTACCGTTACTCCTATTGCAGATAAAACCATCTGACTAACTAAGACCATATCCCATGTATAAAGCTCGTTTAGTTCTCCAATCAGGACAAAGCAGATACCGCCCAGAACAAACATTGTCCAGTGACTGTATCCTCTCCAGAGCGTTTCTATTCCAAAATACAGCCCTCCGCCAATAAGCCACAGAAAAAGAGCCTTTAAGATTTTTCTCATAGGCTCCTCCTAAAATGTGATATCAACTGCAAGTGCATCCTCTTTCGTACCGGCAGTATTTATTTCCGCTTCAATAGTCTGTTGATGGCTGATAAGCGGCCTGACTATGGCTTCGGCTTCGAATGCAAGCTGTTGCAGTTCCTGCAAAGTCCAATCATATGTACAAGGCTCTCCTTGCGCATTCCATGATGGTTGATATTCAACACCGACAGAAAGTGCAACCTGTGTAATTAGGATCATCTGTGTTAACAGAGTCTGCTTGTCCTTAGTAATGGTATACTGCTTTTCTACTCCTCCATGGCAACTTGAGGTGATAGGATGTGCTGTAATGTAGGATTCAAGGTTTTCTTTGCTCTTGACTATTAGATAGGTTTTCACCTCATCCAAGGTTGCCGTGTCTGTATCAATGGAAGTATTGATTTGAGCTTCAAGAGCTTCTGTCTTCTGCAAAGCCATTGCCGCAGTTTCATCCGCTGTAAGGTTTCTGTTTACTACCGTTTCCCCGTCCTCTTCGAAGAAAGCACCATTAATATACTTGTATCCAATCACCAGGGGAAATTGAGTTGTATCTACTGCAATAGCATCTTTACCAAATTGGTCAATGGCAATCTGACTCGCTACCTCGTAATTATCTGCTACGATAATGTTTTGAATTATATTATCTTTGATTAAACTAAATATTTGATTGCACCACATATTCTTACCTCCATTATTGCTCTATCCATCGTACTATTACAATTCCTGACCCTCCAGCTCCAGATGTAGTCTCATGAGGATTGGCATTATCTTGTGAAGCATACCAGAAAGCACCGCCTCCACCACCGCCAGTATTTGGAGCTCCATCACAAAGAGAAGGGCTATACATAGTTAGAGCGCTTGCAGTAGCTACCCAATTACTTGCGTCAAATCCTCTACCTCCACCGCCTGCACCTCCTGCGCCTTGTACTTGATTTCCCTGATTCCTGTAGCAACCTGCACCACCGGCACCTGCATAAAGAGTATTCCCATTTTCCCCAAATGCTCTAGTTGTTGTTCCCTGCCCGCTTCCTGGATTTCCGGCATATACTGTACCGGAATAAGTGTAAGGCTTTCCTGCGGAACCATCGACCCCTCCATCGTATGGGGCGCCTGGATATGAACCGCCACCACCACCAGAACCACCATTACCGCCGATAATATAATTCGTGGCTTCTGCCGCACCACCTGCGACTGAGTATGAACCAAAGCTTGTTGTGCCCCCAGCAGTAATATGCCCGCTTGACCTTGCGGCACCAGCCCCTATTCCTACTGAAATTTGTTGCCCCGGTGTCACCGAAATGTTTGACACAGTTTTCGTGTACCCGGAACCTCCTCCTGCCATTGAGTACTGAGTGGAATTAAAACTTATAATTGCTCCAGAGGCTCCACCACCTACCATAAATACATCTATTGACTTCACGCCGTCCGGGACTGTCCAAATCTGAGATGCTGTAAATATTATTTGCCCTGCTGGGACTGTTCCTTGCCATGTTAAGTGTGCTACTCCGTTTACTCCTATGTATATTTTCTTTACTTTACGAGCCACCCCACCTATACCGATATACATTTTTTTTACTTTGTGGGCAGTTCCGCCTATTCCAATATACGTACCTTTTGCCATATATCCTCCTATTCGTAGACCATGTAGATATTTCCATTTGCGAGAGTAGAAGAACCAGCTGTAAGGTCTGTTGTGCTTGCCTGAATATTTCTAAGTCTGAGCGTTGTATAGTCGGTACTCGTTGGAGCTGTGGGCGTTCCAGTAAACGCGGGACTTGCTAAAGGAGCAGCTCCATTAACATCCGCAACCCCTATATTTTGCCAAGATGAAGAGTTGGCTGTAGTTCCTGCTTTAAGAAACTTTCCATTGTTAGAGGTACCTGTAGCGGGAACATGGCTATTTCCATCCCCTGTTGGATGGGTATATACGGTGTCTGTAAATTTCGCATTTTCCGGTACATCTGATTCAACAGTATGACCGTTAACTTTAGATGGATTACCGGCTGCCTGAAAAGCCTGGTCCGCTTTGTCACTTACTGCTGCGACCTCTGCTTTTGTAGCAAAGGCTGCCGGGTCTGTTAGTATAGTTACATTTGCTGTATCTCCAACAATTACAGAAAGCCCTACGACTTTTTCAATTATTTCAGAAGATTGCGGTGGAATGTATTCAGCCAGGGAGGAAGCATTACTGTAACAATACAATATTTCGCCCAAATCAGGATCTTGGGCAAATATTCCGAATTCCCTCCAGTAGAATCCAGTGCTGATATCAGCATTTCTAAAATTTCCTTTTACTGTCGCATAATTTCCGCTCTTTTCTACCTGTGAAACAGTAAGATAAACCTTTGGCTCTATTAGAGCATTCAGCGTAATTTGTGACTGCCCACCTAAACTCCCGGAACCCATTCCTATCCTGGTAAAATTCAAGACCACCCCTGCTAATACTTTCGATTGCAAGGCGCGGCCTTTGTCTGTAAATAATATTGTACTAAAACTCAATTTCATCCCTCCTGTTTCAGTGTTATATAGGTCCCTGTCTGCAATTTGAAGCCATAATAAGTATTCATAGTTGCGGACAGTGTGATTTCTATAGCATCCAGTACAGCGGTCTTTCGTTTAATATTCTTTATGATATCAGAAAATATCTGCAAATCGTCCGGTGTGATATGGGGATTTGAAGTCTGAACCTTAAAATGATGAGGTTCGCCATTGTAATCATACCATTCCTGTGTCTTTCCGGAGTCGAATACTGTTGTAATTAACTCCTCCACCGCTGCTACTGTTCCGGCCTTTTGATACCATATCAAGGTGTTCGCAATCAACTGCCGCTTGATGTCTACATCTAAATCAGACGAATAATACTGTGTCCGAAGTTCGGCAGCCAGATAGTCTAAAAGTGCTTCATCTGCATTTGATAAATTGCACCATATCTTAATAATCTCCATTTTATCAAGGAGTTTTTTTATTTGCTGGTCAAATGCATAACAGAAAGATACTGCACTGGCATCCTGTTTTAAAAAAGCCGGAAGAATACTTGCTAATTCACTTTCGTATAAATTAATCATCTTCAATGCCTCCATAAGTTAAGGAAATGTTTTCTGCAATAGCCACAGCCGAATCACTGATATTAAGATAGGACGGGGAATTTAAGTTAATACGTTTAACCCCTGCTTTTATTAATAGGAATTGCAAATAGGAGGGATTAAGGTCCCTTCCAATCTTCTCTTTCTGCCAGGCTTCATACTCTGATAAAGCAGCCACCACAGATGCTTGAATAACCGTTGCATTATCTTTATCACTGCGGTTAATATAATAGGTTCCATGAATGTCATAATTAACTACAGAGGGGGCAGTTACAGTAACCTGTTCCGTCATGGGCTTAATGTTATTATTGCTTATGTATTCCTGTAATGCTTCCAGGAAAATAGTATCCGGAATGGCCCCTCCTTTCAGCAATATGATTAGCTGAACAGTGTCTTCTGCAGGTGTTATTGCCTTAATATCTCCTATCAAGCTGCTGTAGGTTTTAGCCCAATAAATATAAGCATCCTCCGGCCCTGCCGTGGAATAACCACTTGGTGCAAGAAAGATTTTCTCACGATAGTCATCATCAGATTGGATATCCTCTCCTTCGCCTGTGGGTGTTATATTGGAGACACCAGAAACATAAGCAATAGGTTCCACTATTGTATTAAGTTGGCCAACGGTATAACCATTCCCAATTATGCCAGCAACCTGACAAGTAGCAGCAACATCAACAGAACTCTGTCCTATTGCTATTTCTGCATAATTATCTGTTGTAAAATAGACTCCGTCACCGGCAGTCACAAGAGTACCTGAAGGAATGCTTATTACATTATTTTGGAGCTGATTCAAAACAAATCTTAAGGTACAGATAGCGTATTTTGCTTCATTTCGTGTCACTCCCCTTGTCGCACCAAGGTTGTCTAAATAATCCCCTGAAGCATATTTCAAAAGATTCATCTTTCCGACCTTTTCAATATACTGATATCCCTGATAAATTTTCAGAACGGCAGCATTCAGAATAATCCGATTTTTATCCAATTCTCCCAACACCTCATATTCTCCTGTAAGCTCATAATATTTTTCCTGAAAATCCGAAATCATTTCTTTCAGTAAAATATCAGCCGAAATATCATTTATAAAGCTTATATCTGGTATATCATATAACTTCTGAATATCATTCGCCACGGCTTACCACCACCCTTGCAGTTATTTCACCATCATCATCTTCGGTGAAACTAATATTTTGTACTTCAAGTCCAAGATAAGCACGTGCTTTTTTAATAAGCTCTACACTATATAATGGCTTTGCAGCTTCTGGCGGCATGCTGATAAAAGTCGTATCAATTCCCTTTTCCCTTTCCATTGGAATTGTTCCCAAAGGTGTTCGAGCAAGATTTTTCAAGTTTTCTATATCTCCGTCAGTAACTTCTTCGCCAGCTTGCACTTCAATTTCATACACTTAACCACCTCCTATTTATTCTTAGATGGGTTTATCCATGAGCCCGGAGAGCCCTTTACTTTTGTAACATTAATCATTCCATTCGCTACATTAAAAATATAATAGGTCCCCGGATACACTTTTCCGGTACGGTTGACGGCAACTTGATTTTTCGCTTCATCCGAGGTGTAATATCCAGTCAGAACTGTTTTGACTTTGTAGGTGCTTCCTACAACAATACCGCTTTTTACCACTTTTGTTGTGGTAGATACTGTAACTGTCTTTTTACTGGATTTTTTAATGATAGAATCACTATCAAGATACTCTGAAAGCGTAACTGAAATATCGGCTGAAACAAGTTCACCCTTGCTCATAATTGTATTCCATGCCTCAGATATGCTTTCAATTTTCCATTCATATTTCCCAATCTGTTGTCCACCAATAACAAATATATCATGATATCCAGACTCTATTAATTTTTGCCATTTTTCTAAAGTCTGCCGCGGCTTTACACCCAATGTAGCATCCAAATGAAAGTCAAATGTAATATTATCAATACCAGGAGATATGAATTGCGATAACGCTTTTTGTCCATACCTGGCATGTTCCTTCCATTCAGCGCTCATCGTACGCTTGAAATTAGAAAAGGAATAAACCTTTTTTCTACTAACCTGAAATACAGTACCTCCGAAACTTCCAACGCTCATAAAATCCCCCCTATTCTACTTGTGATACATTGCCCTTAAAAAGGATATTCTGAGCCTGAATGGTAAGTGTCTTAGTCTCTTTGTTATACTCTACAAAAGCATCTATATCATAATCCTTGCGTATAATGCCTTTCATTCCGTTTCTTGGGCGGTTAGAATCATTGTATGGCTTTCCTATCACAAATCCTTGTGTGCCGTCATTTGAAAGGAAAATAGCCACTACCATATCACCAATGTCAGGAGGATTATATTCAAAGCTCATTAACGGGAGGTCAAATGATACTGCATTATCCCTGTCCTCCTGTACAATCCTCACGGTCCCCTCCTGATAGTTAACACTCTCTACCGTGTCTCTTCTTATATAATCCATATATCCTCCTAATATGTAAGTGCCTTATGCATCTGCAATGATACGGTATAGCCATCGTTAAAATTATGAATCACCTTATCAAGGTAGTATTTACCGTTGAATTTACCGAATCCAGTAACATCATAGCAAGTGCCTGCCACATACTTTATATTGCCCTTTAACTCCAGTGTTATAGTTCTGGCGGCTTTATTTGCCTTTCTTAGCCTTGCCTTCGCTTTTACCTCCGCATCGGCTAAATTATCGGCTTTCTCAACCACCTTCAGGATACGTTTTCCTTCTGTTTCCATATAGGTATAGGAAACGGTCTTATTGGTCTTAGAATCGGTATATTTCATTGACACACCGTGATATATTCCTACCAGCGTTCCGGTCAACGAATATCCGGAGCAGTCAGTCTTATCGATTGTTCCCATGGATTTCTTCTTTTCATAGGCAGCTTCACTGAATATGATTAGCTTAGAATTGTAGATTTTCATTGCAAAACCATAGCTCTCACACAGTTCAAAGAGGAATGCCATGTCCGTTTTATCACTTTGTTCCTGCTTATCAATCTTCTGATCAGCTGCATCAAATACCAGAGATATGCCAGCCGATTTTGCAAGCTTGGATGCTATGCTTTTTACAGTGGTTTTATTCCAGGTCTTTGTCTTTTGAGTAGAAGAAAAATCCGTATCAATTGGGCAAGAAATACCTTTCAGGTTGAAAGTATCCGGATAGCCTGAGAAATCATAATCATCAATCAGGAACTTTCCACAAGTTAATTTCTTATTATCACCTGGTTTACTCCAATTCTTCTGATTAATGGCAGCCGATATATAGTCTCCTTCAACCGGAAACCATGCATTAATCCATCGTTGTTTTTCGTCCGCTAGAATCAAGGAAATCGTATCTGTCTCTCCGCTGGCCACATCCGTATAAGTAGCTTCTCCAAGGCATTTATTTATCGTGTCAGTAATATTCTTTCCGTTGTATGAAATCGTTATGAAGGCTTCCCTTACTGAACCCATCATTTCCTCCATTCTGGTATATCATCAAGTTCGCTGTCCTGAAGTTCAGGCACATTGATTTCAATGCCGGCACTGAAAATAAAAATGTCAAGAAAGTCGTAGTTATTTTTCATGAGCAAGCCTATATATTTTGAAGAACCATATACCTTGTAACTTATCATATCCCATGTATCGCTTTGGATTGTAGTATATATACTCATTGATTCATACTCACCCTGCCTTTATCTTTGTTATATGCAGACATCATTTTATTAAACTGCGCCTGTGTTATTGTAATAGCTTGCTGCACCTTTTTAACATCAGCTCCACTTTCCACATTGATATTATATTCGTTTTTTATGTATGGCTGATTATTGACATTGTTATTTGTCGTACTACCGGCCAGGGTTTGATATGCCGAAGGAATAGAATAAGGTTGTCCGTAAGATGAATCACGGTTAATCAGCCCCATGATCTGTCCGGCCATATACCAGAGTTCAACCGCTCTTTGCGAACCATCAAGAGGGATGGCAGCTTCTGGACCTTCTTCGGCAAAGGTTGTAACAATGGGTTTTGTCACAATGTTGCCTTTGGCGTTATGCTGTAGTTTTCCAAATAAAGAGCTATACAGCCGTGTCTGTGGAACATTTGATAAATCAGGCTTTCCATTTTTTAAGGTAATTTTAGCCGGAATTTCAACGTCAACACCTTCTTCTAAAGTCTCCTTTATATCAGTTAATATGCCGCCTACAGTTAATTGAATATCTGGTTTTTTGTATTCAATGCCTTCTATCAGTTCCTTATCTAAGTTAACTCCCTGATTATAGGCTTCTTTTGTCATATTTGTGTATTCTGGAGAGTTTGCTATTTGCATACCTACAGTTTTTGCAAGTGAGTCCGCATCTCCTGCCAGTGCTCCAAGAGTGGCGCTGTTCTGTAGGCCTTCTGATAGCCATTGGGGTACTTCCACTCCAGCTTCGACATATTTTTGTCTTAAATCTTCCATTGATTCCTGACTGGGCTGCAGTTCTTTGAAAAGAGATTTCAGGTTTGCTTTTGCTGTTTCGTCTACTCCGTCAAAATCCATGATGCCATCATAGAGCGATATCATAGCCTTTCCCCATAGCCCGTCAGTTTTTACCTCTTCCATAGATGAGGTCACTTCATCTGTTAACATGGTGTTAAACTCAGGTATGGCTTTTTGAAGAATATCAGAGTACGAACCAACGATTGTTTTATACTGAAAATTGAATGCTTTTGATTCAAGTTCGCTTACTTGGTCTAAATATCCTTGCTTTGCCATGTCTGTTGCTTTTTGATATTCATCAGATGATAATCCGCCCTGAGAGTAAGCAACCTTATAGCTTTGTAGCTGACTTGCCAATGCATCGGTATAGCCCTGCTTTGTTTCAGAGACTTGCTCATTCACCTCAGATTGTAAATTCTTAAAGCTATCGGCCGTAAGTCCAGTTCCGGTGTATTCCGTTCCAAGCGCAGTCATCTTAGCATCAAATTTAGCATCTGCTATCTGCTTATTTAGGTCTGCCATCTGCTGCATATAATCAGATATAACTTTAGATTCATCAATTGTAAGAAGTCCGTCAGAAAATGCATCATTCACTGCTTTTTGCAGTTCAGTGCCTAAATTATTAAGCTTTTCATAGTTGTTATTATAAAAAGTATTCATTTTCTCACGAATGATTTTACCTTCAAGCGTGCCATCTGTAAATAATTCCATATTAATATTTAGTTTATAACGGTCTTCCAAAAGTAGATTTTGAGAATCGCTTATAAAGTTAGTGATTGCTGCTTGATAAGCTGCCTTTTCGTCATCTGTAAGCTCTAGGCCTATACTGATTTTCCAATTAAATTTTTTGAGTTCTTCCATGGTGTCATCAAGGCTATTTTTTAGGTCGTTTATCGTGTCTGTTGATTTTAAAGATTCTGATAATTTTCCAAGATTATCACTGGCTATAATCTCGCCGGCTATTTCGTCCAAATCTTCCAGCGATAATGTTATATCACCGAATCTGGAGGCCAAATCCGCCTCTCTTAACTCCTTCTTGGCGTTATATACAGATGTAGCTATCATAGCAATAGCTCCGGCAGTTGCGCCTATAGCAAGTGCCCATGGATTTGTAATCACGCTTGCCAGAAGCTTTATTGGGCTTCCAGCTATCTTTGCATTTTTAGCAATCGCACCAATATTTTTTCCGACTTTGTAGGTTACCATGGCCGCTCCGGTCGATACAATGAAATCCGGTAATAACTTAGGATTTTCCTCAATCAAATTATATACCGGTTCAATAAAATCCATTGCTCCGTTTCCGAACTCTTTCAATTCCCTTACGGCTGTCGGAAGAAACTTTTCAAAGGATTCTTCTATATTTCTTACGGTATTTTCTATTTCCGGTCCGTGCTCCTGAACAAAATCTCCGATAGATTCTGCAAGATTTCCCTTGGTTTCTGCTGCCAGGGTGGAAAGAGACACTAAGGTATCTCCTATCTGGACTTTCATCTTTTCCACTTTATTTGCAGAAAGAATGTCCACATTAGCAGCGGTTGAAGATGCTGAAATGTACTCCTTTTCCATGCTCCCTGCATAAAGAGAAGCATCACCAACCTTATGGAACTGTTCCTTTAGGTTTTCCAGATTCGCTGCCAATGGCGCAATGGATGAAAGAGATTCACTTCCAAAGAGATTCTTCAAGGTGGAGGTCTGTTCTTCCTTGCTTAGCTTGTTGACTCTCTCCAATACATCTATCATAGTACCTTCAGAATCAACTTGCATATTCTTAGCGACAGCGCCGGCTTCAAGGCCAAGTTTCTTGTAAGCACTTATCTGACGTTTTGTTGCACTGTCTCCGGCAACAAGGGCAAGTGTAAAGTTTTTGATACCGGTTGCCGCTACATCGGATTCCACCTTTGTCATAGATGCTGCCATAGCCGCAACAGAAGCAGCGGATACATTAGCTGTTTTGCTCAGGGAGCCTACTCTGGTGATTACTTCACTGATTTTTACAGCATTTTCAGTCCCTGTGTTGCCCAAGTAATTAATCTGGTCCGCCAACGTTGTGACCTGCTCCTGATTCATTCCAAGTGCTGTCCTCCAGGCTGCCATCCAGTCGCCGGCCTGCTCTGCTGTGGAATCAAAGGCAATTCCCATCTTCGTGGCAGTTTCTGTGAAGTCCAATAACTCACTTTTTGCAATATGGGACTGACCGGCTGCTTCCATAATGGCAGCTATGTTTTCCGAGGTCATGGGAAGCTCTGTTGACATATCCATAATGGCATCTTTCATCTCGTAATATGACTTCGTTACTTTGCCATTGCTATCCTTCAATCCGTCAACTACCTTTGCAACTCCGGCCATGGAGGTTTCCATTTCCTTGGAAGCGTCTGTAACATCGTCAAAGGCTTCCTTCAGTTTTATAGATGTAAAAGCGGTGGCCGCTGCCGCAACCACCGTCTTTATTGTACTGCCCATAGAACCAAGTTCGCCTTTTATTTCGTTAACGCTTTTGGTAAGGGAACTATCAACTTTCCCGCCGACCGCTATTTGCAGTTCATATTCAGTTCTTTTTGACAATTTTACTTACCTCCTCTGTTAATTCTATTAGGTCTTCAACCGGTAATTTTTTTAAATACTCCAGGCTTACTTTCATCCTTGACATGGAGATTTGAATACAGATACGGTTCAACTCTTTACCGGAGCCGTATGTTAGGCCCCTCTGTAGAAAAAATTATAAACTTCTTTCTTGATTTTTAGGGCCTCTTTTGCCGGTAACCTTCCAAAGAATTCAATAGGTTTATCGCTGGCCATATGAGCGAGAATGATACTATATAGAAGGCTTGTTTCCGGGTTTATTGATGTTCCGCCAGAACGAGTATAAATACGTTCTGCGTTCATTAAGTCATCCGTAGTAAGGTCATCCAATTTTGATAAGTCAATTTCATTGAATGTCTCTAATTCAAATGTGTACGGATTGCTGAATTTTATTACCCTATTCTTCTTGATTTCTGTTGTTCCTGTTAAGATATCTTCCATTACACCATTGCCCTCACTTTCGCAAATATGTCTACTCCGTTAATAATAAAAGTGCTGTTGAACTTATCTAATTCAAGGCATACAAAATTATTAATAACTATTTTAATACGTGCCACTTCTTTCGTTATACTGGCACTCATGGCCTTACCTTTTTCTACGGTACCAGGCTCAAATTCTTTTGTAGCCCCTCCGATTGTTATTGCCATGGGGACCATTTCGATAACACTAGAATCCACCTGCCTTGTTTGAATCGCCGCTCTCAATACTATATCATTTTCTCCTCCAACCATTGCAAAGAATTCCTGTTCATCAATCTGTCCAAACGGAATTTTGAGTGTCTGTGAACCGATATGCCCAATAACTGGAGCTTCATACTCTCCAGCCATCCCCGCAGCCGATATTGTATTCGTCAGATAAGCAAAGCTCGGTAATTCTACCGAGCCTGTAACACCAACCTGCCTGCTTGTTCCGTTGTAAACATTGAAGAGATTTACCGCTTCCGGTACTCTGTAACCTGCCATATTATTCGCCTCCTGTTAATGCTGCGCTGTTAAGCGTAGGGTCAAATTCTGTAACCGTTTCAATTACTTTTGCAGGGGTGAAGGGGGAAAGCTTCCGATGGAAGATGATGTGTCCATCAAGAATGTTTTCTTGTGGATTCTCATCTATGTCAAATGACAAACTTCCTCCTGCTATTTTACCCTGTGAAGCCAAAGTGGACAGAATAAGATTTTCAGAATTTACAATTGATTCAATCAATCTGTAATTCGTAGGATCGTCCACTCTTGCGAAAAATTTCAACTTGAAGGTGCTGTCCTGATAGTTGTATACCCTTCGGCATACAATGTATCTATCCTTTACATCGGTGTTTTTAGGATAACAACCCATTTCATTTCCCCAGCTCCTCCAACCATTCATATTCAGAGCGGTCATGATACCGGCAGCGTTTATTTCATTGGCTTCCGTAATATCGAAATAGATTTCATCCCCACCTTCCAAACACGTTCCATCAATGTAAATTTCTTTATTGGAAGGTGATGCATATGGTCCACCGTTCGCATTATCAGTTATTGCAATGCAGGCATCTATTACAACTGAATAATAGATTTCATGGCCGTCTACGATAACCTTCGGATAACAAGGAAGATTATAGCTGTCATCATAGCCATTGCCTTCCTTATAATCCAGTAAATCTTCAATGCTGTCTACGGCCTCCGTGTCAATATCCGTAATACTTATGGCATTATGCAAACCATTAATTAATCTTGTTTTAGCGCTAAGTATGGCAGCAACTGCAGGCTTATGTGACCAGCCGGGAGCAAGCAGCTGGCACGGCACCAATCCCAATATGGGGTATACCATATTTACGCACTCTATGCCGCTTCTTTTCCTTGTTACCGTATCGTAGCCTCCAATTACATCTGCCTGAGTAACTTTTGTCGGGTCAATCTTGGTATATGCTACTTTTACAGTGGTGGCAGCTCCAATAGCCCCTCCGGTAATGACTGCAATTACAACGGTACCCTCATCTGTAAAAGATGCCAAGTAATCCGTACCGTCAACATAAGTTGTGCTACCATCAGATGATTTTATTACTACTTTATCCAGCAGAATTCCCTGTTCGTCAATAGCAATTTTCTTATTTGTAATATTAAAAGGCTCTTCGGCAACCGTTGTTTTATGTACGTTAGGATCTAATACATTAACAAAAACAACCGGTGCCACGAAAAATTTCTTGAATCGTATATATATGCTCTGACAAAGAGTGTAATTTTTGAAGTCATAGGAAAATCCGACTTTCTCTACTGCTTCATTGTATGTGCTTACCAAAATTGGTTTATTCACAGCACCATATGGATCACTCAAGAGGTTTACCGGAGCAGTACCAAAAATTACTCCGATTGCGCTTTCTATCACGGTCGGTTTAGCCACCGAAGTAGGCTTTTCACTGGAAATTATCCCATGTTCATAACTCATGCTCATTCTCCCTTCTGAATAGCTAAATATGAGATGTTTTCTACAGTTCCCTTAACCATAATATTTCTTTTGGTTTCAACAAGATTCTCAATAGGAACAAGTAGTCTCTCTACAGGTTTGTGGGTTTCAGCATATTCCTGCAATTTCTTAGGTATGACATTATTGAAGTGCGCATATTGCTGTACAATCCCTTTAATGGATGGTCCGCAATATATTACAGTACACTTTTCACTTGATTCCTTTTTCTTGGAATCAGCCTTTTTTTTAGTGGTTGATTTTTCTTCCACTTTTGTATCTTCATCTGTCATATAAAATCTACCTCCTGTTGACAAATAGTTTTTAGTTTCCAATTAGTTTCAACCCCTCCAATATATTTTGGATGTGTATCCTCGTCTTGGAGGACCCATACAAATGGATGCATGATTTCATATTTACCAGCTATGATTTTCTTATCAAACAAATGCTGGTAAATCCTCGTAATCATATTAATTACATCTCTATCACCTTGTGCATTGGGATTTGGGTCATGGATTCCAATAATCAGATGTATCTTGACATTGTAGTTCTCGTAGTCCGGTACTTCCCCCTCTTCCAGACATATTAAAATATAAGGGAATGGAACACTATCATCATCTTTTTTACGAAATGGAAGGTTCTGAGGAAATACATTAATGTCAGATAAATCTTTTTTAGAATTTGTAAGCTTATATCCTTTAAATAGCTCCTTTAGCTCCTCTACCAGAGCATCCTGAAGAAAGACCGGTATCATTTTTTTAACCTCCGCATTTCATATTCAATTTCATGATTTACCCTTCTTTTCAGAGTTTCCATAGAACGCTGCTGTATGGAAGAATACACATCTTTACTTCCAATCATTTGTGGAACAGACAATGCCATTTTAATCCAGTTCTTGATGTTTTTATTTTCCTCCCTGCTGGCATTCTCAGGTCGTTGCATCAATTGTCCTTTAGCAAAAAACATTCTATTTACACCAGTTAAAGTACTTTTTCTTAATACCCTAGCTTTATAGACTGCCGGACTGTAGCGGCCATTTTTAAATCGTTTACGAATTTTTCTTGGAGTTACATCAAAATTCACTAAAGGAATAGGACTACCCTTAGAAGTAATAACGCCTACCGGATTGGTACTTGTGGCTTTTTTACTCTTTAGGGTGTCCTTAATGGTCTTTTGTTTTACCAAATACCTTGCAGTTGCTTGCCTTGCGATATCAGTTTTTGTTGCATCCAGAGTTCGATTGACAGCTCGGTATAATACTACATGAGAACGTTTGGAAAATTCACCAAGACGGGCTTTTATATCATTGATATCCGGTGTATCAATACGAAATTCAATCATCATACCACCCCAATATAATCGTTATTACTACGGAATCCTCCAAAGAATCAATAACCCGGTATGTTCTGTTATCCATTTCAATTACTGTATCAATTGCCGGTTTGCCACCAAAATCAAGCTTTTTCACATGGAATAACAGTCTGGCCTTATGAATTCCTTCAACATAAATGTCCTTACTGCTCTTTAGTTCCTCTAGCTTAGCCTCATCAATAACAATTGGCATGTCGACACCATCAATATTATGGGTTTCCGCAAACTCTTCCAAGTTGAAGAATACCGCCATATCCACTTCAGCTGCTTCTTTAAAGGTCATGTCTTACACCTGCCCTTCTCCATCCTCCAGCTCTTCAATATAGTTTAGAATGCTGTTAGTAAGTTCTGCTCTAGAGGCCTTTGTATCAAGCCCATTTATCCCGATTTTCTCTGCATACTCAATAAGTTTCTCTTTGTTTGGAATCTTTTCCAGTTCTTTTTCATTAAGAAAAGATTTCGGTTCTCCGGAACCAAATAATTTTCCGTCAGAATCATCATCTGCTTCAATATCTGCAGCACCATCAACGGCTTTGAGCCTCATCAGCCTTTTTATATCTTTTTCAGAAAACTCAGAGCCCAGCTTATCACCGGGCTCATAAGTTTTTACACTTGATGTAATTTTATTTAATGCAATCATTCTACACCTCCTATAGTACAATCAAGACATACCAACTATCCACATTATCAGGTCTCGGTACCGGTCTTGATGTCATTCTGAGCTTTTTCACTTCATTTTCATTATCAGTCCACATTTTGGGTACTATCTCTGCTTCGTAAGTTATGAAGTCATTCTCTTCAATTTGTGTTACTGATCCATATTCAAAGCTGCCAACACCCTTTGAACTTGCCATGATAACAGTTCCGCTTGGCAGCATAGGCTGTTCAATATTATCATCATCTAAAAACCATTCATCACAGGTATAAATTTCACAGCCAAGTTCAGCAATCTTGCCAATAAATGTTATTGACTCATCCACAATCTTCGGAGTAATAACAACATTTTCAAGATTTCTAATATTCATTGCTTCCTTTACTTTTGGATGATTCATGAAGGATTCTGCTGCATCTGCTGCCATTAAGATAATATCCGGTGCTTTTCCAGTACTTTTAATTATGTTCCGTCTTCTGGCTTTTAAAATACTTATTGGATTAGAAGCATCATTCTCCCAAACCTCTGTGCCTGTAAGGATTTCACGATTACTAAAATTGTAATCCACCTGCACATCTAACCCTTCTTCTTCATTAATTACCTGAAATTTTCCGAATAACATTACCTCTCTGGCTTCCCATTCTTTTCGTCTTTCGATGGATTCCTGAAGATCGGTCATGTCTTTAGCAAGTAATTCACCTGCTCTCTCTTCGGGTGTTTTCTTACTATATGTATTTTCACCAAGCCCACGCTTAGTGATATCATCAATAGTAATAGGACGTTCAGGCGCAATTTTGGGAGTTGTAATTAAATTAGTTCTGAATCCGTTCCTGGTTAGGACCTTGCCTCCTTTTCTGGGAGCTACGAACGGTGCCATTTTTCTTTTACCTTTTCTTACATCTACCTCAATTACTTCTGTGAGATGTAAATTACTAATTGGGAAAAAGGTGCGTGTAAAAAAATTGCAAATAGGTAAAGATATATCTATTGCATCAATTAATTCTCTGGTTGTATAATCCGGCATTTCTAATACCTCCTGTTATATTGTATTTTGCATGAAGATACCAAGCTTTCTTAGTTCAACTTCGTAATCATCAAGGTCAACGCTAGTATCAATGATAAGTGCATCTTTGTTAAATTCGCCTGTAACATATTGGTTCACAATAACGGATTCTGTTGCAGAGGAATTACCAGTGTCAGTATCGTCTGTCAAGATGCCAGTAACACCAGTTTTAGTCCCTGATACATCTTTACCAGTAACATAGAACAAATTATCAGCTGCCTGACCAATTAAAGTACCGCGCTTTAATATTCCCTGCTTTGGTGCAAGTTTAGCCCCTTTAACAACTAATCCAACCTTAGTTGAAACTATAAGGGAATCAGGAATATATTCTTTTTCGTTTTTAAATAAAATTTCGCCCATTACTGAACCCTCCTTTTGTCCTTGTTAAGAAAACCAGCCAGTGCTTTAATCTTCGCTTCTTTTTTCTCTTCTTCACTTGCAGGCGGTGTACTTGTCCCAACTCCACCAGCACCGGAGCCTGCAATATCATCCTTCATGTCTTTAAAGGCCCCCTGTCCGGCTGCACTATTGGCAAGCATTATCTGCAGGGCTAAGTTCTCAGCAGTGACAGGATCCTCGTATTTTGCTTTATTAAGCATTTCTACAGGAGCGGCACCAGATAACTTATCAATCTCCTTAAGCCTTACTCTTTCGCCATCTACGGCTTGCTTAGAGGAATCTGCGATAATTTGATTCACAAAATCCGGATAAGCCTTTTTTAAATCATCAACTGATTTAATTTCCATTTCTTCACCTTTTCCTTTCTCAGTGTTTTTATCAATAAAATCCGCAGGAGCGGTTTTATTTAGAAGTTTTTTAGGGAAATTCTTATATTTTTTACTGTCTAATTCCATGCGTTGATTTGTAGTAATGTTATTCACAAACACAACGTTACTGCTCATTTCATATGAAACTTCCTGAAAAAGAAGCTCATCTGCATATCCTTGTTCTACAGCATCCTTCCCGGTCATCCACTCTTCTTTATCCATAAGAGCGTTCAATTCTTCTTCGGTCTTATCATATTTTGTTTTATAACTTTCAATAATAGATTGTTTAACCGTCCGGTTTATCTCTGCCAGTTTTTCAAGTTCATCACTACTGTAATATCCAAACAATCCTACTGTGTTGTTATGATACATAAGAAGGGCATTAGGTGCCGCCTTAATAATATCTGCGGCGGCTGCTACAACAGTTGCTGCACTTGCACAGATACCTTCAATATTGGCAATAATCTTTGCAGAGCTCATTTTAAGATTTGTAAAAATGGCATGGGCGGCAAAAACATCACCACCGCCACTGTTGATATGTACTGTAATAACATCTCTGCTGCCCAAATTATTCAACTCTTCTACAAATTGCTTGTAGGTTACATAATCTTCAGTGAACCATGGCTCATCCGACATGATTTCACCATATAGGTTTAAATCAGCTGTGTTATCATTTCTTGCTATGAAGTTCCAAAATTTATTAGGCATTCTTTCCCTCACTTTCTTTCTTCTGAACAGATGGAATCTGTTGCATTTTTTTCTTTTCCTTGGCTATCTGGGCAACATTCTTATCAAAGTCGGTACCTGTCATCTCCATAGCTTCCCTTTCTCCTGTAGATATGCAAAGATCAATCCTTTTCTCAGCTGCAGCTATTTCTTTTACTGGATCAATCATTCCTGGTGATGGACCATTCCATTCACATCCACACCAGGCTTTTTTTATTGCAGGATCTAAAAAGAATCCAGGAGCCTTTATTCTTCCTATGGCAACGGCTTCTGTCAGCCACCATTCATATACCGGCTGACAAAAATCCTTTACCAACCATGTACGTTTCATTCTAAAAGCTTTCCATGTTTCTAATAATGCAGCACGTGCGGCACTATAACTACTGTTGAAATGTAAAGACAGTACTTCTTCTGAAATATCCAAAGCAGATCCGATGAATTTAGACATGGACGTAACAAAAGCATCGAAATTCTGACTTGGTCTTTTACTGTCAGCAATTTCAATGCTTTCATTTTCTCCTAAAACATTAATTGCACCGGGACCTAACTTATAATCTCCAGTAGAAGATGAATTCTTATTACCTTCGTCCTCAATACCTCCAAATGGCATTTCTCCTGTATTACTATCGGTTTTTATAAACACAGTAAAAAATCCATTGATTACAGCAGCCATCAGCTCAGCTTCAGTGTAACGGGTTAACTGCTTTAGGCTCTCAATTACTGGTGCTAGGTACGGAACCCCTCTGTACTGGTCAGCTCTCTCAGTTTCAAAAACCATTAGCACATTTGCATTTCCCGTTTTATCTCCATAAGCTTTTACCCTATACCACTTTTTTTCAGTCTGTAGTTTTGAGGAAGGATAAGTGGTGCATATGTGATATGCAACTACAGCCCCCTTACTATCTATCTCTACTCCATTATAAATACGATTTCCATTGTCCGCTTTAGCGTTCAAATTAACAGAATTTCCATTGGTATTAGGAGTACATACCCGATCAGATTCAATCATGTGAAGCCTTAAACCATAAGGCAGGTACTGTGTAGGCTTATCATACTCTAACAAAGCGCAAGCATCTCCATTTGTCAGAGCGGAAAGTAATGCAATTTGCTGTAATTTATAAAAGTCATTTGTCTTTGTTACATCACAGTGTTTGGATTCAGCCCATAAAGAAAATTCTAACTCTGCTTTTTTCTTCCATTCATCTGCTGCTTCTGGGGATAAATTCAAGCGTTCGAAATCAATAGAAGGCTTGGGACGTAATCCGGAGCCCACTACATTTACAAGATTCCTTCGTATTGCAGATTTCGCTATAGGGGCAGTCATTGTAAGGCTCCTGCTCCTTTTACGCAATATAGGGAGATTCGCATCTATATCTTCCTGCGGGCTCCTGCTATCCGCATTCCAGCCTTTGAATGAATTTTTCTTTCTTGAGGCTCCGCCTTCGTCATATCCACTATTTTTAAAACTACGTACAACTTCCAGCCTATACCTATCATTTTCCCTTTTCAAAGCGGAACTAGGACTAAAAAATTCAACCGTTTTATCAACAATATTCACATTTTCACCTGCCTTACATATCCATTGGAATTACTCTAACCATTTTGTTCTTGCCCCCCGCTTCCAGCCTGGCTATCTCTTTCTGCAAATCCGATATTTTTTTCTGAACATCTTCCAGGTCAGCTCTTCTCAGCCTTTTACTACCCATCCAGTATTCCTGACTGGTAAGGATAGCTGACTCTGCTTTCAGATAGGCTTCTAAGCGGCTCCTGGCTATTAATAACTGTTCATCTCTGTTTGACATAATACCTCCTATACCTCAATTCCACTGTTAACTACACCAGTTTTTCTTTCAGTACTCTTTTTTACCTGGGTTACTTTTTTCATATAGTTGATTCCTCCCTTTACTTTCTGCTCAAGAAGCTTCCAGTTGGGATTAAGTATATCAACTGCTGCTGTAGCGTAATTTCTCATATCCAGTGGTTCATTACGAATACCCGAACGTTTTACCCAAGCCACCTCCGGTTTGCCTTTTTTATTCAGTCTGGTAACTTTCTGCTCACTGGTGAAGCCTTTTAAAAAATCCTCATCATATCCTTTATCTGCACTTAAAGGAAAATGGCAATAGCCAGGACCAGATTCCTTTAATGTCAATCTGGCCATTAGTGTATCTTTTCCTTCGTCAACACCAAGAATGAAGATCTTGACTTTTTCACTGTTATTGGTGCTTATTTTATACACAAACGGGAGGCCAGGACCTCCCATACCTTTAATACCATATATTCTTTTCCCTTTCGCCGCCATTTTCTTTAACCATTTATATGTTTTTGTAGTATGATGGCCACCGGTATCAATACAGGAAGCTGCTATAAGCAGCCCATTGCCACTTGAAAAGTAAAACTCTTTATCAAGGTATTCCTCAAGTTTCTTCCAAGGCTCATCTGAATTCTCAAGATCACCGTAAATCTTATCGGTTTTTATCCCCCAACTCTCATAACCATTCCCCCATCCTACGACTTCAATCTCAAATCTATCATCCTGTACGTCAATGCCGGCGGTAACTAAAACTACACCTTCAGGCAAGTCAGCATTATATTCTAATCTCCTGCTCACCAATGTTGTTTCATCAGCAACTTCACCTTTTTCTTCCCATGTCTCACCTAATGCTGTATTAACCCATACCTTAAACATTTGAGGATTCCCGGTCTTCTTAAAGGTCTTCCATGCTTTCTGATAATCCTTTATGATTTCTTTCCAACTCTTCCAAGGAGAAGCCATTTCATTCAGGTGAAACCCCCTAACCTTGCGATTATCATTCTCTGCAATCCATTTTCCAGGCTGCTGCTTCCATTCTGTTTCAGAAAAATATTCTTCACAATACTTGCATTTCATCTTGGCATCAGAAAATCGCAATCTTGGCCATTCGTATGGCTCATACTGCCCACAGCAAGGGCAAGCAACATTCCATTTTTCTTTGCTGCTTTCGTTATAATCAATTTCTATCCTGGACGCATTTTTGATAGTAGGTGTAGAAACCATCACTATTTTTTTATTCCAGAATGTTGTAGTACGCTTTTCTGCAAGGTCAACCGGATCCCCCTCGGTACCGGCTGAAGCGGGATATCTGTCCACCTCATCACAAAGAAGAATCTTTATAGGACGTGATGCAAGTCCAGAGGGAGCATTGGCACCTATCATCGTGATATGTCCGCCAGGAAAGCTTTTATGTAGAATGGTATTTTCACTATCTCTTGATTTTGCAGAGGATATTTTTTCTGATAAGCTTGGTGTATCTCTTATCATTTTCGCAAGCCTGTCCTTTGAAAATGTCTCTGCCATAGTTTCTGTTGGCTGAATAACCAGTATGGGGGAAGGATCATAATCAATGTAATAACCTATGATATTCAGAATGATTTCTGTCTTTCCTACTTGCGCAGAACTCATAATAACAATTTTCACGCATTCACTATCATTCAAAGCATCCATAATCTCTCTTTGATATTCGGCCCTGGATGTAATCCATCTTCCTGGTTCTGCGCTGGCACCGGCAGATAGTATTCTTTTTAAGTCAGCCCATTCACTTATTTTTATAAGCGGAGGCGGTGCCATGATTTTGGCAATCATATGAAAAAGTTTTACTGTCTTATATTCAATCTGAATTTCATTTTTTTTACCCATAATATTTCACACGATTCTTAGTCATAATCATCCTCCTCATTGCTGTCAATATATTCTTCACTGTAGAAATCCTTCGGATTGTAATCCTTTAGCTCTCCAAGGACTTCAATAATTTCCTTGGTTATAACTTCCCTTATCCAATCTGGATTATCTCTCATAGTTAAAAGCGGTGCTAACTTGGAAGGTACGTTTAAAAGCCTTGCCCTGAAGGAAGAAAGCATGTCCTTTAATACATGTTCAACATCAGATGACTTATGAACCTCTCCTTGCATCAGCGCAAGCTTTAATTGAGTGATATGCATTTTCACCTTTTCATGCTGCGCCTTGACTTCATCCAGGTTAAGGTCTGAGTCAAGATCTTCTCCATTGTCAGCTGAAATCTTCAAAGTCAGTATGTAATTCTTTATACTGGACTGGAGATTGTACCTGCCTTTAGCAGCTCTAACTAGAATCCCTTCATCCGCTAACTGTCTGATTCGCCTATCACCAACCCCGATAATATCTGAGAGTACAGAAGCAGAAACAGTGACTGTACTTATGTCTTTTGTTTTCATCAAATCAAATGTGTTCTTATCCATATATCTCCTTTCTTGTCAAAATCGGAAACGGCAACTTGCAAATTTTTTTCGCAGTAACTAGGCAAATCTCGGGGTCAGTGACCCTCGACGCTTCATTTTTGGCCCAGAAGTACCTTTTTTCGAATCTATGTTCTGTGGGGTCTGGAGGTCATTTTGTGGTTGTATTTCCGTCTCGTTCCATATCTTCCCAAATCATTTGACATATCTATAATTCTGTAAAGTATCCTTCGAATTGATTTCTTCATATAGTAAGTCTGAAAAAATCACTCACCCTCATTTGACAGTCTCTTTATATGTCAAATAGATAATAAACAGCTTTTTAACTTCCGATTTTCTTTCTAAAAAAGCATAAAAAAATAAAGCTATTTCAGATGAAATGAGCTTCTATTATTCCAATATGTCTATCTGATTATAGATTTTATTCTTCGTGTCCTGATTCACACCGATGTATCGTAATGTAGTATGAATATCTGAATGATTGAATATATCCATCAGCATTGCTGCATCCTTTGTCTTCTGATAGGTCAGATATCCGAAGGTCTTGCGTAAGGTGTGGCAGCCAACAGATTCTATTCCAAATTGCTTTGCAGCACTTGTTAGAATGTTATAAGCCTGTTGTCTTGATATCGGTGCATTCGGCTTTTCTGGTGATTTGAAGATATATTCAAAATCCTTTTTATCCAGTATATATTCATCAATCTGCCCTTTGAGATACTTGTTTATCGGGATTAATTTCTCTTTGCGTGTTTTTATCTCCCTGGTACTTATGAACTCCTTATTTCTTACATCCCTAACACGAAGCTTTAATATATCTGATATCCGGAGTCCCGTGTATACACCCATTGCGAACATCAGCGCATCTCTCATACTTCTTGACTTTAAGTAGTCATGAATGTCTTTTACCACGGCTTTATCTCTTATGGGCTCTACTGTGTTCACGGAATCACCTCCTGCAGAATTAAATAGGAGACACCATTCTAAGGTGTCTCCCAACATAATAAATCATAAATAATACCCATAACTATTATATAAATAGAACATGTGTTCGTCAATAGTCATTAGGAGTTTTTTATGATTAATTCCTTATACTTATCGCTTACAGACTTAGATACCAGGTTATGTTGTCTCTCAACCGGAATAATATGAAAATCAGAGTACAAATCTCTAATATACTCTGATTCATTGTAGGACAATATAAATTTTCCTTTGATATCTTCTAAAGCATTTCTCAATCGAATATGATCCTGCTCTGTGAAGCTCACATCATAATATTTCTCTGTTTCATAATACGGTGGATCCAGGTAGAACAGAGCTTTCTCTCTGTCATAGGTTTTAATTAGTCCTTCAAAATCTTTGTTCTCAATAACAGTGGTGCAGAGCCTGTCCTTCACCTTCGATAAATACTCGATGCTGTTATCCAAATTCTTGCCTCTGACACCGAAGGATCTTAAATCTGACCCAAAGCTGGACTTTATAAGCATATAATACCTGGCAGCTCTTTGGATATCCGTCAATCCTCGGACTTTTATCTGCTCTCTTGAATCGAAGAATTGTTCTCGGGAGGTAAAGCTCCAATCTAACTCTTTCTGCAGAGCATCCGCATGATATTTCACACACCGATATAGGTTAATCAACTCACCATTGGCATCATTGAATACCTCCATGTCAGCATGCTTGTCCTTTGCGAACAAAATCCAACCGGCTCCGCCGAATACTTCGATATATCTGTCGTATTCATTAGAGCCGGGGAATTGTTCAATTATTTTGTTACGCAGCAACTTCTTGCCGCCAATCCATGAAATAAAGCTATTCATGTTAATCATCACCTTTCGAATAATATTGGGTATTATTTAGGTGATTTATTTATATCAATGAATATTGTAGTAATTAAACAATGTTCGTGATTAACTTAATACAAATAATATAACTAATTTAATTCTCATATTATCAGCTATTTAATTAGTAATCAACTTATATTATCTGTTAATGTCATCAGGCTCACCTCGCTATTCCTCAAATAAGAAAAGAGTCTCTAGTGAGACTCTTCTTCCAAAATTGTTTCATAAACTTGTTTAACTGCTTTTGCATTACTTTCAACATCATCAAGAGGAGAGACTTTCCAGCTTTTCGTTCTTGCTTCTTTAACATCTTCTATTACCTCATCAGCGTTCTTAATCTCTTCCTTACAATGATTTATGTATAATCATTATCCTTAATTACATTCACCTAATATTTTATGAGGTCATAATACAACATAAGTTATTTTCTGTCAAATAAGCCCTGGTAGCATTAAGGTCTATCAAATATTCATCTGCAAATAACTTTTGTTTATCTGTTAATGCCATTCAAGGCTCACCTTGTTTCCAAAAAAGAACCCATTACAGGATTCCTAACTCTATCTACTTTACAAGAAGTAAAACAATGCTAAGTAATATAATTACTGAGAGATATAAAATTGATTGTGAAGGTGACTTTAGACTTTTCAAGTATAATAAAAATCTATTTATTTTAATACTGCCTATATTCATGTCAAAATCTATTTCATTCTCTTTTTTGTTTAATACCATTTTATATAATTCCCTATATAGTTTTTCCAGATAGAGGTAATATGCTCCTAAAAGCCAGAATGCAACTAATGGAATATACGCTACTAACATATATGACTTATTCAAATCTTTATTAATTAATGCAATTACACCAACAGCTAGAGTCACTGCCCAACCTTTTAAATTGAATGAATTAGTGCCTAACCTTGCAATAATATTTTGAATCATTTCCAAATGTTTTATTTTCTTATCCAAGCAGTACTCCTATCTTTTCCATTTCTTTTTTCTTAATTTTATACAAAGTTGTTAAAGGAAATTCAAATTCACTTTTACTCAAACCTGCCCAATCCTTCAAGTCCTTATGGTCTATATTAATAAGATCACCTGTATCAATATCGTATCGTATATCAAGATTAGCGCTTTCATTAGCAAATTTATGTTCTATCCATTTTTCTTTTCTGTAATAGTCTAAGTCTCTACGCTTTATCATTTTAGCTAACTCTAATTCTGTATATATCCAAGGGGATCTCGTATTTTCTTTTTTCATGTACTCATCATGTGATAATGAATTTTCAGAATTTAAGAATATTAAACACTCAGTTTTATCCATCATCTTTGTTAATGCGTTAGTTAACATTAAGTAAACATGACTGCATGTACAATGACAAATACTATAGTCATATAATGTATTATTCTTATCTTGGCTTATAATGCTATGATCATCATCTAATTTTTTAATTAAGTCATCAGCATATTCCCATACACTGGAATCAATAAATGTCCTTAACCTAAAATTATCCCATAACCAACCTGCTAGTTGAATTGCTAGTTTTTCATCTTTATGAGAATGAGAGATAAATATATTAGATTTTGTTTGAGGGAACCATAATTCTTGCAATAATGTGCCATCTATATAATCTTTACCATAGATGATTTCATACAATTTTCCTCTTATTGACTCTTTGTCGCATTCGTATTTTGAAACAATATCTTGATTAGTCTCAGATCCATTAAAAAAATCACTTGTTATGCTTAATTTAAAACTAGAAAACATAAACTTCCTCCCATCCTCTAGGTATTTTTTCCCATTATATACCTTATTCCAATATTATGCAACACAAAAAGACACGCCCTATATTTCAGACGTGTCTATAAATAAGTGTATTGAAAGCAATCAATCACCAGTCAGTGAGACCGGCAGCCGTAGGAGGAAGCTCTGTACAGAGTTCCATACTGATATTATAAATCGGTTCTGTTGACATGTAAATGACAGCAATTTGTCACGATTCTGTCAGTCCAAATTAAAGCCATCTATGCCAAATAAGTATACTGAAATCAGACCTTCCAGTTCAGTTACCCACCTTCTCGCTGTTCTCTCATCACAAGAAGAGTCTCTTGATAACTCCTCATATGATATATCTGCCACATAATGTCCACAGAATACTCTATATTTTTCAGGTGTTCCCTTTCTCTCCTGCTCAGCCTCAAGAAGTACTAAACATCGTTCTATATGTGCAACCATTATTAAGCTTCTTATACGACTTCTACGGATACTTGCTATATAAAGATCATCTTCATTAAGCTCCTCTTGTGTAAAATCAATCTCGGCCTCTAATACTTCAGACACTCCCTTGTCAACATGGTCCTTAATACTGTTATAATTCGCCATAAGCTTTCTAGTTCTTTTCTTTATATCGTAACGCTTTTGCTTTCGATTCTCTGTCCTAAACTCATCTAAAGCTTTTTTAGCTGCCTTGGATGCTATTTGATCAACTGTATCTTGATTCATACTCTCACCTCTTTCTGTTCGCAAATTTTTAAAACTGCTTCATACCCAGGACACAAATTCCCGGTATACTATTTCATAAGATAACAACAAGGTTCCCCACCTTGCTAACATAATTTTTTTCATAATACGGCCAGTAGGATAACCTGGCCAATCCTCTTTCTTAAAGAATCTTTGTCACAGCTGCTATCATGGCCATTTCCAATCATTACTCCTGCACCAGGTAAAACAGCCTGGAATAACAGCTCTATGTAACTCTTGATTTTATCTTTCATGAAATTCTCCTTAATTTTGTGTACAAAAAAACTACCAACTGATTTGATAGTTGGTAGCGATACTAAGTTCATTATTTCTTTTTAATAGATTTGATTTGAATTAGATATCTTTCACCTCTGGAGGTTAATCTTATTAATTCAATATTTTTATCTCCTACGTTAACTAATTCAACATCAAGTAAGCCTAGCGCTTGTAATTGTATTTTTATGGTTTGCTCACAATTACTATTAATTTGATGGTAATAGAGATCTGATATTGAATTTATTGCTTCATCCAAATGGTTACAAAACTCTTTGTAGTTACAGCTAGAAACTAGATATGGTCCAATAGCAGAGAATATTTCATCCCAAGTAAAACCCTTATAAAAGACCTTGTCTTGATAACCTATACCTTTTATCAAATACTTATCACTTCCAGATGCTAAATCTTCGTCATGAATATTATCTATATAACTAATACGATTTAATCTTTCAATTTCTTTTTTATGTAATTCATTTTCTATTCTCAATATATTAATCTGAGATAATAAATCAACACTATCATAAGTACTTCCACGAATCCATCCAAGCTGAGGATTTTCTGCACTTTCTTCAACTAAACTTATAACAATAGTAGAAATAAGGTCTACAGTATTGTTCCACATTTTACATAACCTGTTTTTTGAAGCTTTTTCCCTAAATAGTTCAAACGGCTCCCTATTTTTATCATCTCTCTTTTCATAGGGTAAACTAAAAGGATTATCATGTAAAAACACTAAAACGGGAATATTCTTAGATATTGCATAATCATATTCTTGTTCAGTAAAACTCTTCCCTGTGGATGAATTTATTGACCCATATCTCCCCCCCATGATAAGTATATAATAATCACAATCGTCAATTATTTTTTTTATATATATAAATTGCTCATCATTAGAGGCTGAAAACATTTCCATTCCAGCTGGAATATATTTCGCTTTTAGTAAAGTCTCAATTATTGCTTTCCTTTCCTCTATTAAATCATTAAACGTTGAACTTATAAAGACTTGGTATCTCTTATCCATACTGTCCTCCATCCGTATTCTTAGGATAAGGATACATCATTTTCTACCAACTATCAATATTCAGTTGTCAATGTTCGTCAATTATTTCAAATTTTATTCCATTTTCTTCTCTTGTCCGGCGGGTCCTTCTTTTCATCTTCAGTCTGGCAGCTGTACTTGCAGTAATATCTCATCTTGCCGTTCTTCTGCCGCTTAAACTTATATGTATTACGCATCATTGAAATGCCAAAAGGAATAATGTTGCCACAGGTAGCGCATTTCTCATCCATGCTCAGCTGCTTGATACCCGCAGATACTGCTTTCTTTTTTCTCACTCTGGCACCTCTTCCTCCCATTCACCTTTAGAAATTATTTCATCCGGCGTTTCAAGCTTACTACGTACAACATTACAACCGAATTCCTCCTCTGTAACAGCTTCCAATAATTCCAAATAATTATCTAGGTATTCAAAATCTTGATCAATATCAACCGTATAAATCAATCGCATGATTGCTTCCTCCTGTCTTATTTACGCAAACCTAAGTTGTGACTGACTATAATCTATCCTCATGTTTGGCATTCTCTCACCAACCTTTAAATACGGACATGCCGCATAACAAAGTTTCTCTGCCATTATTGGAACAACACTATTCCCGATACGTGCCACCTGCTCACTCTTAGGATATGTCTTCCCATTTGGCATTTTAAAATCGATGATATAATCCTTAGAAAATCCCTGCCCTAGTTTTAACTCTTCAGGTTTCAGCATCCGGAACCATATATCAACTATTTGGTAGGTCACACCATCTATTACCACCAGGACCAGTCCGAACCGATCTTTTGTAACTATCGTACCAATTGGATCATTAAGGCTTTGTCCTATTCCATGACCATAATATTTAATCAGGAAGGCTGATACTAAGGCAAAATGTCCAGGTGATGTTGTAATTGTATGTATTGGCTCATTAATTGTCTGGCCAGTACCCGTCTTATAAAACTTTGAAAGAAAGCAGGTAATTAATGCATATCTATTTGATGTATCAATAGTCTGTATTGGTTCTTTAAGACTTTGTCCCCTGACTTCTCCTTTCACTGTTTCAGAATGGTATTGTATCAGGAAGGGTGCCGCTAATTTATCTGGAAGGATAAATCGGTTCGGGTCATCAACTACGAACTTTTTTATTCCTGCGGCTATTCTGCTTAGAGTTTTATCTTTCAACGGGACTTTTCTGGTAAATATCGAACCGCCCAAATCAGAAAAATCTATATCCTGACTGATTGGTTCCCAAGTCTTTAAACCGCGTATACCATTCTTCGCATGTGTTTGATCAGGCCACACCATAGGCCTTCCGTCACAGCGAAATTGTGCATACCAGCGTTCTCTTGTTGTATGGGCTCCATAGTCTGCCGCAACCAATACACGGAATTCAAACTCATATCCGAAAGCTTTCATAAGCTTGATAAACTTATTGTAATATTCCCCTTCTCTTGACTTAATCGGATGGTTGTGTTCGTCCAGCGGTCCCCATTTCTGAATTTCCTTTACGTTTTCCATCATATTACTTCCGGGACCTTGCCTGTTGCTTTAAAAATTTGCTTGCACATCCTCCAAACACCCATAGGAAGTATTCTTAATCCCCTCTCAATAGGCTTATTTCCTTTTGCGTTGGAGTGAGAAGTACAATCCGGGCTGGCCCACATAAAACTTACTCTTTGTCCCCACTTAAGATATTTACCAAGGTTAACCCTCATAATATCTTCTGTAAAATGCTGAGTATAAGGGTGATTTATTGCATGAACAGCGATTGCCTTAGGGTCATGATTAATGGCATATGTAAAATACCTTCCCCAAGCTCTTTCTCCACCATTACCGACACCGCCGCCACCGGCAAATAAATCAATTGTTACATCTTCCATTTTAACCTTAAAGAAAGGGTACCCTTTGTCCGGCCGGAACTTTTCTCCTTTCTTTAATTCCATATATTGCTATTTAACCAATTTTGAAATATAATCTACTTAGGTCTCCTACATAGAAAGGGGACGGTGTATATGATGACAACTTACGAAGTTTTAACTCTTTTAATATTATGGGGACAATTCTTAGTAACATGTTTCGGATTCTTGTCGAAGAACAAGAAAAAGTGATTAATCAATACACTGTCTCTCTCATACCGTTTCTGGTACTTTAAAGTATCAATTATTTTGTTATGCAGGAGACCACTATTATAAATAATTTGTTATCAACATTTAGGAGTAGTAATTTATGAAAAAAATACTAATGAAATTTTTTAAAGATATATTTACTGACGATGAAAAACTTACAGTATTCAGTTTTAGCTTTCTCTTCGTTGCATTATTTCTTTTTTTACTTGGTTTTAATACAACATCTAAAAGTCTTCTTACCCAACGTGGTATTTTAAGTACAATTTGTTTATTTATCGGTTTTTATTTCATACCATTTTTAGATATGAAACAAAAAGATAAGTCAGTTATAGAATACAGCAAATTTTGCATTTTTTTATTAGCAACCTTCTTATCTTTCTATTACTGGTTTATAAGTTTAACCTACAATAAGACACCTCTAATTTTTGATATAATATTTATATTTATATCTGTAGGTGCAACTTACTACTTTTTAACTAAGCTCTTTCAGATTGGGAAAGTATTTCTAAAATTCATTAATAAGTTATCATCCAAATTATTTCCGAACTCCACCAAGTCAACTGGTTTTAAATATTTCTTTGAACATTTAACTGCAATACTAATATCTATAAGTGGTGCTCTAGGAACTGTATTAGCCATAGCAACCAGCACAAAAGCTATTATTGATATGTTTCAAAAATAAAATCAACGCCATAATTCCATATAAACTACATATTTCACAGTAGGGCAGTTCCCCCGCCCTACTGTCATTTTCTTTACGCAATTACCGTAAACTTCGTCCCCTTAACATCAACATCCGCAAGACAATTCCTTAAATACTCCGCCACAGCCTCTACAGCCCTATTCCTCCAAGCACCACCATCTGCTTCAAATAATCCGCAGCATACCCCAACTCTCTCATTATTTCTCATACGGAACACAAATTCGCTTGAAATCTGTTGAATCTCTTGGAAGGTACGGTAAGGATTCAAAATAACCGGATTAGGTACCTCATATTCTTCTTTACTAGCAAGTCCGGTTCTTACAGTAGCCTTCTGTGTCACACCATCATCACCATAATTGGCTACCGTCTTATCCTCAACATTTCCTGCAAAGGATGTAACCAGCTTACGGTCACTTGCATCAACGAAATTAGCCTGCATCATGATAATAAATTCTTCCTGACTAATAAATTCATTGAATCGGATTTTTGGAAGATTAGCTTGAACTGTAACCAGCAATTCTCTTCTGCGGTCAATGTTTAATTCACTAATCAGCTGCACTTTATCAGGTGCTGTTACATGGATTAGCATATTCTCTGCCATGCGATCAGCTTCACTCTGAATATAATCCATTAAGCTTGTCAGTGTAGACATTTCAATTGCCTTTGCTGTTTCATACTCATAGATTTTATAAAGTTCCTTATCGGAATACTGTCTGTCATGAATTGTGAGGACTTTTGCCTCTCTTAATCCTACTATGTACTCTAATGCCTGTTTAATCATATATTTTCCCTCCTGTTATTTGCTTATTACTTTACGAAAATCACTGATCTTCTTAGGTCCTTCTGCCTCAGAAGAATCTTCTTTGGCAATCTCCGGTTCTTCTTTAAGGTCTAAGCTCATCTGTCCCTTGATTGTACTGCGGTTACCGTATTCCTCGAACTCTACCGCACCAGTATTTATATCCTTGCCGATAAAGAACTGTGTATGAATAGGTTTAACCGGTGCCAGTTTTGGTTTGATTACAATTTCCATTTGTGCATCATCCCTTGATTCGTTTTGCACAAATGTTAGATTTACAGTGATTCCCCTTTTCTCCTTGTATCCTGTGTTTACATCCTTCATGTTACGAATCACTTCGTTGAATACACGAGTAAAGTTTTCTGAAAAGGAACCTCCTGCAAGCTCTTCCAGATCAACCTTTTGTTCTGTTTGGACTTTCATAATCTTCTCTTCCTTTCGTTTATTTTGAATGCCGCAGCATATCAATCTACCCTAACAACCTATTCAACAGCTCCTCATTCTCCCTAAGAGTAAGTCTCCCACGTATAGATTCATTGGGAAACTGTAATGGCAGAGCCATCTTCCCGATCCGGCTCTTCACCCTATCATCCAGACTAAGATCCTCAATCTTTTTATTACTTGTAAAGATCGTCACCCGCTTCGATATAAGCCTCGCATCAATGATACTGTAGAACTTCTCATCCACCCAGGAAGAAGTCTTCTCCACTCCGATATCATCAATAACCAGAAGTGGAACCCTTTTGATATCATCCAGGAGCTGCTTCTCGGTAAACGAGCTATCTTTACCGTTCCAAGTACTCTTAATCTCATCCAGTATGGAAATGGCCGAAGTGAACTTTGCTGATACCATATAGCTGTTAATAATATCATTGGCTATACTGACCGCCATTCTGGTCTTGCCGCTACCTTTCTCACTGCTGTACAGATAAAGTCCCTTGCCGGTATCCATTATACTCTCAAACTTAGTAACATAATTTCGGCAAATGGTTTTTACCATAGCTGCCTTTTCTCTTGCTTCACGGCTGCCATAGATATCTGTGTGAAAGCTATCCACTGTCAGACTTTTGAATTCTGCCGGTATATCCGCGAATTCAAGCTTGTTATTCTTAATCCGATTCGTGCGGCAACCGTTAGGGCAGTCCCCTAAATATTCTCTGCCTTCCTTCGTATAGGGCACCCACCCGGTATCCTGGCATAAAGGGCAGGTATCACTTCTGTCGGTTTCTAAAGGCTTCAAGTGCTGCCTGTTCTGCAGCTTCGCTTGCATCCATTCCTCGGTGATTCTGTCCACTGTCTGCTTTGTACCCTCCAATCTGCCCGCCTCCCTTGCTATTACTATAATTGCCTTCAATGACCTTGATGGCATTTGTTGAATTCACCAGCCAGTCGAAACCACACCAGCCATTGGCTTTCTGTCTGCCGGTTAAAAAATCACTTTCCTGTGCTAACCGGAATATGTACTCGAATTTTTGATTTACATTCAAATCCTGCAGAAGCTTTGCTTTATTCAACGCATTTAGCAAACTGCGGATTTTCCGCTTTCTTTGCTCTGATACAGCCTTAACACCTGGCAAATCAATACATATACGGTTATAAGCTTCCACAATGGCTTGATAATCAATTCTGCCAGAATCCGATTCAGAAGTCGGGTAATATTCTTCGTTAGAAGAATATATATTATTTTCTTTTTCTATCTCTTCTTCTTTCTCTTCTTCTGTTGCGTGACATTGCGTGACTTCTGTGTGACATGTCACGTGACTGTCCTCTGCAACCGGTATAAGAGCTGCATTCTCTCTGGCTCTCTGATTCTTTTTCCGTATGCGGTTCTGTTCTTTTACTCTCTCCAGCCCATCAATATTCTGGTGCTTTTGAAAATTCACCAGATAAATTCCCTTCGTGCTGCGCTCTATCATGTTGAAAGTTTCAAAGGTTAGCAGAGCCAACTTTACCGTGTTAAGAGACTTATTGAAGATAGTTGCAAGCATGTCCTCGGTATAAGGCAGATTCTCCTGCAGATACACCATTCCACCGGAATTACATTTGCCAGCGAGCAGAACAAGATGAATCCAGATTACCAGAATGGAATCTCCCTCCGGTAAAGCCTGGATCAGTTTAATCTTCTCATCAGCGAACATATCAATCTTTATCTTTATCCATGAAACATCAGCCATATAGTCACCCCTTAAAGTATTTATTCATGATGTCCCTCTTGGACTTCGGCTTTTCTTCCTTCTGTGGCTTTGTAATGCCAGAGAGAAAGTTTACATCTTCGTTCAGCTTAGTTTCTGCAGCTGACTGCATATTTCTGAGCACGGTCTCACGGTTCTCTGCGATACGTTGATAGACAGCATCAAGTCTGGTCTTAGGGTATGAAAGGCCGGACAGCATACACAGGGTATTAGAATCGTTATAGGTCTGAAAAGTATCCAATGGTACCCCCACCGCCTTCTCTATTTCCGGCATATCTAAGCTTCCGTGAATGGAAATGGTAATATACTTAAGCACCTGATCAGCTTCCATTGGTGCAAACACACTGCTACTAAGAGCCTTTAGTATATCTGCCGTACCTGCATCCTTTGACTTCGCCAGTAAAGACATTCCTCTGGCTTTCATAGATTCCTCCAGCTCTGCCTTGTCAATATTCCCGCTAACGCTTTTATGCTTCTCAGGAATCTGAATGAATTCGTCCAACAAGTCCACGAACTGACTATTAATGCTTAATCTCTCCCCTTTGTCATTATCCAGTACAAAGATACCGGAACTTGCCTCAATGGCCGCCAACTCCGAGAAGCACTCATAGCAGTTAATCTGTGACTTGATACTTTCCTTGATACTTGGCAGTATAGTCACTGCACCCACTGTTTTCTTCTCATCAAGCAACAGATCCATAAGCATAGGACCTGCTCCGCTGCCGGTACCACCACCGGATGCAAATAAAAGATAAATGACCTTCGTTTTAAGCTTAAGGTCAATTTCCTTTGCAATATTATCAAAATCATCAATAACAAGCTGCTTCGCTTTTAAGCGGTCTTTGTTACAGCCTTCGCCTTGAGGAATGTGGTAGGTATATTTCACGCCTGTTAATGTCTGCAGATCTTCCTTGGAGGTGTTAATGTAAAGGACTGAATAGCCCTTCTCCTCCAATAGCTTTCCAATGTTCCCACCGGCTTGTCCAATGGCAACAAAGCTTATCTTTTCTTTCATTGCTCCCTCTCCTCTTCCAATCTTTTAATTCCTTCCGGAGTTATATAAAAGGTCAGTGCCCTGCCCTCTTTAATTCCGGAGCTTACCAGTCCATCTATGGTAAATTTTCTAAGGTACTTGTAAAATGTGTTCTCCTGATAATCAAATTGCTCTGTAGCAATGACTTCACTCACAGTCATAGCCGTGTTCCTGCTAACTGCACCACAGCTGTGAAGTATGGATAAAATCAATAGCTGTACTCTATTCAAGGCATCACCTTCTAACTCTGATTTATTCTGATTTACTCGGATTATCTCGGATTTATTCTGACTAAGTCTGATTAACTCGGACTATCTCTGATTAACTCGGATACCCTTAACCCAGCGGTTAAACCGCTGGATAAAGAGTTAGTCATGGCATATGACTTTGTGATATGTAAAATCCCAAAAGGATGATGCAGCTATCGCTCCCTGACCTTAAGTTCCTGCATGGGAACATCTGGCCATCTCACCAAATAATAATCCATTCCATTATGCTCAACTCTTGTCTTAACCCAACGACTGCATCCAGCAGCATGGTCATAGACGAAAGCTTCTATACTACTACCACAGGTATATTCCTTGCTAGCAGACTCATACCGACCTCTCCTATTCCTGTGTAATACACCATGATGTTTCACAACTGAGTTTAAATATTCAATACCAGTATAAGCATCTGAAAGCTTATCCATAATGCCTCTTAGTTCTTCTAATAAGAGCATCTGCTCCGGGTCTTCATAATCAATCTGAAGCCCACTTAGATCATCATATTCTATATAAGTAGAAGCCTTTAAAACGGCTTTAATATCTTTACCAATTGAGTTGCAGCTATGTAATACATTCTGTAAATCGTTCATCTACAGCCTTCCTTTCCCTTAATCGCTGTTCAACAACAGGATTAGTGCATAGCAGATTAATGCTACCGCAGTCCGGACAAGTATGTAATTTCATAACTGCCCAATGACTGCGGTTGCAATCGTAACATGTTGCGACCCATAAAGGGTCTATATATTTCGTTATGCCATCCGAATAATAACCTTCCATTACTCTCCTGACTGTTGACAAAAAGAATGTTTTTGGTATAATAACTTTAAGAAATCTTACTTTTGGCTCTTCGGTATTTGCGGTACCGAGAGCCTTTTTTTAACCCTTAGAGCTTTCTTAACATACTTCTCTATGGTGGAAGCACTGGCCCACTGTCTGTAACCTTCGTCAAATTGAACCGCATACATGCCGGTATTACTCCCTGTTCCAATATCTATGATTTCAAAGGTATGAATCACATTGTCATCCAAAAGTGCCTTATAGCTCTGTCCTACCGTATACTGCATCAATCATCCGTCCTTTTCTTACCCTGTAGCTGCACAAATCTATCCAGGCATTTCGGGCATATGTAATCTCCGTCATCTTCAATAAGTCCTTTTGTTTCACCACAATATGCGCAAACTTTCTTGGGATTATAGACTTTCAAGCAGATCATGTCTCCCTCTGTGAACATTTCAAGGGGTTCCCTGTCTTTCATACCCATAGTTCTTCTTGCTTCAATGGGTAACGTAATTCTTCCTAAAGAATCCAACTTTCTAACAATTCCTGTACTTTTCATTTTCTTATCCTCCATATGATCTAATTAATACTTGTCCCTCCGTGCTGACCGCATTAGCGGCCTATATCATCTTGTGCTTTAAGAGGTTCCAGTTCTTGTTCCTGTGCCAATCTGCTATACTTTGCAGATAAAGCCCTATATGCGATGGCCTCGAACCTCTTCATACTCTCAAGACTTTCTTCCCTACTTCGTAAAAAGTCATCATGAATAAGAACTTTAGCCCCTCTCACATTTAATTCTTTTACTACCAATTCCACTTACCTCCTGTGTCTGTCTGGTATATGGTATGCTATATCGTTTGTACTTCTTTCCTGTATTAATTTTAGTGAATTAGTAAGATGACTCAGAAAAGATGCTTTTATCATCATTTGCTTTCAGAGCGGCAGATTCTTTCGCTTGTTCCGCTTCTTGCGCTAGTCTTCTATATTTTGCTGTTATGAATTTGGAAGCCAGTTCATTGAACTCTTTCATGAGCTTAGCACTCTCTTCCGGACTCCTTATGTAATCATCGTAAATCTGAACCTTAGCCCCTCTAATATCTAATTCTTTCACAAGCATTTTCACTTACCTCCTCCCCTCAATATCTTTGATGATTCGACCTCTTTATTTTAGGGTTCTGCCTTTATTTGTTATAATATGGATATTATGCTATACTCTTCTTACAGGCTCTACCAAGCCAAGTACAAATGAAAGGAGATTATTTATGAATACTCCCAATAACTGCACTCTTTGTGGTGCTACTATGGATTCTGATTCATTATTTTGTTCTGAATGTGGGGCTCCAATCCCCACACGTACGGAAAATTATTGTACAAATCCAGAATGTGTTAATCATCAAAATAGGGTTCTTCTTGATGAAAAGGCAAGGTTTTGTAAACATTGCGGAAAATTAACCACAATTGGTAAGAAAATCGAGGATATGATTTAATTCCAATTCCTTAAACCCAGTTTTTTTATGTATTCTCCAATTTTTAATATCGATTCTCCTATATCATATAAAAAACTGGGTTTACTCTTTTTATATTGTCTCTTCTTTTCCTTAAAGCTTTTTTTAGCTAAATTTAGTTCTTCCTTTGGTCCTAACGAGAGTGCACCACATTTGGGGCAATAGTATCCTCTACCACATTCCTTGCAATAAGGATGACCATTTAAATTCATATTAATTTCTTTCCTCCTTAGCTGCCCAGTATATAAACTAGGCTATCTGCTTATCTTTCTTTAACATGGCCATGTCTCTTAAACAACCAGCATAGATTAGAATTGCTTTCTTTCCTTCTTCATCTGCCATTTCAAAGGCTTCTATTAAATCTTTTCCTTCGTCTATGTCTTTTTCTGATAGGTGCTTGTATAAGCCATTCATAATATCACTCCTTTCATATACATTTGTGTTTATGAGACAATTATATGTCCTATACGCACTTTTGTCAATAATTATTTTGTTGACATTCGCACATTATTGTTTTATTATTTGTTTAACAGTAAAAAAAGGAGAGTATTATTAAATGAATGAACGATTAAAGCTCCTAAGAAAAAACCTTAAATTAACTCAAGAAGAATTTGCTAAAAAAATTGGTATAAAAAGAAATACATTAGCAAATTATGAGATTGGAAGAAATGAACCTATTGATGCAGTAATTTTTTCAATATGCCGAGTTTTTAATGTAAATGAAACTTGGTTGCGAGATGGAATAGGTGATATTTTTTCAGAGTTAATTCCAGAAGATGAATATACTGCTGCTGCTGCTGAGATTTCAAAAAGTGGTGATAAATTAGCAATGCAGGCAGTCATTGAATACTGGAAATTAGATAAAGAAAGCAAAAAATTGCTAAAAAATTTTATTTTACATATAGTTGAAAACACAAAAAATAAAGAGTAGGTTGCCCTACTCTTTATTCATGAATGCTTTATGAAAGTATAGATTTTCTTTAGAATCTGGATATCTTCGATTTTCTTAATCATTGTGATTATTAAATCATGATATTTTTCCTTAGTATCTTCCATGTCATTAACCCCCGTTATGTATTCAGCCGCTAACGACATTATAGAACATATGTTTGCTTCTTTCAAGACAAATAGAAAATGAAACTTATTAATATTACTTTAAATTACTTTTTTAGTGAGTCAATTGATGGTAATGTTTTATCACACCTCTTTGCATTAGCATGAGCTAATACTTTCCCTATAACAGTAATTTCAAAGGATGAAGGTATATTATTCCACCACTCTCGAACTCTGCCTAAATATGTTCTCTTTGCCAATTCGTCTGTAAGCTTCCTTTTATTTTCTTTTAATAATCCTTCATCATGTTCATACATTTCATAAACTTCATGTAATATAAGTTTCTGCTTTTCTGATATCGGAATTCGAATAGGATGTAAATCATCTAATCCATTGATCTTAACAACAAGATGAATATCATTAATATCTCTCTCATTTGCAACCGTTAATCTTACAAAATCTTTATTAAATTCATGTTCAATTAATAAATCTTTTGGCAATGAGTTTTTAACAAACAAATCTAGTATTTTATTATGCTTTTCTGAATCACGTTTGATCCCAATAGCACAATATCCATCTATTCTTTCAGCATAAAAATCTTCAAATTTTTTTAATGAACCCAAGTTGGATAATCTAACAGCATCTAATATATCCAAATGTTCAAGCCATTCTCTGTTTTGTGGTAATAAGTCATAACATAAATTACCAAATAAGTTATCTAATAAGTTTAAACCATCATTAATTTTATTTGATCGAGGTGTAAATGTTTCTACAGCATATGCTATTGTTAAACCTAGTAATGCATCATCAGACACTTCATCAATGATTTGAATTGCTTGTTTTATGCCCGCACGTGTTTTTATATTGCTTCCTTTTTCAATTCTATGTATTAATAGCTCTGATAAAATAGAATAATCTAATGGACGTTCGGACACCGCTGCAGTTCTATGAGCACTTGTTAATAATAACTGAAAACCAGGGTCAGCAAATGCATTCACCGCTCCATCAATCGCCATGATTTTAGGAATCAAATCATTTTCAAATTCGGTTACTCTTTGTGTTGCTATTATACTAGCTTCCATTGTTAAATCTTTCCTAGCAACATCAAACATTTCTATAAAAATCTCTCTTGCTCTTTTTTCTTCTATGCCATTATTTACTATAATTGTATTGGCTTGCATTTGTTGAGAGTTATCTCCAGCTTTTTGTTTTTGTTTTTCATTCATGATGGACATCTCCTATTTGCGTCTGAATAGCATCATTTCCGGCCTTTTGCTTTTGCTGAAATATATTTTTATTATAATCAGTTTTAGTGCTATCTACGTTATCTGAAAAATTTAGTTCAAGCTTTTGATTTTGTTTAGCATTTCTTTTTCCTATCTGCATCTGTTTAGAAATATTCTTATTTATTCCTATTTTATATCCAGCAATACCACCACTTAATAGTCCAATAATTAATACAACGATTTCTGTCCCTAATCCCTCAAAAAACCAATTCATTTTTATCTCCTTATAATTTTTATAACATTATTTATAAAACTAAGAATCAATTTAATTCTTACTCAATAAACCTATAACTTTACCATAAATAAATTATTATTTACTATTTGCTAATATATTCTCCACCTTTTGTAGTAACTTTGATTTAGCTTCTACTGTAAGCCCTTTAATAGATTGAATGTTTACCTGTATGAATTGTTTTGGCTTTTTTTGATACGCAGCAAATAGAGCTTCTCGTATCTTAAGAGTAACCTGAGCTGTTCTATGCCCCTCAGATGATACCTTGAGCAATTTTATAGCTTTCTCCATTCCATTTATATCATTATAAAAAGCATAGCAATCAAACATTGCACGATGAATAAACGATGAATCTGGAAACTTTTCTAATCCTATATTTAATATTTTTATTGCTTTTAATTTATCTTTTTCTATATACATTGAATATAAAGATTGAATTTCATAATATGTCGTTATATTCTTTTGCGAGTTTATTAATGTTATTGTTGAAATTATATCCTCTATGTGTTGCAATTCTTCCTGAGTTCGAGTCTCATTAAAAATAATAGATTCAAAGTATGGTTGAATCTGATAAGGATTTTCTGGCTCTCGAATGTAATTCATATAAGCAAATGATTTAAAGCTCTCATAGTCTTCAAGTCCACGATAAACAGCTACAAGCTCACGTAGAGCACCTCTATGCCTAGGATTATCATGTACTAAAACCAAATATCTTTCTAATGCTTTATCAAATTCACCATTTTGTCTAAACATAAAACCGCGTAAAAAATTATATTCTTCTATATTTTTTTCAATATCTTGCGAACCTTTATATAATTCCACCTCGTCGTAAAATTTTTCATCAATTTCCCTAGCCAAGGCAAGACAATAATAACGTTGTATTTTATTTTTGGCTACTGAATCAAATCTTGAAAATGAGCCATTAATTTTCAAGGTAGATACAATCTCAATAACTTTATTATATTTAACATTGTCATATAATTCTTTTATCGAGTTTAAAAATAAAGTTGAGTAAAGGAATTTCTTTGGAATATCCTTACCCATTTTTATATTTTCTTTTAAGTAATACTTTACAGATTCAAAGTCGTCAGAATCAATATCTTTTTCTAATGATGTATTGAATTCATCTATTTTATTTTTTAAATATCCTTCTATTTTATTTGGCATTGAAAAATCAGCCCTTTGTATATAATCACACACGACTGGATTCACTTCAATATAGTCTTTTGATATGCCAATTAATCTACAAAGAGTAAAAGATTTTAATATTTTAAATATTTCGGCATATTGATCATCAAGTTGTAACACTTCATAAATTGTTGTCATAGGGACTGTTCCATAAGCCGAAAGAAAAGCTAAAAAAGAATTTCCTATTTCTCTCTTTTCTTGTCCAAAAGCCATATCAAGCATATTAGATATCTTGCCAGTGAAATTTTTAACTAAAATATTAGAATTTTTCTTTACATAAGCAACACCATGTTCATTTGCTAGATCAGCACAGTTAATTACTTGAGGTGGATAGCCAGTGAGTATATCTTTAAACCATGCTCGATCCTCTGAATCAAAATCTACACCTATAGATTGTGAGTATGTTCTTAATAATCCATTCCATTCAGGATAAGGCAAAGTAGATAATTCAATAGAGATAAAATGCTGATTTTTTTTAAGAAATGTAAAGTTAAGTGTAGCAGTTGAAGCTATTGATAGTGTTATTTCACCTCTTACAGCTTCAAGTGCTTTATTGAACCAATATTTAACCTCACCTGTAGTATCTATTAAACATAAATCATCATATATGATAACGTGTTCTTTATGGAATTGAATTGCAGATAAAGCTTCTACTAAACATTCTATCTTCTCATTAATGCTATTTAATGCAATAACTTGATCTAATGAATATTCACAAAAACCTAACTCAACAAACTTCATAATAAGGTCTGTAATAGAATCATTTCTTGATAATGATAAAACCGATGGTTCATAATAATTAGGAATAATTTTGGTCATTTTCAATACTTCTGTAAGATATGATCTTCTACCTATTCCTGAAATACCAGTTGCAATCAAACATTTTATTGGTTGTCCACCATCAAATGCGTCTTTAAATTTTTTGATTTCAGTGCTTCTACCATAAAAAGAAAGTAGCTTTTGTTGATATTCTAAGTCACTTTCAAACCTTTGTCTCATATACTGTGTTTCAATCTTTTTACAAGCAATAACTTTACTTTTAATAAAACGTAAATTATAAGACCCAAAACCTTTTCTTAAAACATCGGGTATTCTTTTATCTAAATGAGTTATAGTTTCATCAATTATTATAGGGAAAATTTGAGAGAGCTTTGAATTATTATTTAGTAAATTTTCCTCAGCAGAAGTTATTTCTTTTTTCACCCAATCAGATTCAAGTGAATTATGGGAAATAAAAAAAACAAATAGACTAGTTGAATCTAATCCTCTTAATATTTCATCAAGATTTTTTAAACCATACTCGAAACACATTTCATCATAAACACAGCGATCTTTACCAAAATGCTCTGCGATATACCTCACATAATCTTTGTCATGGCTACTGTGAGATAAGAATATTTTCCCTACGCTCATAATTTACGCTCCCCACCAAAATTCATTATTAATCATATACCATAATCATACAATTATAGATATATTATAACAAATTAGAAATTAAAGTAAAAGCATATTATGAACTATATAATTAAATGTAGATTGTTAATTCAATATCAAAGAATTATGTTATCCATTTCGTCAAACAGACTGAGTAAATTTATTATACTTTAGATTGAAAATTTACAAAAACTAGGGATGCTCCTCCCAATATTTAAGCGAGTTTTAATTTATTATAGAAAAAAGCATATAAAACATATGTATTATATTGTAATTAATGGTTGATTTTTGCTATAAATTAAGTTAAAATTAGGTAATAATTATTGATTGGAAGTGATTAATTGCCAATAATATATATAATAGAATTATCACTATTCGTTTTGCTCACTTTAATTTCTTTATTTGTTCCTCTCATATATCCCCAATTTTATAATCGATATGAAAATTTGTTTTACTTTTTAGCTTATATTATCTCTATTATTTTTATCATTCTTTCTTATATACGAAAAGATATAGTATATAGAAAAAAGTGTTTTAAGAAATATTATATACCTAAACTATATAAGGAAAATTTTAAATACGCATACCCTAATCGCAAAAGGGACATAATTGTTTTTCTAATTTATCTGGCATATATACTTGTTTTATGTTTGACAAGGAATTTATTAGAATCTTATTTTTATCTTTTGGGATTATATGTACTACTTACCTTAAATTGGATTTTTATTCATACAAAATACTGTTTAATTAGATTATTAGTTTTAAAAGACTCCGTTTCATGTTGTAAAAATTGTACTCTTACTGGCTGGGATCATGTCTTTTTATTTTCTTTATTTATATTTGTTCCATATACAAATGATATTAATAAATATTTAAAAGCTAGTATATTAATAATTTCGTTTTTAATTGCTTTAATCTGGGAGTGGTTACTATTTAAATTTCCAGAACGGTTTACTATCATACAAAATGCATATTTAAAATGCAATAAATGTATTAACTGTCAACAAATCAAGAAAAGAGGGAGATATGAGTAAAGTGAATATTAAGAAAAACATAGATAACGTTAAAGATAATAATAATTCTGTTGTAGTTTCCATTTTTGAAATTAAGAAATTAGGTTATAAATCAATATTAATATATATTTTTTTATCAGTATTATTTACATACAATTTTTTCAGAAAAATTCAAGAAACAAATCCTATGCAGGATGATATTTCTATTCAATATCTTTTTTCTACAATGTTAATCTTTGCTAACATTATGTTATGGCCTGTAATATATATTATAAGTGCTCATCTTTATCATAATGTCTTTTATAATCATGTAGTACCCATTATAGAATGGAAAGATAAAGATGAATACAATGAATTATATCACTCGTCAGCAAAGAAAATGTTCAGATTTTACAAGGGAAGCTTTCTATTGTTTGTTATTATATTAATATTTCTTTTCTGGATATTATGTCAAGTTGATTTATATAATGGTTCTGGAAAAGAACTTATAAATTCCATAATTTTGAAGAAGTTAGCAGTTTTTCCTCTTCTAATAGGTGCACCAGCTGGAAATATATTATATTATGCTCTAAGTACAGCAATTAAAATATCAAACAAAAAGATTAAAAGTACATATTATAAAGATGGTTTTATGCATTATATAGAAATTAAAAATTTTTGCTTCTCTACGATAGCTATAACATCAATTATTTGTTTTTTACTCTATACCGGAATGTATATAAGTCCATGTAATAAATTTGTTACAACGGGTGCGATTTTCGATATAGGTATATGGATTCTATTAATATTTTTGTCTGCTTGGCCGCTCTTTACCTTTATAATAACATCTATTGGTTTAAATGTCATAAAGAAAATGTTAAAGTCAAATATTCTGAATAGCTTTAATGAAATTATCGATAGACAACTTAGCGGAATCACTACTTCTGAACAACATAAAATTGAATCCATTCAAAAGATGATGGTTTTTAGGGAATATCTAGTCACTCGCAATATAGGTGAAAAAAATATAATTAATAATATACAATTAATATTAACAGTAATCTTTAGTTTAAGTCAAATAATTCTATTACTATTAAATGGTAATATTAATTAGGAGTAAATATGGAAGAGTTTATAATTTATCTAAGAAAATCCCGAGCCGATCTAGATGCAGAAGCCCATGGAGAAGGTGATACTCTCCTGCGCCATGAGAAAATGCTTGTAGAGTTGGCTCACAAGAAGAATTTGAATGTTACCGGTATCTACCGGGAAATTGTATCTGGGGAGACAATAGCTGCCAGACCACAGATGCAGCAGCTCCTTCAGGAAGTGGAACAAGGCAAGTGGGCTGGTGTTCTTGTTATGGAAATCGAACGTCTGGCAAGAGGGGATACCATTGATCAGGGAATTGTCTCCCAGGCTTTTAAGTATTCCAACACCAAGATTATAACCCCCATCAAGACTTATGATCCAACCAATGAATTCGATGAGGAATACTTTGAGTTTGGACTCTTTATGTCTAGAAGAGAATTTAAGACCATTAACCGGCGTATTCAGAGAGGTAGAATTGCATCTGCCAAGGAAGGTAGATTTATCGGTTCTACTGCTCCTTATGGTTACACCAAGGTGAAGCTCTACCGGGATAAGGGATACAGTTTACAGATCAATGAAGAACAGGCAAGAATTGTCCGGATGATTTATAACTGGTATGTCTTTGGTGAGGTGGAACAGAATAGTTCCAAGGAGAAGTTGGGTTGTTCCAGAATTGCTCACAAGCTTGATTCTATGGGTATTAAACCTACTTCCGAGAAGAGCTGGTCCCGGTCTTCCGTCAAGGATATCTTAAGGAATCCTACCTATACAGGCAAGATACGCTGGCAATACCGTAAGGAAGTAAAGCAAGTAATCAACAATGTGGTAAAGATTACAACACATACTCCGGAAGAATACATATTGGTAGATGGTCTTCATGAAGCCATTATTGATGAAGAAACCTGGCAGAAAGCGCAGAATATCATGACCGGACGAGTGAACCCACCAGTTCCCGGTTCCGCTATCCTTAAGAATCCTCTTGCCGGCCTTGTATACTGTGGAAAGTGCGGAAGCTTACTCACCCGCCTGGCTCCTTCCAAGAAGACCGCTTATCCGGCCTTAAAATGTCCGAACATATATTGTGATAATATCTCCTCTCCGCTTAACCTTGTGGAAGACGTTATTATAGAATCCATTGAAGACTGGCTGGAGAATTACAAGGTAAACCTTGAGAATCACAAAGAAGATATCCCTTATGAACAGACTATCACCGACAAAGAAGCCATCTTAAAGGATATATCCGGTCAAGTTACTAAATTAAAGGGGCAGCTTGATAAGACCTTTGAGTTCCTGGAACAAGGTGTCTATACGGTAGAGGTCTTTCAAGACCGCAGGCAGAAACTAACAGAGCAGATTAATAACCTTGAGGAAAGCAAATCCACATTATTAAATGAACTAAACAGTCTGAATGAAAAGCAAAGGAAGAATACGAATCTTGTACCTATGATGGAACAGGTATTAGATGTATATTATGATGTTGATGTTGCCACAGAGAGGAATGCAATGTTAAAAGAAGTACTTGAGAAAGTAATCTATCTGAAGAATGAACCCAATAAAAAAGGACAAAAGGATAACGCAAACTTCACAATAGAGCTGTTTCCGAAGAACTACATCTGATACTTCGTTTATTACCATTATCTTGCATGGGGCTATACTTACAGTGCCCCAATGGCTACCGCTCCGCTTAACAGTGTCAGAAGGGTACTCTCCTACGGTGTTTCCGTCATTAACCCTGACAAAATCCTAATGGGTATGCCAAACTACGCCTATGACTGGCCGCTTCCTTATGTACAAGGAACAACCAAGGCTGAGACCATCAGCAATGTAGAGGCAATTAACCGGGGGGTACAGTATGGTGTCACTATTCAATTTGATGAAGCCTCTCAGGCACCCTTTTATTATTATACTTCCTCGGATGGTGTGGAGCATGCTGTATGGTTTGATGATGCCAGAAGCATGAATGCAAAATACAGGCTGATACCAGAATTTAACCTAAGCGGTGCAGGTGTGTGGCAGATTATGAATTTTTTCCCTGCAATGTGGCTTGTTGTAAACAATCTGTTCAATGTTGCCAAAGTACTTTAATGTTTGGATTCATAGGGGAATATGCATTGGGAAGGCATGGGAATAGTATGAATAATAATGAGGTTAATTTAGTATCCGCAGGAAATCTGATAAACAATTGGGAATTTCATATTATGGCCCCTGATATGGATATAGCCCATTATGAATATTCCTATAAGATTCGTCACTTCGATCTATGGGCAGAAGAAATCGAGCACCAAATTCTGCCCGAAATCACCCTGGATACTCTGGGGTATAACAATAAAACGCCGGGTCCGGTTATTATTATGAGAAAAGGAGAATGGCTTTTTCTGACATTGCACAATAGGCTTTCTGTCCCTACCGGCCTCCAAATACAAGGTTATGCCAAGCCGGGTGCGATAAAACAACTCCCTGATTTTAAACTTAACGGACCAATAATCGATCCCGATACTTCCTTTACCTATAAGCTTTTATGTGACAAACCCGGTACTTATCTTTATCATTCTGCTCTGGATTTTCAAGTTTCTTTGGGATTAATCGGCACGCTTTTAATACTTCCGGATGCAACAGACCTGGATATAGATGATATACCGGATAAAGATTTTGTATTTTTAATGCAGCAATGGGAAATACCGGATTTAGCCTTAGGTGAAATCATCCCCGGCAGATATAAACCTGATAAATATCACAGAAATCCAAATTTTTTTACCCTAAATGGCAGGTGTTATCCTTATACTTCCCCCATTTATCTATGCGATGGCGACAATGTCAGGATGCGCTTTCTCTCAAAAGCCGGAGAAGGCGGCTGGATTCATCTGGAGGGGCATCAGTTCCGGGTTACGTCCATTAACGGGTTTTCCCGGGATAATCAACATCAGAATTTTGTTAATGATACTCTGGAATTCAACTCTGGTGTAAGGACCGATATTGCCTTTACAGCAAATAACCCGGGAAAATGGATCATTAATGCAACTGCAATCTTTCATCAGTCCAATAATGGTGTTTTCCCGGGCGGTATCATGTCCAATATTTTATATTTTTAATTATTCTTCCAGTACCCTGCTTAAGAACTCTCTGGTTCTCTCCTGGGTCGGATTATTAAAGATGTCTTCTGGCTTTCCTTCCTCTGCAATGACTCCCTGGTCCATGAATACAACTCTGTCAGCTACATCTTTTGCAAAGCCCATCTCATGAGTTACAATAAGCATGGTAAGGCCCATTCCGGCCAGTTCTTTCATAACTTTAAGTACTTCACCTACCATTTCCGGATCAAGAGCTGATGTTGGCTCGTCAAAAAGCATAACATCAGGTTCCATGGATAAGGCTCTGGCAATTGCTACTCTTTGCTTTTGACCGCCGGATAACTGTCTTGGCTTAGCATTGACGTACTGGTCCATACCAACAGTCTTTAAGTATTTTAAAGCAACTTCCTTAGCCTCTTCTTTATTTCTTTTTAATACTTTTAACTGTCCGATCACACAGTTATCCAGAACATTATAATTATTAAAAAGATTAAATTGCTGAAATACCATACCTAATTTTGTACGATATTGATAGATGTCATGATTGTCATCCAGAATATTTTCACCATTGTAGAATATCTCTCCGCCGGAGGGCTTTTCTAACAGGTTAATGCAGCGCAGCAGCGTAGATTTACCGGAACCGGAAGAACCTATAATGCAGATTACTTCGCCTTTGCTTACATTAAAATCTATATCTTTTAAAACATCATGATCACCAAAGGATTTACTAAGGTGCTTTATTTCAATTATATTATCCTTCATTTCCATACTTTCCTCTCTGCGATTATTTTGCTGCCTTTGCTCTTCTAACACCGTCTTCCGGCTTTTCTACCTGCATCTGGTTGCCAAGGAGTATATAATTATCCGGACCGTCCAGTTTCTTCTCAGCGTATCTAAGAATCTTAGTAATCGTAAAGGTCATTATAAAGTAAATAATACAAGTGACAAAGAAAGTATCATAATAATGGAAGGTAGCCCCTGCTATGGATTTCGACTGGAAGAACAATTCTGATACAGAAATTACGCTTAATACAGAAGTATCCTTAATATTGATTACAAATTCGTTACCGGTAGCCGGTAAGATATTCCGGATTACCTGGGGCAGTACAATATATATCATGGTTTTAATATGGTTCATACCAATAGCCTGTGCAGCCTCAAACTGCCCCTTATCAACAGATATAATACCACCTCTTACGATTTCAGACATATAGGCACCGGTATTAATTGATACAATGAAGATAGCCGCAAAGGTCCTATTCATATCAATTTTCAGTGCTTCGGCTGAACCGTAGAAAATAAGTACAGCCTGTACAATCATAGGCGTACCTCTAAATATTGCAATATAAGCGGAAAGAATAGCGTTGACGATAACTATTAAGATCTTTTTGATTCCTCTTTCCGGTACCGGTATGGTACGTATAACACCAATTAAAAGGCCGATAACTGAACCTATAATGGTTCCAATAATAGATATATATAATGTGGACCAGGAGCCTCGTAAAAACATAGGCCAGTAGTCTCTTAATGTTTGTATTATTTCGGTAAAACTCATCCTTCTCCTCCGATTCTCAAGAAAAACCGGCTGCAGACATCACACCCGGTTCTTCCTCTGATAAATATACTTTTCGGCAATCTTAGTTGCTTGCCGGCTGATTCTTTATAGCGGTATCCATAATGTTAGTACGATCTTCTTCTGAAATTCCTTTCAGAATTTCATTTATTTTAGCAGTTAAGTCACTGCCCTTTTTCACGCCGACTGCAATTGCCGTATCATCATCAGAGGTCTGAAAACCATCTTTAAATTCTACCATGGCAAATTTATCATTTGCAGCGGAAGCACTTACTCCTTCCGGCCGTTCGGATACATATCCGTCAATAATACCGGACTCCAAGGCAACTCTCATGGCAGGGAAGTTATCCATAGCTGCTTCTTTTTTTACACCATTGATCTGGTCAATTACAGTGTAATGGAAAGTATTTAACTGAGCGGTAATCTTAGCTCCTTTAAAATCCTGAATAGAGGTTGCATTTTCGTATGCTCCGCCTTTTTTTACTACCATGACCAGATTTGATTTATAGTAGTTATCCGTAAAGTCAATTACTTTTTTTCTTTCTGCTGTGGGAGACATACCGGCAATGATAGCATCGATTTTTCCCGAGGTCAATGCGGGTAAAAGACCATCCCACTCTGTCTTAACTACTACAAGCTTCTTTCCCAATCCGTCTGCTATCTTCTGAGCGATTTGAATGTCATATCCGCCTGCGAATTCAGACGCTCCGTCAATTGCAACTGCTCCGTTGGAATTATCTATCTGTGTCCAGTTAAAAGGGGCGTATCCGCATTCCATACCTACGCGGAATACATCACTATCCCCTGAAGCACTTCCGGTACTGTTTGTATCCTTGGTTCCGCAGGCCGTAAGCAGTGTGGCAACGGATAAGGTCATAGCTAATATCGCCAGCCATCTTTTTTTCATAATTATCTCTCCTTTTATTCATCCCTTTAGAGGGAAATTTGCGCCTTTACATAGCGCATTGCAATAAAAAAAGTCCTCTCATTCTAACAAGGACTCTCTAAAACAAGTCCTCACAATCCCAGTTGAGATAGCACAACTTATCAGACCGGGTTGTCTGATAAGACAGTCCTGCAGTTCTTCACTGCAGACCCAGCAGCATGTATTGAGGATACACTGCCGCTTCGGCGATATTTCCTTCTCTTAATCTTCTAAGCTCCTCCGCTCTGATTAAGACTGTTAAATACCGCGCCTCTACCCCACTGTTGTAGTGAGGTTATATTCAAATTATGTTCTTAATCTTACAACACATGTCTTAGCTTGTCAATCCTTCATCGCATTTTTTCGTCACAAGATATCAAAAGACTGTTTTAAATAAATCTTAGTTATCGTATGTTGACTATCACAAGCATATATATTTAATATACGAACAAAGGACTTTGATGCAATGAATCCAACCAAGAAAATTTTCAACGGCCTTCTCTTAATCACAGCAACTCTTCTCTTTCTATTAATATATGAACATCATTCCAATGAACATCAAATTATCTCTCCGGCCGCAGGAAGCAATGTGCAGGCAAAAACATATACCATCGGCTGGTCGGTGTATAACAGCGATTATGAATTTTTTAATGCAATGCAGAAGGGCGTACTGGATAAGGCAAAAGAACTGGGAATGAACGTAATCACCCATAATCAGAACAGCAGTACCTCTGAGATGATTAACGGCGTATCAAACCTGATTTCACAGGGAATTGATGCCCTTGTAATCTCTCCTTTTAACCCGGAGGCCATGCCGATTATTTCTTCCATGGCCCAGAATGCCGGTATACCTCTTGTAATTGTGGATATTGGTACGGGGGATTCCCTTTATGATGCCTTTATTGTTTCCGATTCATTCGGCGGAGGAGTTCTGGCAGCGGAATATGCTTTACGTTTAATAGAAAACAATGACCTTACAAGTAAAAATGCCGCCATTATTAAAACAGAAGAAACCGCGGTCTATGCCAATAAAAGAGGCGATGCCTTTAAAAAAGTCATGGTCGAGAACGGATATAATATTGTAGATGAAATACGGGCTAATTCCAGAGAAGATTTAGGGTATGAGGCCATGAAAAACATTCTTGCCTCCCATGGAGATGATCTGGCAGTAGTCTTCAGCGAAAATGACCGGATGGCATTAGGCGCTGCAAAGGCTCTGGAGGAAGCAGGGAAAACAGGGAAAATCATGCTGATTGGTTTTGATGGAGATCCTGCCGCAATTACCGCTATAAAACAAGGTCTGATGCAAGGCACCATCGCACAGAATCCATATGAAATGGGAAGCCTGGGGGCAGAAACTACTTACGAGCTTTTGAATAAACAATATGTCAGATTTGATGACTGGGTGAATAAGATGCTTCTGGTCGAAGTCGGCCTCATTGACTCAAAGGGTGATGCTTACCCCTTCCTCCCTTAGGCATCCTGCTTTTACATATCAATTGTCAGGAATACCTCTCTTTCCTTCTGCCATAAAACTTCACATTTTCCAGTAATATATTGTAGATTTATGGGATATATTGTTCTATAATGTTCCTATTGGGTTATGTAAACCACATAAAAATAATATTTTTGTTTGTAAACTAGTTGCCATGCCCTTTTCGACGCGCCGCATGTTTGGGCCGAGGATTTCGCAGGCACAAACATGTGTGTGAAAATTGTCTCTTTCATTTTCAAACTACGACCGGGAGGATATTTCATGAAGAAACTATATTGGTTCATCCTTAGTGCACTTATACTATTCTGTCTGGGTGCTCTTGGGTTTGAGAATTTAAATTACCGCAGTACGGACATGAGCTACCCCTCTTTCCTTCAGGCAGCAGAAAACGGCCAGGTAAAATCCGTGTCAATCACACCGGACGCTTCTTCTTTTCATGCTACTATAAATAATGAGGACGGAGTTAAAAAAGTAAATGTACCAAATCCTAAAACAGAAGATTTTACAGAATATCTATTGCTTCATAACATTAAGATAAATTATACTGAAAATAATATTTATATCAGGATACTCCAGGTTCTTTTCCTGGTTGCCGCAGGCAGCGGCATATTCATGTTCATAAGAAAGGGCAATAATGACAAACCCCTGATTATGGACGCTTCCAAGAAAACGCCCTCCACTCCCACTATAACCTTTAATCAGATAGCCGGTAATACAGAAGCTAAACTAATGGTAGAGGACATTATTTCCTTTATCAAAGACCCTGAAAAGTACAACAGTGTCGGAGCCAGGATGCCTAAGGGCGTCCTTTTATACGGACCTCCCGGAACCGGAAAAACCCTTATGGCAAAAGCAATCGCAGGTGAAGCTGGGGTACCCTTCTATGCCATGAGCGGGTCAGACTTTGTTCAAATGTATGTGGGCGTCGGTGCAAGCCGTGTCCGTTCCCTCTTCCGTAAGGCGAAACAAAGTGAAAAAGCTGTTATTTTCATAGATGAAATTGATGCTATTGGTAAAAAACGTGCCAGAAGTGCCAATGCCAGCAATGATGAACGCGATCAGACCCTTAATGCCCTGCTTACTGAAATGTCGGGCTTTAATGATAACAATGGTATTGTCGTAATTGGAGCTACTAACCGATTGGATACTTTGGATGATGCACTACTAAGACCGGGCCGTTTTGACAGGCAGATTGAAATAGCACTCCCGGACATCAATGCCCGAAAAAAGATTCTCAGCCTGTATGCCGGCAAGAAACCTCTGTCCGACGATGTAAATTTGGATGATTTGGCAAAGTCCACCGTATATTTTAGCGGTGCTATGTTAGAGAACCTGTTAAATGAAGCTGCAATTAATGCCGCCAACGAGAAACAATCCGTTATATCAAATGACCACATAGACAGAGCATTTTATACTGTCGTAGCAGGAGCTCCTGTTATGGATAGAAGCTATATTTCAGAAAGGGACAAACAGATTACTGCCTATCATGAATCAGGTCATGCCCTGGTCACAAAGTTACTGACTCCGGAACAGTATATATCCAAGGTTACTATAATTCCCAGTGTCCGAGGAGCCGGCGGGTTTAATCTCTCTATTCCAAAAGACACTCTTTTCAAAACCAAGCAGGGAATACTGGCTGAAATTAAGGTACTCTTAGGAGGAAGGGCAGCCGAAGAATTAATATTTGGCAAAGATGATATTACTACAGGTGCCAGCAATGATATTGAAAAAGCCTCTACCCTTCTCTATAATTATATGAGCCGCTATGGTATGGATGATGAGATGGGTATGTTCAGTCAGGCAGCTTTAGAGGATACAACAGATAAAGATCTCCTTAACAAATGCCGCTTCCAGATGAAAGAGTTATATAATGAGTCAATTGGACTTCTGAAAAATAATCTCGACCTGTTAGAAAAGATTACACAAGAACTTCTGTTGAAAGAATCCTTAAACGGAGATGATATTGACAGAATCTGTGCGTAAATATTTGCATAAATATCAATAAAGCTCTGCTTTACTTCACACATTTTTGCTTATCATTAACAGCATACAAAACAAGAACCAAGTATCTCAGCATATTAAAATGGCTGTAATACTTGGTTCTTGTTTTATACAAATTTATCTTTTCTCCAGCAATTCCTTGACCTTTTCTTCCATCTTAGCCGGGTTTACGGTAGGTGCATATCTTTCTACTACATTTCCCTCTCTGTCAATCAGGAACTTTGTAAAATTCCATTTGATATTATTACCCAGAGCGCCTTTTGCTTCATTTTTCAGATATTTATATATCGGATGTGCGTTATTGCCATTTACATCAATCTTGCCAAACATATCAAAGGATACACCATAATTTAACTGACAGAAGGACTGAATTTCTTCATTACTTCCAGGGTCCTGTGAAGCGAACTGATTACATGGGAATCCGACTATCTCAAGGCCCTCTTCCTTGTATTTTAAATACAATTCTTCCAGGTCCTTGAATTGCGGCGTAAACCCACATTTACTGGCGGTGTTTACTACAATAACGACCTTTCCTTTGTATTCCTCCATTGAATGTTCCTTACCGTCCATTTTTTCTGCTGAATAATCGTAAAATCCCATAATAACTCCTTTCGTGCTGTTAAAGGCTACTTTTAAAGTAGTCCCATTAAAAAGTGGAAATCACATTTCTAAGTTATATTTTATCCTAAAATATACATTAACAATTTATCTCTATTAAATTGTTTACAATATATTATATATCCTATTTCAACTAATTTGTCAACTGTTTTTTATAATAAAAAGAGATGACAACCATTTCAGGTTCTCATCTCTCTCCTATTGATTAAATTCTCAATCATTCTTACTTTTTTGAATTTGTATAATAACAAAATCAGAAATCTCTTATATCAAAAACCTTTTCTAAGTCTGCATCTTGCATATAGAAAAAAATCATTAACTCCAACAGAAAGCCAAAGAAATTTCAGTCTTATAAAAACAATATATCAGCTAAAAGTATCAACCAATATATCAGCTGTAGTATATCAGACCACCATGCCTGCGGGTTGTAAGAAACCAAAGACTTAAATCGAATTCAATGGCTTTCCCTTCATCGGAAGCAACTGCTATTACCTTATCTTCTGTGATATCTGCAGAGGTAATTGTTATCCAATGCCAGCCCTGAATGCTTTTTTCTTCTCCCTTGGAGAGGTTCAAAAAGGCAATCGGGCAATCGGAGGAAAGCCCATCCTTCACAAACTGGGCCAGCTCTGAGAACTTTCTCTCTGCTTTTGGAACTTTATCTGTTACCAGAACCTTAGCCGTAAGCGGGATATTTCGTTCTTTTAATAACTTGTCAAATCCTGCTGTGAACTTATCCACGTGGTTAACTCCCATCGCTCCCGGTGTAACATATAAAAACAGCGTTTCCATATGCTTTGCGAAATCAGACTTCTCCATGGTCGTATAAGGATAAAGGCTTTTTAATCCCCTGTCCGATGCAGCCAGATAAGCAGCTATATTGGCAGCACTGGTTGGTCCGCAGCCTGCTTGTTTATTCCAGGTCTTTGTATACCATTCCTGATCTCCGCCAAAATATGTTGTATTATCATTATTATTTGTTATAGTCAGTAATTCCGGATTCTTTACAGAAACAATCATGATTACACCTCATTTCTGCGCTGCTTTTGTTATAAGGGGTTTGTGTACGCAGCGCAGACACGAACCTTTATCTTTGTTACTAACGGCTTACACCGTCAAAGGTAAGAATAGTGCTATAAAGATCTGGTCTTCTATCCCGGAAAATGCCCCACTCTATTCTTGCTCTCTCTAACTCGTCCAAATCAAATTCCGCTGTCAGGATTTCCTCACTCTTTCTGTCAGCCTCTGCAATTACTTCGCCGGTACCTCCGGTAATAAAGGAAGAGCCATAGAAGGTTATTTCAGAATCCTCTGATTTTTCAGTTCCTATTCGATTGGAAGCAACTACCGGTACCAGGTTGCAAGCAGAATGTCCTATCATACATCTCTGCCAGTGCCCTTTGGAATCAATTCCCCCATCTTGCGGTTCTGAACCGATAGCCGTGGGATAAAACAAGATTTCCGCTCCCTTAAGGACCATGCATCTGGCAGCTTCCGGGAACCATTGATCCCAGCAAATACCTGCTCCAATCTTGCCGTACTTTGTCTGAAACACCTGAAAGCCGGTATCTCCCGGATTAAAGTAGTATTTCTCTTCATATCCCGGCCCGTCAGGTATATGGCTCTTACGGTACACACCAAGTATTTTGCCGTCTGCATCTATCATGGCCAGAGAATTGTATCTGGCATAGTTACTCTTTTCATAAAAGCTGATAGGAAGCACTACCTTTAATTCTGCAGCCAGTTTGGTAAAATGTACGACTGCCTTGTTTGAGGCCAGCTCTGTCGCGTATTCATAATATTCCGGTTTTTCTTTCTGGCAGAAGTAAGGTGTTTCAAATAGCTCCTGCAAGAGGATAATATTGGCTCCCTTTGCGGCCGCTTCTCTTACAAGCTTATCCGCTTTCTCAATATTTTTCTCTATCTTATCACTGCAGCTCATCTGAGTGGCTGCAACTATAACTTTTCTCATATAGACCTCTTTTCTATTACTTTTTATTTTGGCATTTGCTGGGTGATACAATGTACGTTTCCGCCTTCTTTTATAAGCGGCATACCATCTACGGTCCTGATTCTTCTCTCCGGAAAGGTCTCCCCAAGGATTCTCTCGGCCTCTTTGTCTGTGACAGCGGCATCACCGCCAAATACAGGAAGAATAATTCCGCCGTTTACAAAATAGAAATTAATATAACTTAAGGTCAATCTCTCCCCCATATACTCTCTTATAGGAGGCTGGGGAAGCTTCACAATGTCAAATTGTCTTCCCTGTGCATCCTGCTCTTCTTCCAATATCTTAAGATTCTCATGGTTCATCTGATAATTAGGGTCGTCACCGTCTTCGCACACCTGAATGATTACCTTCCCGGGGCTGGCAAAGCAGACTGCATTGTCTACATGTCCGTCGGTTTCATCGCCGTATAACCCTTTCTTTAACCATATTATCTTATCTATACCAAGCCTGGGCTTTATGACTTCCTCTATTTCTTCTTTTGTCAGATGCGGATTACGGTTCTTATTCAGGAGGCATTCCTCTGTGGTAAGCATTGTGCCTTCTCCGTCGGAATGAATGGAGCCGCCTTCTAATACTATGTCCACATTTTCTACAGGTATGTGATAGTATTTTGCAATTTCCTGTGCTACCTTATCATCCAAGTCGTAGGGTGTATACTTTTCTCCCCAGGCGTTAAACTTCCAGTTCATAGCCGCCAGAGAGCCATTCTCGCTGCGTACAAAAGTAGGACCGTTGTCTCTGCACCAGGCATCGTTATGGGGAATTTCAAGCAGTGTGGCATATTCCTTTATTTCCTTAAGAAAGGGGTGCTCTTCTCCCTTATTTATAATAACCGTAACCGGCTCAAATTCACTGACAGCCTTGATGACCTCCTTATAACCGTGCAGCACTTCTTCATAATTTTCAGGGTTTACAAGGGAATCCTTTACCGGCCATTCTATAAAAGTCCGTTCATGTTCCAACCATTCACCAGGCATTAAAAAATTCATGTTCATCATTCCTTCTACATTTTATTTGAATATTATATCTATTTCTTACCTATCAATCAATATTTTTTCAAGAAATTATCATCAATGGATTGACATGCACTTAAAAGTTACCCATAATGAAAGGTGAGATTTTTGGAAGGAGCAGGCATTTTGCCTATATTACTATGCTGATTATTGCTGCTGCGCTTCATTGTGAAGCGAAGCCCTTTATAGAATATTTTGACTTAAAAAAAGATTTGTCATACTCTTCCTTTCAGGTTTTTCGAAAAGAAGATATTGTATTATATATAACAGGCACAGGCCCCATAGAGGCT
>JAEXGM010000107.1 GCA_023450835.1 Bacillota bacterium | reverse complement strand
TTACGAATGCTACTACCACTTTGGGCCAAAACATATATATTGCCGGTAATATAACCGAACTTGGCAACTGGGCTCCGGCCAGTGCCGCCGGTCCGGCTTCCTGCCCGAATTACCCTGCCTGGCAGCTCACCGTATCTCTCCCCGCCGGAAAAGCGATTGAATTCAAAGCAATAAAAAAGGACAGCAGCGGAAATGTAGTATGGCAAAGTGGTTCCAACAAGACGTATACTGTTCCTGCTTCCGGTACAGGCTCCATATCCATCTCCTGGTAGATGGTTTGCTTGTAAGGACAGTAATTCATATTCATTTTTTTCTGTAACAATATGGACTAATTATAAACACCTCAGCCAATCATTGGATTCTGTACAACCTTTGGAATTGGAATGTTATAGAGAGCTGTCCATAAACATTTATCTAATCAAATGCCATAAAGAAAAAATGACTAATTTAATTATATAAGAAATACCTACAAACAAATGCAAAAAAGTAACGACCGCTCTTATTAAGAATGGTCGTTACTTTTTTATAAACAACAGATGTACCAGATTACCCAGCATTCTGATATGATCGTCAAAAGCCCTGTTCCAATATGTTTGCACAAATTGCCGTCCCAATATGAGAAACTGCCCTTTTTGGCAATCATATCTTATTATTTATTTAAACGGTCCTGCTTTATTAGAATTCTAAGTGCTTCCACACCAACCTTAACGGCTGCATCTGTATCATGGACAACAGGGTTATCAAGGCCGGCCTTTTCTCTCTCCTGGTTAGCAACTACCAGGAAATTAGAACCGCAGCGGACACCTAAGTGGCTTGCAACAACAAACAATGCCGCTGATTCCATTTCGGAGGCCTTGCAGCCTAAACGAAGCCATGCTTCCCATTTGCTCAACAATTCATAGCTTACCGGCTTCGTCTCGGGTGAATGCTGTCCGTAAAAGGAATCCTTGCATTCTACAATACCCGCATGATAGGTATTTCCAAGATTCTTAGAGGCCTGTATTAAAGCGTTGGTAATCTCAATATCCGCTACTGCCGGAAACTCAATAGGAGCATACTCTTTACTGGTTCCCTCCATACGAATGGCACCGGTCGCAACTACTATATCTCCACCCTTTACATTGGTATCCATACCGCCGCAGGTTCCCACACGAATAAAAGTATCTGCTCCGCTCATTACAAGCTCTTCCATCGCTATAGAAGCGGAAGGACCGCCGATACCGGTAGAGGTCACACTTACTTTCTCCCCTTCCAGATATCCGGTATAAGTAACAAATTCTCTGCTGTCAGCCACTAATTTGGCATCGTCAAAATATTTGGCAATCATAGCACATCTCTTAGGGTCTCCGGGAAGTATTACATATCTTCCCACATCTCCTTTCTTTATTGCAAGATGATAAACCATTCCTTCTTCTGCATATTTCATAATAATAACCATCCCTTTCCGATACGTCTCAGGTTTGCGCCGAGGATTACGCAGGCACAAACATGTATGTGAAAATTGTCCTATTATTTTTCACACTAGTTTCTTTCGTGAATATCCAGTCTTTGATTGAATATTCCTGAATACGTAGTTGAAAAAACTGTCTCTTGTTTTTTCAACCCAATCCTCCATTTAACGCTTATTGCTCATTCTGTTTTGTACATATTCAATTTTTAGACATATATGTCTAATTAATATATATAAATCTTATCATTATAACCCTCCAATTGTCAACAAGTTTATTCTCTCTTCCGCAGTAAAACTATATGCCGTTCACCTGGATTTTACTCCGGTATTATCTGTAATATTCTTAGAAAATATCCGCTTTATTAAGACTTCATATTATTTGACAGCCGGTTGTTCTTTAGGGTATACTAGACAACAAATAATAAATATTTGGCTGGTCAATTTCTATTCGATATACGATGGGCAGTTGAAATAATTCAGAGTGTATTTGTCTAGACAAAGGAGACGATATGATTTCAGAAGATGATGTATTTTCAGAAAAAGATAAGAAGAAAGAATTAGATATTTCAGAAGAAAAGAATAAAAAACTGAAATATGTTAAGATATATGATGCTCTCTACCTTAAAATTATAAACGGAGAATTTCAACCCGGAAGCCAGCTCCCAAATGAGCCGGAACTTGCAAAGATGATGGGTGTCAGCCGTATGACTCTTCGCCAGGCCCTCTCCTTGTTAAAGGAAGACGGACTAATTGATAATGCAAGAGGAAAAGGAACCTTTATCATTGATGAAAAAAGCAATATCTCTTTTGAGCAGCCATTTTCCGGACATCCGGTCTTTAACTGGTGCTCTATGGTTCCAACGAAAACGGAACTGGAATTTCGCATCGAACCGCCTTCTGAATCCATCATAAGGAGCCTGCAGCAAAAGACCCCTGTGGTTGTGATAACTGACAGGTGGTATAAAAATGAAGACCGTGTATTTGCCTATTCACTTTCCTTTTTGCCCATTGAAACCATTACGAAATACGATATTGATTTAAAAGACAGCGCCGGTTTTCTGAACTTTATCCAAAAAACCTTATATGAGAAATCCGAAAGCACCCGTATCAACATCCGCTTTTCCGGTGCCGGTAATTTCACGGCCCAAAAGTACACTTTATCAGAAAAAGGACATTTTCTGATGATACAGGAGACTCTGCTGGATGAGAAGAAAATCCCTTTGATTGTGACAAAACATTATATTCCGGTGGATACTACCAATATTAATTTTACCTTGAACAAATTATCCATGTAGCAAAAGCATGCTCCATACAGGTGTTGTAAGCAGGGATAAAAGCGTTGAAAAAATGACCAGATTGGTTGCAAAGGCAGCATCTCCGTTATACTTGGAGGCCAGGATGCTCGTAGTTGCGCCTGCCGGCATTGCCGCCAGCAATACACATACTCCGGTTACAATAGGCTCCAGATGAAGGAATCTGCAAGGTATGTAGACTAACAAGGGAATAACCACCAAACGTATTATGGTATAATAAAAAACCTTTCGATCCAGCATTTGCTTCACACGAATATCAGCAAGAATCATGCCGATTACCATCATGGAAAGAGCAGTATTACAATTGCTGAGTGCCTGTATGGAAGCTGTCAAAAAGCCCGGCAGCTTAAGCTGTGTAACCATCAGAACAATACCGGCAGCACAGGCAATAATGCAAGGGTGGGTAAGTACTTTCTTTACCAGTGTTTTCTTATCCGGCGATTCTGTGAACACAGATATACCGGCAGACCACATAACGATTCTCTGAGGAATCAGATATATCGACGCCAGAGTAAGTCCTGTAATGCCGAATACCCCTTCCGCCACCGGATTTCCCAGGAAACCTGCATTGGAACAGATGGTAGCATATTGCAGGCATTTTTTCTGCGGCAGCTCTATTCTATTGTATAGAATATGCCCCAGCAAAGTACACCCCGCCTGTATTAAAATAGATATTATCAGAACACCGGCAAAGGTTACCAGGATACTGGTCGAAAACTCTACCATAAAAGATTTTATAATATTACAGGGCAGTATCAGATAGATTACCAGGTCTGTCAGGTTCTTCTGTCCTTCTTCTCCGATAATTCTTAACCTTTTCAGGATAACTCCCGCCGCTATCATACTAAACATCGTAAACTGAAGATTAATTAACTGCTGCATTTTTCTATACTCCGACTTTTCAGTTTTAAGAATTGGTTCTCCGGTGCAGCAAACAACAACTAACTGACTTATTTATTTGTATTCCTATAGCTGTTTCCTGCCGACTCCCATTGTACTCTGCTTTCGCCGTATAGTCAAACCCCCGTCAATTAATTTCTCCCCTGCTGCTTTTCTCTTTCACAATTACTAAAGTCAGATAACCGCTGTTCTCGTCCAGGTTCTCTACTCCAAGACCTATCTTTTCATTGTCCATGCCGCAATTGGAAACTGTATAGACCTCATACTTTTCAGTTCCCTGTTCAATCAGCACTTCTTTTAATTCCTTTAAGCTCTTCCCTGCTTTCATGTAGATTCGGGTTCCTTTTAACTCCATAGTAGACCTGATATTATAGGAAGCGGGAATAATATGAATTTCCTCTTGTTTTTCTCCCAGAAAAATACCCAGTGCCGCGGAAGCCGCACAAAAAGATGGAATGCCATTTATAATTACAGTCCTTCCGCCTTCCGCTTCCACTCTGCTGTGAATATAGCTGTAAGTAGAATACACACAGGGATCACCTATGGTAAGGAATGCTACCTTTTTACCTTCGGCAAGGTAGTCTGCAATCCTCCCATATATCTCATCATGTGCTTTCTGCAACTTTTCCTTATCCTTTATCATGGGAAAAGGCAGGCATACAATCTCTTTCTCATCAATCTCCCGGCATACCTTTTTGACAATATTATAAGCATAACATTCTTCCTTTGGTTCAGAAGGAAGGATGATTACTTCACTTTCTTCAATACAACGCACTGCTTTTAACGTCAGCATTTCCGGGTCCCCGGGACCTACACCGATTCCGTACAGAATACTTTCCATTTTTATACCTTTCTATATTTGAATTAATGCCATGCCTTTCCAATACCACATATGTTTGTGCCGAGGATTTCACAGGTGCAAACATGTGTGGAAATTGTCTTTTAATTTCCACATAGCTCCATTGCTTTTCTCAAATGCTCTATATAAATCTTTCGAATGCTTTCATATTCACCAAGGCCCTTTAATATACTTCTGACCCTATATCCTTCTGCTTCCAGCTTTGCAGCAAAAGAATCTTCCTCTCCTGCCATATCATTAATTGCATGATCTCCGGCCACCAGCATAAACGGCGTCAATACAATTCTGTTATCTTTTTTCTTAATATCCCTAAGGCGTGCAATTACATCTTCTATCGTTACCTTGCCTTCGACGGTTGCAAGATAGATTTCTTCCTGCGTGTAATCTCTGAATTCTGCCTCCAGTTTCTCATAGCTTTGGTCTGCCTCATGAGCAGAGCCATGACCCATAAAAACAACTGACGCCCCATCCATATCTGTTTTTATTTCGGTCCATAAGTCTCTTACTATGGCTTTGTAGTCTTCCTCCCTCGCCAGCAGGACATCTGCTATTGTTATATCAGTAAACAGCTCTCTGCATTCATCAATTGCCTGCTTCATCCGGTTATTCTCGATTCCATCAATTATATGAGTAGGAAGAACTGCCACCTGGGTTATTCCATCTCTTTGCATTGCCAGAAGAGCTTCTTTTGTATCCGGAACAAGAAGATCGTCCCTTGTTTTTAAGATATTTCTTACAATGCTACTGGAATATGCCTGATAGACCGGATAATCCGGATAATGTTCGGCAACTGCTCCTGCTACCCTTTCAATATTCTTTATTTTGGTCTCCTGATGAGTTGTACCAAAGCTCACAATTAATATCCCTTTTTTCATATGCTTTCCTATTGCATATAGCAGGCTGATAAGATGCCAGCCTGCTATCACCTTATTTTTATTTTTGTACCAAGTTATAATGACAGAGTTAGAGCCAGACTTATAGTTTTGCCTCTTTGGACTTTCCTGAAGTCAGTTTCTTACGCTCTACAAGACGTCCCATAATAAAGGCGATGATACCTACTCCGATTCCTGTCTGAAGACAGAAGAAAAGGCTCTCTATTTCTCCCGGAAGTTCTCCGTGTATCATTTGTTCCAAAACGGGGGTAAACCAGGGTTCATATCCACCGGTAATCTGATTAATCATCACGCTGCCTGCATCATCGGAGCCGCCAAAGGACGCTCCCTTTAAAGCAAATAACGGCACCATGGCAATCAGTACAGCAACGACTATTAATATAAGGGCTGTTTTTTTAGACTTTTTCATTTTACATCCTCCATCGCCAACGCGCCGCAAATATGGGCGCCAGCACATATTTATGTATGAATTATGCTTTTCAATAATTCACACTATCAGCCATGCTTTTTCCAACACGCCGCAAGATTGGGCCGAGGATTTCGCAGGCACTATCTTGTGTGTGAATTATGCTTTTCAATAATTCACACTATTCCTCTACGAAATTAATTGCTTTTAATTCCGGCTGTGCATAGCTTTCCAGTGCCATAATTATCAGCACGGTAAGGATTCCTTCCAGTATTGCCAAAGGAAGCTGTGTAGGTGCAAATACACCGAGGAATTTCGCTACGGATGCAAGTACACCGCCTTCCTTGGAAGGGTAAGCTAAAGAAAGCTGGAAGCTGGTTACACAGTATGTAAAGATATCTCCCAGAAAGGCCGCCAAAAAGATAGAGACCTTACGGTTTACCTTTAACTTATTACATAGTTTATAGATTCCATAGCTTAAGACAGGACCTGCTATAGCCATGGAAAAGGTGTTGGCACCAAGGGTTGTAAGTCCTCCGTGGGCTAACAAGATTGCCTGAAAGATTAGCACGATGATTCCAAGAATACTTACTGTGCTGAATCCGAAAAGAATTGCTCCAAGGCCTGTTCCCGTCATATGGGAGCAGCTTCCGGTTACAGAAGGAATCTTTAAGGAAGAAAGCACGAATACAAAGGCACCTGCCATGGCAAGCAGAGTAATATTCTTTCTGTTATCCTTTAATTTTTTCTTAACAGACAGAAAACCTGCCACCAAAAAAGGGATACATAGAATTCCCCATGCGATACAATATTTCGGCGGAAGATAGCCTTCCATGATATGCATCGCATTGACACTGGGCGTAATACTAAAGATTACTGAAAATATCCCCAGTATTGCAATCAGCTTTTTTTGTTTCGTTGTCATTTTTTTACCTCTTTTCATTCATTTATTAGGAACAAATATACATTTGCCGCCTTCACTGTAATAGTAGCTCAAGCTCTGATAACTGTTTGGGAAACTGTGAACTTTCTTTCACTTTTCCCTGTTTTCGGAGCAGTTCATATATTTCCAGAAAAACCGGTTTTTTAAGATTTGCTTTTCTTAATAACTCTTCATTTCCAAAAATTTTCTCAGGTGTATCATCCCCAATCAGCTTTCCATCGCAAAAAACCAATATTCTTTTTGCAAAGCGGTATGCAAAATCCACATCATGTGTGGACAGGAGTATAGTTCTTCCTTCCTGTTCCATATTATTTAGCACCGTTTCCAGCATCTCGGCATTAACGGGGTCCAGGGAGGCCGTTGGTTCATCAAATATCATGACTTCACAATCCATTGCCAGAATATCCGCAATGCTGACTCTCTTTTTCTCTCCTCCGCTCAGATAATGAGGAGGTCTCATAATGTAATCCTCCAGATTCATTTCCCGAATGGCAGCGAGGGTCCTCTTCTCCACTTCTTCTCTGGACAACTTCATATTCATAGGTCCAAAGGCTACTTCCGCCTTTACCGTTGAAGCAATAATCTGACTGTCCGGATCCTGAAATATAATTCCTACATGTTTTCTTAACCGGGTCTTATTCTTTTTCTCTACAATTTCTCCCTTAAAATAAATCTCTCCCTGAATCGGTTCTCTGACTCCGTTGAGATTAAGAAAAAAAGTTGATTTCCCCGCCCCGTTGGCACCCAGTACCGCTATTTTCTCCTTTTCATAGATGGAGACGTTAATGTCATTAAGGGCATAACGATTCGTATCATAGGCAAAAGTCAGGCCCTTTACCTCCAGTATTTTTTCCAATATAACCACCCTTCCTCTATACCTTAAGTTCCTGCTATTTACCTATGATAAAAGCAGGTATTACTAATACCAAATACCCTAACAGATATACCAGCTGCCTCCCTGTTAACTCTTTCTTTTCTTCCCAGAAATTTAATTCACCGTCATAGCCCCTGGCTTCCATCGCATCATAATACATATCTGCTTTCTTCATTGACATAACAAACAGGTTGGCAGCTTCGCCGCTGAAGGTCCGAAAGGATGTTGCAAGGTCACAATAACCATTTCTGGATTTGGTTGCTTCCTTTTGCGCTTTGTTAGTATCAAAAAGGATAAAAATATAACGGTATATCAGATGCATCAGTTCCAGAATAATGACCGGAACATGTACCTTTTTAAATACAGAGATAATCTCTCCCATAGGGGTAGAAAGAGTAACCATATAAAAGGCACTGATGGCAGCAAAAGCTTTCAGAGCAGTATTTGCCCCAAGTACCAGAGTATCTTTTGTGATATAGAGTTTTGTCCAGAAAAACCTCACAGCGAATAAACTATCTGTCCCTTTCCCAAACTGAACGATAATGGCTAATCCTCCAAGCAGAATAAACGCTGCCGGTAACCATAAAAGCTTAAGATAATCCATCCCATGTATTTTTCCGACGCCTACATTCAAATACAGCATAAAAGCTATGGTTACAACAGATACGGCCACAGTATTGACTGCAATGACAGTAATTAAGGCTCCCAGTGAAAAAATGACCTTGTATACCGTATTCCAGCTGCTTAAGCCCGATATATAAGAGTAATAATCAATGGAGACATGACTGTGTGCTTTCTTCATATTCACCTGCCCTTTCTAAGAAATTACTGACATACTCTATATTAGAGTAGTAATACAGGTGCGGAAATCCCCACCAGTGATTGGTATCTGCATGAACACATTGCCAGCTTCTTTCTGTAATGGGTTTTTCTGCCACGCAGGACGCTCCGTTATCTGTACTATCAAAGTAATGAAACTCATGTCCTTTGATTTTACCTTCTATGCCCAGATAACTTTCTGATTTTCCTGTCAGTTCTATGTAACCAAACCGCACCAGTTTCCCGGTATATAGGCAGCTTCCCTTTACTGCTCCTACCATAGGATAAGCTTCTCCCTCCATGTCCACCAGGGTTTCGTGGAGGTACATAAAACCGCCGCACTCCGCAATGGAAGGCATTCCTTTACTAATTGCAGCTTTTATGCTCTCTCTCATTTTCTGGTTTTCCGACAGGTCTTTTGCATATAGCTCCGGATATCCTCCTCCCAGAATACACCCATGTATATCCTCCGGCAGTTCCTCATCCCTTAGTGGTGAGAAGAAAACCAGCTCTGCATTGTATTTCTTAAGAAGTCTCAGATTATCTTCATAATAAAAGCAAAAAGCTTCATCCCTTGCTACACCAATCCGCAGCTTTTTATCGGATGATGGAATTATCGGCTTTGCAGAGAGTTGCTTCTTTTCAGAGAATAGCTCCTTTTCAAATACTGGCTCCTTTCCAGCGCTTAATTCCGTTTCTGTGAATAATTCTTCTCCAGGCAATACATCCGAACAAGTTAACTCATCTGCCCCAAGTGCAATGTCAAGCACCTTATTTATATCCACTGTAGTCGTCATAACAGCCGCCAGCTTTTCTATTTCTTCTTTTAAGCCATTTACTTCTCCCGGAAGCTTAAGTCCCAAATGACGGCTTTCTAATTGGATTTCTTTCTGCTTAGGGAAATATCCAAGTACTGTTACCGGCAGTTCCCCTTCTATCTCTGTTTTTATAACCTCGTAAAACATACCTGTAATATTATTTAGTATTACTCCCTTTATCAGGTGCGCCCTGTCATACTGCAGGAATCCGGCAATTAACGGAATAATGGACCTGCCCATCCCATGGGCATCAATTACGAGAATAACGGGTGTCTTTGTGACCCTTGCCAGATGGTAGGAGGAGGCGTCCTCTTTCATCCCTGCAAGCCCATCATAAAGTCCCATAACACCCTCTATGACAGAAATATCTTTCCCCTTTGCATCCTCTAAGAATAAATACCTGGCGGTATCTTCATCCGAAAGGAAAGTGTCCAGATTCTTTGAAGGTACTCCGATTACTTTCTGATGAAACATAGGATCAATAAAATCCGGTCCGCATTTAAAAGCAGCCACACTCTTCTTCCTATTTTTAAGTACCTGCAACAGTACACAGGTAAGGAGAGTCTTTCCGCTGCCGCTTCCCGGTGCTGCAATCATAATTCTGGGTGCTTTCATTCTTATCCCTCCTGCATATCACAAGCTTGCCGCAGACTGTTTGCAGTCTGCATGATACTGCCTTAATAAGTAGTTTGAAAGGAACTTTCAAACCTTCTCGTTTCTTTCCTCTCTGAAGAAGAAAGATATTATATAGACCGGATTCTCAGCCTGCATTAAATGGTATCTACCTGTCTTACGGGCTTTGCTTACCTGCACCTGGACTATCTCTTCCTGCCTTACCTGCAAAGTTCTAAGAAGCTCTGTTACTTCGCCTAGAGTTTCCAGAGTTATGGCATTGATTACAATGCGGGCTCCCGGATTCTTCCGGTAAATAGCTTCCAGAATCTCCTTCATATTTCCACTGCTGCCTCCAATAAATGCATGTGTCGGAGCTGGAAGAGCTTCAAAAGCCTCCGGTGCCTCTCCTTTTATCACCGATATATTGGTCAGGTCAAACTGAGCACGATTTGCCTGGATAAGCTCTGCTGCTTCTTCCTTCTTCTCAATGGCAAAGACCTGTATGTCTCCAGCGAGTCTTGCACATTCCACTGCAATGGAACCGGTACCGCTCCCTACGTCATAAAGTACGGAAGTGTTTCCTAATCCTAACTTACAGATGGAAATTTCACGGATTTCCTCTTTCGTCATAGGTACCTTATCCCGTATAAACAGCTCATCCGCCATTCCATGGGTTATTTTTCTGAAAGCTGCTTTTTCATTCTCTATCATACAGGCGTAAAGCCCTTCCTTTTCTACGGCAAGACAATCTGCAGGAGAAAGGGTTATAACTTCTTCTTCCGGATAAGACAGCTGATAGCCAAGTGAGATTCTTACTTCCTCCATACCGGCAGCCATCAGGAGAGAGCCAATTGTTCTTACATCCAAAGCTCCTGATACCAGGAGAAAGGTCTTTTTATTTGCTCTGACAGCCTCCAAGGCATTGGCAGTCCTTCCGTGAATACTTATGATTTCTGCCTCCTGCCAACTGGTCTGAAGCCTTGCCGCCAGATAAGAGATAGAGGAAATACCCGGATAGACGGATACTTCTGACTTTAAACCGCCCTCTGCTTCTGATTCCTCTTTCAGTGCTTCCCTAAGTTTTTCAGCCCCGCTGTAAAAGCCGGTATCTCCGGAGAAAAGTACTGCTGCCTGTCTAACTTTGTGTTCTTTCAGCCATGGGATAATGTCTTTTGCCAGATAAAAGGGATGCTTCTCTTTCCGCCATGGAATACTGTTTACAAGCCGCTCGGCTCCAAAGTAGACCTCTGCTGCTTTCAGCTTCTCTTCTGCTTCTTTTGTCAGCAGATTTAGATTACCCATTCCCATCCCAATGAAGGAAATCTCTACTTTTTCTTCCTCAAAAAGGCTCACTCCCGTCAGTTTTTCCAGTTCGCGGTATACTTCCGCCTGCGTTAAGCCTTCACCGGACTCGGGATTTCCGATTACCATTACCTTAATACCAAGGTTTTCCGCCGCTTGTATTTTAGGCAGAAAGCCTCCGGCACTGCCGCTTTCCTTTGTCACAAGGCAGCTGATATCATATTGTTTGATTATCGCTTCATTCATTTCTACGGAAAAAGGCCCCTGCATGGCGATTATCTGTCTTCCGGTCAGACCATTCTCATAGCAGAGAGAAATACTCTCTATTCCCGGCAGTACCCGCACAAATAATCTTTCCTTAAGCCATGGTTTACTGCTGTATATGGCAAGGTCTTTGCTGCCGGTAGTAAGGAGAATATTTCCGGGTGTATCTCTTAAAGCCTCTGCACAGCTATTACTGTCCGGGTAGAAGGAGGTCTGCATTTCCTTTAATTTATTTGCTCTTTTTATGAACTGGTCACTCGTCTGACGCTTTAAGCGAAGATATGGTATCCTGCCATTTGTCATACTGCTTCTGATATTTTCAGAAACAACCGTTGCAAAGGGATGGGTCGCATCCACTACCGCAAGATAATCTTCCTTCTGAATGAACGACTTCATCTCTTCGGCAGTCATTCTGCCCTGGCAGATTCTAAGCCCCTCTGCCTTCTCCATGACCATCTCACCATACTCTGTAGCCACGCAGACCGTACAGTGAATACCATTTTTGCACAAATCCTCCGCCAACTTTCTGCCTTCCGTTGTGCCGGAAAAAATCAGTATCTGTTTCATAGGTGATATCCTCTTTTGGCCACCAATTTTCCATTAACAAGTTCTGTATTGGAATTACCGATAAATACCGTAGTAAACATATTTACCTGTTTCTCCTTTAATTCCTTTAAAGTACAAGTAACACTTACGGTTCCTTCTCTGCCGATATTCTCCACATAGCCGCAAATACGCTCTTCTTCTATCTGTTCCAGCAGAATCTCACAGGCTTTTTTCAGATAATCCGCCCTCTTATGGCTGGAAGGATTATAGATAGCTATACAAAAATCTCCGTCTGCAGCAGCTTTAAGCCTCTTTTCAATCTGTTCCCAGGGTGTTAATAAATCACTCAGGCTTATAACACAATAATCATGATTTAGAGGAGCTCCAAGATAAGCAGCCCCGCTGTTGGCAGCGGTGATTCCCGGAATAACGGTAATCTCACATTCTTCATAATCCTTACCGATTTCATACATTAGGGATGCCATCCCATATACTCCCGCATCTCCGCTGCAAAGCATGGATACTTTTTTCCCCTTTAACGCTTCTTCAAAACACATCCGGCAACGCTCTGCTTCCTTACGCATGGGAGTGGACAGAAATTCTTTGTCTGCAAAACGTTCTCCTAACAATCCTAAATATACCGGGTATCCAATAATTACATCACTTTCTTCCAAAGCATTAATCGCCTGAAAGGTCATCATTTCTTCCGCTCCCGGCCCCATCCCGACTACATAAATTGTGTTTTTCATCAAATACCGCACTCCATTTCTTTTTTGCTATTGCTACGGTAATTCCGTTTTCCGCATATTTTTTTATGATTAACTCTCCGTCTTTCCCGCTGGCTGCCATAGCAGAACGTTCACAAACATTATCAACTCCTACCTGTTCCTTTACAAAAGCCGAAGCACGAAAGTCACCTTCTATATCACTTAAAATTTTCTCAGAAAAAGTCAGAAAGGGAAGGTTATATTCCTTTGCATATTGAAGCAAGCCTTCCTCGTCCTTTTTCCGATCAATGGAAGCAAGCGCAAATACCGCTTCCATTCGTATACCTGCCAGTTTCAGCTGCTTGCTTATCACTTTTTCTATCTCTTCCGGGGATTTTCCTCTTTTACAGCCGGTTCCGATTACATAGGCCCTTGGGCATAACTGCAATTCCGCCTTTTCTCCATCTTCAAAATAGGGGGATACCATTACGGATACTTTCTTCTCTGTGGGGTAATCAACAAGAGTTATCTCTTCCGGCACTTGTCCGCTGTATTCCCCTGCCACCGCCATAGTTACTTCTAATTTAGCCAGAACAGCGGAAGATACTTTCTTGATGCCCTCTTTGTCACAAATGGTAAAATTATTCTTTTTTGCAAATACATCCACTGCAAATAGTCCGTTTACATCTGTGGCTGTGGTGATAACAGGAGTTGCCCCCATATCCTTTGCAATCCTTTCCGCCAGTTCATTGGCTCCTCCGTAATGTCCGGAAAGAACAGGAATTACAAATCTTCCTGCCTCGTCCATTACCAGAACCGGAGAATCGGAAAGCTTATCTTTTATAAATGGTGCAATGGTGCGCACCGCTATGGCACAGGCCCCAATAAATAGTAAGGCATGACGGTCTGTGAACTGCTTTTCTGTCCATTGATGCAGACTTTCAGAAACATATTTTATCTCTATATTAATTAAAGTTTCTTTATTTTCTTCTGTTATTTTATCTGTACCCATCATAGCTTCTGTCACAGCAGTTTTATGCTTTGTAAATATCTCCACATCCTCTTCTTTATAACTTTTTAGAATATCCCTTACTTTATAAGAGAGTTCCATTCCTCTTTTTGTGAAGCTGATAACAGAAATCTTCATATTCTTTTCCCTCGGAATTCTGTTTCAAAGTCCGGCGCATAAAGTCTTGACAGTTTATAATTTTGATGGGCAATTGCATCCCCAACCAAAGTAAGGGCGGTCTTTGTGATACCATGAGCCTTTGCAGTCTCTTCCAGTGTCCTGATTGTACACAGGTAAGCCTCTTCCTCAGGCCATGTAGCTTTGTAAACAATAGCAGCGGGCGTATCCTCAGGGTATCCGCCCTCTATCAAACTTTCACTTAAGTTTTTTAATAGTCCGGTACTTAAGTAGATGGCCATAGAAGCTCTATGTGCTGCCAGGCTTTTTATACTTTCTGCCTCCGGTACGGCAGTCTTTCCTTCCATTCTTGTAATAATCAAGGTCTGAGATATTCCCGGCAAAGTATATTCAAGGTTCAGGGAAGCCGCCGCTCCAAAACATGCGCTGACGCCGGGACAGCTCTCAAAAGCTATTCCGAGTTCCTCCAGTCTGTCCATCTGTTCTCTGACAGCTCCGTAAATGCTTGGGTCCCCCGTATGAAGGCGTACTGTAGTTTTCCCCTTCTCCTCCGCTGACTTTATGACTTCTATGACTTCATCCAGCGTCATTCTGGCACTGTTGTGGATAGTACAGGACTTTCTGGCATAGCTTAAAAGTTCAGGATTCACAAGGGAACCTGCATAGATTATGACCTCCGCCTTTTCCAGCAGATTCTTTCCCCTCACTGTAATCAAGTCCGCCGCTCCGGTTCCGGCTCCTACAAAATACACCATAGCTATTTTCCCTCTCTCTTTATTTTTTCCAGCAGGTCTTTTGCGCCGCTGCTTCTTGACAGTTCTCCGAATTCATTGGCATACATGATACATTCAACAGACAGCTTTCCGCCTGACCTTTTTTTCAGATGAAAGCAGGCTTTCTCCATGATAAAGCTCATAGTTTCGGCAAGCTTGCCGCACTTTTCCAGAATTCTGACTCCTTCTTCTGTTGTAACACTGCTAAGAATTTCCCTTGCCGTATCTGCCGTAATACCTGCCTGTATCCCAGCCGCTGTCATTAATTCCATACGGCAATCCCCCTCTTTGGAATGGGTATTCATAATTCCGCCGGAGAGTTTAATTAGCTTACCGATATGTCCTGTTAAAAGCATGCCTTCAAACCCGGCGGCAATTGCCATATCAATGGTATCACCAATAAAATTACTGCACTTTACACTTTTATCCAGTTCATATTGATAGGCCTCTCTCATAAAGGCTTGTCCATAATTTCCCGGCGTTACCGCGATATATTTACAACCTTCTGCTTTTTTTACATTCAGTTCTACTTGAATGGTGTCCAGCAGGGCTTTCGTGCTCATAGGTTCCACAATTCCGCTTGTACCAAGAATTGAAATACCTCCCAGGATACCAAGCCTTGGGTTAAAGGTTTCTGCTGCCAGTTTTTCTCCTTCAGGGACGTATATCATTACTCTAAGTCCGCCTTTATAATCCGTAAGAGCACAGATTTCAGACACTTCCTTTGCAATCATTTCCCGCGGTACATGGTTAATAGCCGCATTCCCAATGGGCTGGTCAAGTCCGGGTTTCGTCACCCTTCCTACACCAACTCCTCCGTCAATGCTGATTCTGCCGGTTTTTTCCGTATCTTCCAAAGAAACGGCTGCAAAAACTAACGTTCCATGGGTAATATCCGGATCATCTCCGCCGTCCTTTCTGACTGCACAGCTGACAACCATTTCTGTCCTTGAGATTTCCAATATTTCAGTCTGATAAGGAATCCCCTTGGGAGTATCGATTGTAATTGTCTTTTTTTCTTTCCCGGTCAAGAGCATATAGGCAGCAGCTTTTGCCGCGGCCGCCGCACAGCTTCCGGTGGTAAAACCATACCGCATACATTTCCTCATTTCTGCAAATCTGTTTTTCTACTTGTCTATTTGATAAAGCAGAGCATTTACGATGGCTGCCGCCACATTACTCCCACCTTTTCTTCCTCTGTTTATAATATAAGGAATATCTGTTCCTAATATCAGTTCCTTTGCCTGAACCACATTGACAAAGCCAACAGGTACACCAATGATAAAAGCAGGTCTGTAAATTCCTTCTTCTATCATTTCATAGAGTTTAAGGAGGGCTGTAGGAGCATTTCCAATAGCAAATATCACGGGCTTCTCTATTTTTGCCGCCATCTGCATGCTAACCGCCGCTCTGGTCGACCTGCTCTCCTTCGCAATTTCCATTACTTCTTTTTCAGCCATATAACAATGGGCCTCTCCGCCATACTTTGCCAGTATCCCCTTATTGATTCCTGCCAGCGCCATATTGGTATCTGTTACAATATCCGCTCCCTGTACTATAAGCTCCTTTGCCTTTCTAACTGCATCCTCTGAAAAGGTAAGGGTATCCGCATAGTCAAAATCTGCACTGGTATGGATGACCCGCTTTGTAACCATTTCCTGCTCGGCTTTTAATATGATGTTTTTTTCCTTTAATTCTTCTGATATAATTTCAAAGCTTCTCTTTTCAATCTCTTCCGGAAGTACGAACTCAATTTCCTGTTTCATTTTAAAAACCACCTTTCCGTACCTGTACAGGTACAAACCTGTAGTCTCATCGCAGGTACAAACCTGCAAGTTTTATCACAGGTTCAGCTTGCAAGTCTTATCACAGGTTCAGCCTGCAAGTCTTATCGCAAGTACATATCTGTACGCCGTATTACAACTACAAAACTACAAGTCTCATCACAGCTGCAAATCTGCAAGTCTTATCGCAAATATATCTGTAAATCTTATCATAAGCACAAATCTGTAAGCCTCATCACAGGTTCAGTCTGAAATTTAGTCTATGTTATCTTGCAAATTTTTTTATTTATTAATCCCTTTTTACTCTCTTACTATCTCTTTACTCTTCCAGCTCTTTTATCTCTTTCACTGCATTAATTAATTGCATATTCTCCTTATGAGTTTTTACTGCAATGCGATAATATCCGCTTCCCAACCCTCGGAAATTACTGCAATCTCTTATTAAGATTTCTTTATCCAGTAATTTTTCATAAAGAGGCAGCTCTGTCTTTAAGAACAGATAATCTGCCTGAGAAGGATACACTTCAATTCCCGTTTGTCCCAGTTCTTTCGTAAGGTAAATACGCTCCTTCTGAACAAGCTGAACTGTCTGTTCAATATATTTAATTTCCTTACAGGCGGCCGTTCCCGCAGCCTGTGCAAATACGGATAAGTTCCATTCCGGAAGGTGCCTTTGTATCCTTTCCTTTAAGTTTTCATCCTTACATAAGAGATATCCCAGTCTTACGCCTGGTATGGCAAATATTTTGGTAAAAGCTTTTACAACTATAACCCCCGGATATTCCTTCAGTTTATTTTTAAAGCTGTACTTTTCTTCTTCCCCTGTGAATTCCAGAAAGCATTCATCCAATACAAGACATATCTGCTTCTCCCTGCAATCCTTTGCAATTTGCTCCAATAACCCTTCCTCTATCAGGTTTCCCACAGGATTATTGGGATTTGCCAGAAATAACAGGTCGGTATCCTCTGTTAGGTGCTCTCTGATTCCTTCCTCCAACCTGTAAGCTGTTTCTTCTTTCATCTCATAGTAAACCACATCCGCCTCTGACATAACTGCTGCTTTTTCGTATCCGTAGAAGGAGGGTACCGGTATTACAATTCGCTTTGGATTTATGGCATGTACAATTGCAGCAAATAATTCTGATGCACCGTTTCCCGGCAGGATGAACTTACTTTCCACTCCTGTCAGCTCTGATATGCTGTTTATCAGACCCTCTGCCTGAATATCCGGATACTTGTCACAATCTCCTATGGCTCTTAATAATGCCCCTTTTACGGAATCCGGCATTCCATACGGGTTTATATTAACCGAAAAATCGAGTTTAATTTTATTTCTGTATATGTCTCCGCCGTGCTGCATCTTCTTTCCTCTCATCTTCACCTGTACTTCTTTTATATAAGTGAATTAATTTTTTCCTGCCCAAGTACAAAAATACTTGAGTACATTAGCCTTAAAATAAAAAACTTGCGGTTATTAGACAGATTAAGCAGATTCCTTCACAGAGACCTGCGGTTATGTATAAAAGCCGATTCGCCCGGGCTATGTCTTTATATTCTACCATCCTTGTGGCATCACCAATAAAGGGCTTATGATGTATTTTCCCAAAATAACTGGCATCACCTGCCAGGCGGATTCCCAATGCTCCGGCACACACAGCTTCCGTATGGGCGGAATTAGGGCTTGCATGATTTCGCCTGTCTCTTTTATAAATCCGGTTGGCAGCTTTGCCGTCAAAATCTCTTCCCCCAAGATAACTGGCAATTATCATTAGGATAGCGCTGATTCTGGCAGGCAGGAAATTCATAGCATCATCTAATTTTGCCGCTGCTCTTCCAAAGTAAAGATATCGGTCATTCTTATATCCCACCATGGAGTCCATGGTATTGACCGCTTTATAGAAAAATCCAAGTACAGGACCTCCTATTGCCAGAAATAGCATTGGTGCAATGACACCGTCAGAAGTATTTTCAGCCACTGTTTCAATGGCAGCCTTTGCGACCCCTGTCTCATCAAGGCACTCCGTGTCTCTGCCTACAATCATAGAAACAGCCTTTCTGGCTCCCGGCAGGTCTTCTTCCTTCAGCTTTTTATAGACCTTCATGCTCTCTTGTTTTAAGCATTTCGTTGCAAGAATCTGATAGGTCATAATACTTTCTATGACAAGTCCCAGGTAAGGCGATATCCAATATGCCAGATATAAGATTAAAAAGGCGGAAAGAACTGTAAGGATTAACACCAGTACTGTTAATAGAATTCCTTTATGAAATTCCTGCTTGTTATTTCTTTCCTTTTCTTCTGTTATGTTCAGGAGCTTATGGTCCAGTTTTGAGATTAATGTGCCTATTAGTCTGATTGGATGAGGCAGCCAGTAAGGATCTCCAAATATAAGATCCAGCACAAATCCAATAAAAAAGCCTGCAATATGATAAATCATTTTACCCCTTTCGTGAATATCAAATCTTCGATTTGATATTCCTAAATCCGTAGTTGAAAAAACCGTCTTTTGTTTTTTCAACCTATACCCCCTGCATAACGCAGACCTGTCTGCGTTACTGCCTTAATAAGTAGTTTGAAAGGAACTTTCAGATTTCTCCCTGCACAAGTTGAGATTCACCTGCGATTTTTTCTGCTGTACAAAGCACAGCTTTTTACAATTTTCCGACGATATCTATCTTTATTTTCTGCGAAAAATCCTGGTTCGATGATAATGTCATACGACATTCATACCCCTCAGCATTTTTGCACTGGTAATCAAAATAATTATCCTTCCCGTAAGCACTTAGAATAGACATAATTGTTCCGCCGTGTATTACTGCGGCAACTGTTAAAGGCATATCACCTTCAATAGCTATCAGTTCCTTTACCACTCTATCCATGCCTTTAAGACATCTTGCCTGGAATTCCTCCCTGCTCTCCCCACCGGGAAAAGGCAGTGTTCCGTTACTGTCTATCCAAGCCTGATATTCTCTGTCTCCATTAAGTTCCTGGTAGTTTTTGCCCTCAAAGCGGCCGAAATCAATCTCTCTCCACTCTTCAATAAGAACGGGGCTATTACAGCCATATATAAGATTTGCAGTCTCTACGCACCGCCTCATGGGACTAGAAAAGCAAATATCTGCCGCAGGATATTTTCCTTTGCCCTTACAGTTAATTATTTTATCTATCCCTGTCTCCGATAGATTCTCCTCGGTCTTTCCAAGATATCTGCCCAAGCTGTTGGAAGGAGTCTCTCCATGCCGTATCAATATCAGTTTTATTTGATTCTCTGTCCGATTCCGCATATTATCCTCTCCACCCTGACCGCTTTTTCTGCCAGTCCGCAAAGAATCCTGCCAAGCCTTTCTCTATATTCTCTTTCAGCAGCTTCCATTGGAACAATTCCATTTCCCACTTCATCGCTGATAATAATAAGTCCGGTGTTCTCTTTGTTGATTTCATTTATGATTTCTTCGGGATTTCCACCTTCTTTTAAAATACTTTTTACCAATAAGTGAAAATGATTGATAATCAGCGCTTCTTTTTTAATATCATTTCCCGTTATTTTTGCCGCATCTAATACCATATCCTCAGGGATTCCTGTCTGTTTAAGGACATAATGAAGTTTTCCCTGTGAGCATCCTCCAATATATAATTCCATATCCGTTCCTTCCACTTTCTGTGCTAAATTATATTAGCAATGCAGCAAAGGGCAACAATTGCCATCGTAACAGCCTCACTCAGCGTTACAAGATATCCGGAAGTATCCCCTGTTATCCCGCCAAACTCCTTATAGCAGCGGTAACGATAATAAAGAAAGGTAAAAATACCGCCTGCTGTAACTGCAATTCCCGCCTCCAAAGACTGACAGAGCATAAAAATCACACATAAGATAAATTGTATACAAAGAGCAATCTTCACAACTTTTTCATGAGCTTTGCTGGAGAAAAGATATAAAAGCCCTTCCTTTTTGGCATTTTTCAAGGTCACCACACCGATACCGCTTATGGTGCGTGACAGAAAGAATCCGGCTCCCGCTACCGCCATGGCCTTCAAACTATTCAGTTCCGAATAAGCACCAAGAAAGATAAGATAGTAGAAAATTATCTGTATCACTGAAAAGGCACCAATATGGGAGTCCTTTAAGATTTCAAGCTTTCTCTCTCTGGGCTGATAAGAATGAAGAGCATCCATCGTATCCATGAAGCCATCCACATGAAACCCTCCCGATACCAAAAGAGGAATGGCTGTCCCTGCCATTGCAAAGAGAAGTGTTCCAAATTGAAAATGCTGAAAGAGACTTCCCCAGAGATACGTTAACAATCCAATTATTCCTCCAATCCAGGGAAAGAAGCAAAGTACATATTTCATGTCCTTATCCTTCCATTCGAACTGCGGAACCGGTATCTTGGAATAGATTGAAAATGATATAAAAAATGATTTGATAACCGACATAACCTCTCCCTTAACCTGCCATATTTCCTTTTATAATTACCGGAATGCCAACTACCACTTCTATTACGGTATCTGCGGCTGCCGCTAATCTTTCATTTACCCGTCCCAACGCTTCCAGATAATCCATTGTTGCAGGATCGTATATAATTCCATCCTCAAACACATTATTGGTTACAATTACGAGATTCTCTGTGTTTCTCTCAAGAATATCCATGTCTCTAAGGATTTTTTCAATGACTTCGCCGGATTTTCTAGTCTCGCCGGAAGAAAACATTTCATTGGCTGCCAGGTTTGACATGCACTCCAGCAGAACGGTTTTACTGCCCGGCTCCATTTTGGAGGCAGCCTCACTGACAGTAAGCGGCTGTTCAATAGTCTGAAATCCCTTTCCTGCTCTTAAGACCTGGTGCCTTTTTACTTTCTTTCTGCCTTCTTCGTCATAGACCTGCATTGTCGCAAGATAATAAAGGTTACTATTTGCTGCCAGTGCGACGGCCGACTTCTCGGCATAAGCTGATTTTCCGCTGCCGCTTCCTCCTGTAATAAGTATCATCATAATCTATCATTAATATCTTCAAAGGTTGAGCTTCCTTCATAAACAGATAATACCGTATCCAGCATGGGGAATAAAAGCACCGCTCCCGTACCTTCACCAAGAGCTAAAGAAGCATCGATAACCGGAGAAAGACCAAGTTCTGCAAGCAGCAGCTTTGCTGCAGGTTCTTTACTCAAATGGGATGGCAGCATATATTCTTTTACTCCAGGAACCAGGCGCTCTGCGGTCAAAGCTGATACCGCACTAATTACACCGTCAATGATAACCGGAACATGATAAAGTGCTCCTCCGATAAAAACACCGGCAAGCCCTGCAATATCAAGGCCTCCCACAGCTTCAAGAATCCTGAGAGGTTCATCTTTCTCAAGCTGATATTTTTCAAGTGCTCCTTTAATTATCTCATATTTATGGGCAAAGCCTCCCTTACTAAGGCCGGCTCCCATGCCGGTAACTTCCTCTGCCTTTAACCCCAGCAGAGCGGCCGCCATGGCACTGCTGGTAGTCGTGTTGCCCATACCAAGCTCACCGGTAGCTAAAAGGCCATAGCCCTTTTCCTTGCATTCCTTTACTGTTTCTATTCCAACTGCGATTGCACTTAATACTTCTTCCTCTGACATAGCAGGCTCCAGGTAAAAATTCTTTGTTCCGGCTGCGACCTTTCTTTGTATAAGACCTTTTATTTCTTCCTCCTGGTGAATTCCAATATTTACAGGTATTACATCGGCTCCCGCCCTTAATGCCATCCGGCTCACAGAAGTGGTGCCTTTAGCCAGCTCCTCCGCGATTATTGCCGTCATCTCATATCCGAAACTGCTTACCTTTTCTTCCACTATTCCATTGTCAGCACACATAACAACGACTGCCCTTTTTGAAATATCTATTTTATCAGTCTCCGTTATGGCTCCTATCTGTGCTATCATCGTTTCAAATTGTCCCAGGCCGTTAAGCGGCTTGGCAATCCCATCCCAGTTATCCTTTACTTTCTTGTAGAATTCCTTGCTTGGGCTTTCTATTACTAATTTCTTTAACTCTTCCTTTGTCATAATTAACCTCACAATTTTTTATTTTAGTATTTATATTTTCTAACCTCATCCATCTTCGTATTTAGCGGACAGTGCCATCCATATTGCTATTTACGCAAGGCAGTACTATTCCGGTGTCAGTACACTGCCAGCCAATATTCGTTATTTCTGTATCATTAATTTAATTACCACATGGTAAAACATATCAATCTAATACTTGGAATCATTCCATCATGCGATAAATTGCTTCCATATCCAGATATTCTCTTAAGGTATCTGCCAACTTATCATACTGGGTCTCTTTAAAAGCTCCATAATCCATCATAAGACCGCTCTCTAATGACAGACCTTTTCTGGCGGCAAGTTCTTTTACAATTCTTAGAGCAATTTCTCCCTTATCAAATATGCCATGGACATAGGTTCCATAAATATCTTTAAACGATACCCCGTCCGCTTTTTCTTCTCCGTCCAACAGATTTGTCAGGCTGCATAAGGGACCCTGGATTTGCTCATTTACCGTACTTCTCCCCATATGTATCTCATAGCCTTCCAGCTTCATTCCGTTCAGTACGGATAACATCCCTTCTGCCTTCCTAAAGGTTCCATGCACCTGTGTACGGACTTTTTCTTTCTCCAGCACCGTATCCATGGAGAAGAAATCCATTCCGCCGACTTCCCCACCATCTTCCACGCCGTAAGGATCAGAAATACTGCTCCCCATCATCTGAAAACCTCCGCAAATACCAAAGATAACACTATCTCCACTACGTTTCTTCACGGCAGCTTCCAAGCCATTCTGTCTCATCCATTTCAAATCTCCCATGGTGTTTTTACTGCCAGGAAGGATAATCATGTCAGGATAGTGTAAATCCCGAACTGAGTCCACATATCTTACGGATACTCCTTCTATCTGTTCAAAAACAAAGAAATCTGTAAAGTTTGAGATTCTTGGAAAGCGGATAACCGCTATATCTATCTGTGCTTCTTCTTTTCTGTCGAACCGGCTGGTAAGGCTGTCTTCCTCTTCTAAGGAAACATTCATATATGGAACAACGCCTACAACAGGGACATGTCCCCTATCTTCAAGCATGGTAATTCCCGGGTCAAGAATAGTCTTATCTCCCCGGAATTTATTAATGATAAGCCCTTTTACTCTAGCTGTTTCTTTTTCCTCTAATAGCATTAGAGTACCAAGCAGCTGGGCGAAGACGCCTCCCCTGTCGATATCCCCCACCAGCAATACGGGTGCATTAAGCATTTCAGCCAGACCCATGTTTACAATATCGTTTTCCTTCAGATTAATCTCTGCGGGACTTCCCGCCCCTTCTACCACAATGATATCCGCCTGTTCCTCCAGTGTATGGAACGCCTTCTTAATATCCGGTATCAGTTCTTTCTTAAAGGCAAAATACTCTCTTGCCTTCATATTTCCGATTACTTCACCATTAACAATGACCTGTGAGCCAATGTCGTTAGTGGGCTTTAAAAGAATTGGGTTCATCAGCACCGAAGGCTTTATTCCTGCTGCTTCCGCCTGCATTACCTGGGCCCGTCCCATTTCCAGTCCTTCCTCTGTGATATAGGAATTCAACGCCATGTTTTGAGACTTAAAAGGGGCTACCCTGTAGCCATCCTGCTTAAAGATTCTGCATAAGCCCGCTACCAGCAGACTTTTTCCGGCATTCGACATGGTCCCTTGTACCATGATTACTTTAGACATAAAAAAACCTCCATTGCCACTGAGGGCATGGAGGTAACTTTAAGCATACTTCGAGACATAGTTCGACTTATCTTTCCATTCCAAACCAGTTACTCGTGGCTGTACAAGCTTCATTCAAGGCAGGTCTCCTGGCTGAAAGATCATAATTAACGGCAGTCTTCCCGATTAATATCAGTGACGTATTTGCCGCAACTCCCTTATCACAGTGACGAGTTCGTACAGGATTTACACCTGTTTCCCTTTTCATCAGAACCAAACAATAGCTTTTCTGACACCTTAAATGGATT
>JAEXGM010000044.1 GCA_023450835.1 Bacillota bacterium | reverse complement strand
AGCAGGCGGGAAGTTTTACAGGCCATCTAAGTCATACGGGAAATGGTATAAGCGGAACGATACTGAATGGCTTTAACTTTGATATTACCCATGCAATTTTGCTTTGTGATGAACATCTTATAGATATCGGAGATATCAAAAGCGGACAGTTAATAACACTGAATAATGATGAGAGCGGCTATATGAACTCTATTGATGACCTTTTTGATAATAATCTGATGAAAGAACTGACAGGGCTGTCGGATTCGGGAAAAGACCGCAATGAGAATACACGGTTAAACCAACTTATAGTTACTATGATAGAGAATAACTATTCTCAGGGTGTATTCTCAGATTGTATAATTGGATTTCAGAAAACAGATACTTTTCCTGAGAACGGCAAGGGACTTGGTGATGAATTCCTTTCCCAGGTTGCATCTTTAATGCAGACAAAGGGGATAGAAATGGTAAAAATCCCGGTCGAAGTGGATAACAAACTTGGGAATGAAGAGTTTGTTTACAGCATTGACCCTTATATTCAATTAGAAGGCAGCAATATGGGAACCTATTATACCAGCCGCTATATGGCAAATGATAGTGTGCTTTTGACCTATCAGTTTCCGGCTGGGGAAAAGGTCAAGGACTTTATTATCTTAAAAAATCAGAATTTGAAAAGTAATAATAAATATGTCCAGAATTTTAATGGAACGGTATATTTCCTGAATGTAAATACAGGAAAATATGAAGAAGTCTTTACGGATAATTATGATACGAAGATAGATGCATCCAATTATTTAACTGAGAATAATACGTTGACCGTGCGTTATCGGCAGGATTCCGCCATACAGAATTATCAGGTGGTACTCCCTCATATATCCTATTGGAAGGAGGCAAATTAAAATGCTGACTATCAATAAATTGACAAAGAAGTTTGGCAAGTATCTGGCTCTTGATAATCTTGACCTTACCATTAACGAAGGCGAAATATACGGCTTTGTAGGACCTAACGGAGCCGGAAAGACTACGACTATGAAAATCTGTGCCGGACTTATAAATGCGGACTCCGGGGAAGTGTTCATAGATGGCATTGACGCCCTTAAGAATAACAGGGAGCTTAAGAAAAAAATAGGATATATGCCGGATTTCTTTGGGGTATATGATAACTTGAAGGCGATAGAATATATGGAATTCTACGCTTCTATCTATGGTATAAATGGAAAAGAGGCCAAAACACTGTGTATGGAGCTGTTAGAGTTAGTGCAGCTTGCAGAGCATTATGACGATTATGTGGATAGTATGTCCAGAGGAATGAAGCAGAGGCTGTGCCTTGCCAGGTGTCTGGTACATAACCCCAGACTCTTAATTCTTGACGAACCGGCATCGGGTCTTGATCCAAGAGCGAGAGTCGTAATGAAGGATATATTAAAAAGACTTAGCATTGAGGGAAAAACAATACTGATAAGTTCACATATTCTGCCGGAGCTGGCTCAGATCTGTACCCATGCGGGGATTATTGAAAGGGGCCGGCTGGTCATGTCAGGTTCCATAGAGGAGATTACATCGGCCAGAGGCAATGCCAGACCGATTGTACTTAAAATGGTGGACAATCAGGAATCTACGATACAGATAATCAAAGAAAATCCTTACACAAGAAAGATAACGATACGGGACAATACCGTCACCCTTTTATTTTCGGGAAATGAAAAGGAAGAGGCTGCGCTTTTAAGCTCAATCATACAGGGCGGCGGGGTCATATCTTCATTTGCAAGAGAAGAGAGCAGCCTGGAGAGCCTGTTCTTACAAATAACCCACGAGGAGGAAAATTAATGCTTCGATTGAATCCGGTATATCAAAAGGAACTTCGGACAACGGCCAGAAGCTTAAGGTCATATATTATCATATTTGCCTTTAACAGCCTTCTTTCTCTATTTGGGCTATTTGCTCTATACTTTACCTTTGAATACCAGCAGAGTCTTGGAAATAGCGTGCAGTATTCTGCTATCCTTGAGATTTATACTGTAATAACCGGAGTTGAATTCTTTCTTCTGCTTCTGGTCGTACCGGCAGTCACAGCAGGAGCCATATCGGGGGAAAAAGAAAGGCAGACTCTTGAGATTCTTCTGACTACAAAAATGAGCCCCAGTTCCATTATAAGAGGAAAATTACTGGCCTCTATCAGTATGATGCTGCTCTTAGCCTTCTCCAGCCTTCCGGTAATTGCGCTGGTCTTTTCCATCGGAGGCATAACCCTGAGGGATTTGGGAGGATTTCTTCTGCTGATTCTGGAAACTGCAGTTTATCTTGGAAGTATCGGAATATTTTTTTCCGCTCTGTTAAAGAAATCGACCTCTGCAACAGTTGCAGTTTATGGAATAGTGCTGTTGCTCTGCATTGGAACTTTTGGCGCCGTATTTGGTATTCATTTTTTGACCCAGATACATCTAAATCATATAGCGGCAGATGGGATAGCAATGCAGGCAGATATCGGGAATTGGATGCTGCTTCTGTTAGTGAATCCTATTGCGACTTATCTGTCTGTTTTAAAAGGACAGACAGGCACAGGCAGGTCTTTGGCAGAAATCTATGGAAAGTATGGGAATCTCTCTTCTGTATGGAATGAACACTGGTTCCTGATAAGCGTGATAATTCAGATTATAATAGCGGTGTTATTGCTATTTTGGTCGGCAGCCCTTTTAAATCCATTAAAGAGGCGGCAGTTCAAAGGATAAAAAACAGCCATCGATTTTGTAAAGTTCAAAACCGGTGGCAATTTTTTGGAATATGAAAATGGAAGAAGAATAATATGAATCTATTATAACATATAAAATGAAAAAAGGTAATATTTTTTTAAAATTTTTTAGAATTCTTTATTTACTTGATTTGCGCTTAGATTTTCTGCAAATTTCCTGATATTCTTGGAAATTCTCAGATTGTGGTAGAGCTTCGCATATTCAATCTCATCAATGTCATTGATGTAATTTACCGGAAAAATTTTCTTGAAACCATTTCTTTTTAGCATGTCAGCCGCTTTATTATAGGCGATAGCGGCTTCCTTCTCACTGGAGTAGCGGCCGATGAGATAATCTCCTTCTATATGTATCTTGGCGGTATAACAGAGAAGAGATTTGTGCCTGATATAAAATACACCATGGTAACGGTTGATTACTTCTATATTACTATATCGTAAATCGTGTTCATTTCCGTTAATAAAGCGGTAGTCTTTACCGGCTACGGCGTAATTCTTAATACCGTAACGGGAGAGGATATTTACCTGCATGCCATAATCGGAAACAAACAGGTGCCCGCCCCTCATCATAATCTTATGGTGGCCATAATAAAATAAGTCGTCCGTATCGAATAGAAAGCAGGTATCTCTACTTATATAATATAAGAAGTAATTCTTTCTTAAATAGATAGGATTCTTAATATAAATCCCATTATCTCTGAAATTCATCAAAATAACCCACTTTTCAAAATCCAGACCGAAGTCCTTAGAATAATCTATCAGATTATATTTATTCTCTTTGATTACCAGCAGAGCAGTTTCGTAAGCCTGGGTCCCCTGCCTGGCACTGTTGAAACTACCGAGACTGATATGCTTATTGCGGTAAGTAATACCGGCACGGTAATAACAGTCGCCATTTTTCTTATATGCAATTGTGACACCAGGAAACTGCGGCAAATTACTCACCTCTTTCGTTTATGTCTCATAGTTTGTTTTTCTTTATTTTATAGGAAATACTATAAGAAATGCAAGGCATTTTTTATTTCTTAGGGCAGACGTCATAAGCATTAATCTTACTTGTGTATTTATCTGTTAAATACTTGTATTGGAATTTTGAATTTCCTATTTTGAACAGTAAATTCTCGAAATTAAAGTTTAGTCATTTAGATAGGACATGTTCTATTTATATAGAAAGTTATTTATGGCATAGTGCTAAACTGAATTCGAGGAAAGCGGTCATTACTAAGAAAGCGCGTGGATTATTTCTTTTTGCATATTGTTACGTAAATATTAAGCTGGTTAACATAAACGTAACAATATTTAGCCGGCTAAAGCGCTAAAACACTAAGTTTTTTTAATAATATTGGTAAAAAATTATGGCAAGTATGTATAAATCTCCAAAAATGGTTCAAAATATTTAATAACTCCTTAACATTTAGTTAAAATTTGTTTGTTCGTTATGAACAAAAAGTGGAAGTTAAAAGCAGGCGGTAATTATGCATAAAGCTATGTACTGGAAGAAAAAGTTAAATTTATTTATCGTTTCTTCCAAAGTTTGCATAGAGTTATTGACAGCAAAAAGCGAAATGATATAATGCATGAGAAGCTTTTGAGAGAGACAATGCCTGTGATTCTTTTAAAAGTTTTATAGTCTAGAGACAATTATAGCAATAGAATAACAAAGGCGATATTTTATTGCAGTAATATCTAAGAAAGAAAAGAGGATGTATATATGCTAAAAATACACTCGTTTCTTCAAAGGGCTTTAAAGCCGGTAAAGACTGTTATACCAGTTGCCGGTAAGAATAAGGCAGGAATTGCAGCGATTTTATTATTTGCAGCAGTAGCAGTTTTCCTAATCTTAAGCCCGGATGCTATTTATAATCATACCTCCTTACAGGAAGCTCCTGTATATACCTCAGGAAATATGGAAGAAGATGTGAGTAAGATAGCGGAAGAAACAGCGATAGAAGCAATTGTGAGATGGAATCCGGAGGACAATAGTCAGGAAAAAGTCACACAGACTGCTTTAACAGCTCCTTATATTCCCTTCAAACTAAGTCATGGAATGGTAATAGCTACGAACGATTCGAAAGTCACAGCAGATGAAATATTAAAAACAGAGGCGAAGTCAATATTCGAGAATAGTCTGGCATTAAAAAAGGCGCAAGAAATAAAACAAACTACAATGAGCTTGACAGCAAGCGAAACTATAAAAGATAGTGAGACAGAAGCAGTACAGGCAACTGCAGATAGTAAGGTTGATAGCAGTTCAACCAAAGAAAAAAGTGAAGTCACAGTACAAGAGAAAACTTCGAAAGAAGTCGCCGAAAAAGAAATAAAAAAGACAGCCTCAAAAGAAGTAAAAAAGACAGTAAAAAAAGTAGCGAAAAATACCGTAAAAAAGACAGAGAACAAAGTAAAGCTTAGTAGTGAGGACATAGAAGTTCTTCAAAGAATCGTAGAAGCTGAAGCAACCGGAGAAAACGTGAAGGGTAAGATACTGGTTGCAAACGTCATTCTTAACAGAGTGCGGAATAAGGATTTTCCTGATTCGGTAAAAGCCGTTGTATTTCAGAGAGACGGAAGTACTTATCAGTTTTCTCCAATAAAGGATGGAAGATATTATTCCGTCAAAGTATCGGAGAGTACCAAAGACGCGATTAAGCGAGTGCTTGAAGGAGAGGATTATTCCAATGGCGCGCTATATTTTTCAGCAAGATCAAGAGCGGATAAGAACAGCATGAGCTGGTTTGACCGTCATCTAAAATTCCTGTTCAAATACGGCGGACATGAGTTCTTTAAGTAAATCAGGAGTGAAAAGGATGTATGAAGATAAGTTATAAATTTTCTTCATACATCTTTTTTATTGCCTTTTCACTTTAGTAAGGTATTGTGGAAAGGTAAGAAACATGTTATAATACAACGCAAATCGGTTATAACATAATGTAATCGGTTATGGTCATAGTATCAATATGCTCATACGAAGTTTAAAAGTGACTCAAATAGCATATAATCAGGGCTGGTTTAATAATTCAAAATATGCAGAAGATGACAGAGGTCCTGTAAAAGAAAAATTAAAATATAACTTATCCTTTGCTGATATCTCAGTTTTTCTGCGTTATTGATGCAAAATGTTACAATACGGATGGATTTAAGTTGAAAAATAGATTTATCATAAACATAATTAAGCATATCAAATCAAAGTTTGATACTTACGAAAGGAGTTATTATGAATCTTTTATATCAAAGCACCCGCAGCAATGCAGCACCTATTACGGCATCCCAGGCGATATTAAAGGGACTGGCAGAAGACGGAGGACTCTATGTTCCGGAAAGTATTCCAAGCCTCACCTCCGGCTTAAAGGAGTTAAGTACTCTTACTTACCAGCAGACGGCTTATGAGGTTATGAAGCTGTATTTTACCGATTTTACGGAAGAAGAACTGAAGAACTGTATTGATAGTGCTTATGACGGGAAATTTGACACAGAAGAGATAGCTCCTATAAAAGAAGCCGGCGGGCTTTATTATCTTGAATTGTTTCATGGCTCCACGATAGCATTTAAAGACATGGCATTATCTATCCTGCCCCACCTGTTAACAACGGCGGCAAGAAAAAATAACGTTACCGATGAGATTGTAATTCTGACGGCAACCTCCGGCGATACCGGAAAAGCAGCTCTTGCAGGGTTTGCAGATGTAAAAGGAACCAAGATTATCGTGTTTTATCCAAAAGACGGTGTAAGCCCTATCCAGGAAAAACAGATGGTAACCCAAAAAGGTGACAACAGCTATGTTATTGGAATTGACGGCAACTTTGACGACGCCCAAAATGGCGTCAAAGCAATGTTTAACAATAGAGAACTTGCAGAAGATTTAAAAGCAAAAGGTTATGTATTTTCCTCTGCCAACTCCATCAATATCGGACGTCTGGTGCCACAGATTGCTTATTATGTATATGCATATGGCAATTTACTGAAAAAAGGTATTATTTCTGAAGGCGAGAAGATTAATGCAGCGGTGCCTACCGGTAACTTTGGAAATATCCTGGCGGCTTTTTATGCCAAGGAGATGGGAATACCCATTGATAAACTTATCTGTGCATCCAATGAGAATAAAGTACTCTTTGATTTTCTTGAGACAGGAATCTACAATAGGAAGAGAGAATTTATTCTGACTTCTTCTCCGTCTATGGACATTTTAATCTCCAGCAATCTGGAGAGACTGCTGTACCTGGCCTCCGGAAATGACAGTGATAAGACCCTGTCACTTATGAATTCCTTGACGAAGGACGGAGAATACGAAATTACAAAAGAAATGAAAGAAAACATGTCAGGAGTTTTAGGCGGCTATGCAAGCGAAAGCCAGACCGCGGAAACGATAAAGGAAGTATATGAGAAAACAGGTTATATAATTGATACCCATACGGCGGTAGGCGTATCCGTTTACAACAAATATAAAGAAGTAAGTAAAGATGACAGTAAAACAATCATAGCCTCAACAGCAAGCCCTTACAAATTCACCAGAAGCGTTATGGAAGCCATTGACCCTAAGTATGGCAGCATGGAGGACTTTGAACTGGTGGACGAATTGAGTAAGTTATCAAAGGTGAGTGTTCCTGCAGCCATTGAAGAAATAAGAAGTGCAAAAGTTCTTCACAA
>JAEXGM010000114.1 GCA_023450835.1 Bacillota bacterium | reverse complement strand
CCTTTTCTGCTCCTTTTACAAAACTTCAAATGCTTGATGAGATAAAGGGATACTGGATGAACACGGCAATTGTAGATAAAAATACGGCAAAGAGTACATTGACTATTCCGGATAATTACGGAAGGGATTTGGCGGATTACACGTTTTATCAGGATGGAACAACGGAATATATGAAAGTGAATGCTTCCGTCTATATATCTTCTGATTCTATAAAGGCACTTTCTGCTGTTAATAAAAAGTATAGTATTGGTGCAAAGGGTTATGCCGCCTGGTATTCCATAGATTCCAAGACTGCTTCGAAAAAAGTGTCAATTACAGTACCAAAAGAAGCGGCTTATGCGTTGTATAATGAAGACGGTACCTGCCTTGCCTATTCTTATATTAAGAAGGATAAGAATATAACGCTTCCAAAGAAAGGATACCTTGTTTTTGTTGGAAATGCCGGCTCCACCTTCCAGGTTAAGTTTGTAAAATAGTTCAGTCAGAATAAAATTAATAAATAAGCCCTGTTCCACTCTTTAAGTGATACTTGAAGAGGTTAGAACAGGGCTTTTATTAATACCAACGGGCAAACAGTAATTGAGGGGAAGTATCGGTGACCGATGTAGTGCTTACTATAGGAGCGGCCTCTGATTTGGTGTAATCGTCCCATATATACCAGCCTTTAAAAGTATATCCTTTTTTTACAGGGGTTGGCAGGGTTCCATAGGTCTTACCGCAGGTAACTTCTTTCTCATAGGTTTCATTGTTAAAAGCTACAAATTTTATTGTCAGAACTCTCGCCGTCCATATGGCATAGAGTTTCTTCGGCGGATTATCCTTGTATATGGTATTGGCAGTTATCTTCACGCCATTTGTTTTAGCTGTATACCATCCGCTGAACACGTAATTTGTTCTTGCAGGTGTTGGCAGCTGGTTGAGATATTTTGTTCCATACCTTACCGTAACATTTGTGGAAGTAAGTGTTCCGCCATTGGCATCTAAGGCAATTGTGAATTCCTTACCGTTCCATTGAGCATAAAGAGTATGGTCCTGTGCTATTCTGACCAGTTTATCCGCATTTATCATAGTTCCGCCAGAGGGAAATGTAAACCATCCACGGAAAGTATAATTATCTTTTGACGGAACCGGTAAGGGGCCGTATTTCTGACCAAGCGTAACTGTAATCTGTGCCGTGCCTACGGTTCCGCCTTGAGGGTCAAAAGTAACAGTTTCCTGAGTACCGGTTGAATTGGAAGCAGCAAATATTTTCAAAGAGTTGTCATTGATTCCAATCAGAAGGATTACACTAAGGCTTAGAGCCAAAAGGTATCTTAATATTTTATTTGTTCTCATTTGTATGTTATCTCCATGTATAAAGCTGGTCTGCTTATCTTACTACAGTTCGGTACATAATTCCAAAGCTCTTTTATAAAGAGGGTCATATTCACAGCCACAGCTGCCGCATTCCGTATCAGCCTGACGAATAGCCGCAACAAGCTCATCTTTGTTTGATTTTCCCTCCAGCCAGGCTTTGGAAGGCGCATCAATAACTTCCCATCCGGAAGCGGCAAACTTCTTTAGTATCGTTTCGAATTCCTCCAGATTATGCTTTTCCATATTTAGTATTTCTCCTTTTCATTTTTATTAGTTGTTTAAACTTAGAATATTCCCATAGCTGTTTGGATATTTAACTTTAGTTCAGGTAGAAAGTTTTATGTGTTATCATAAGGTATATTATAGACTTTTTACCAGTTTCAGTCAAATAGTGAAATATATCTAAAAACTTGCCGTATACGGAAAAGTGGTGGGGAATCGGCAGATGTGATATAGTAGAGATATGATAACAAGTAATATAGAGGATATGAAGAAATTCCTATGAGAATAAGCTGTTGATAATTATTGAGGCTTTAACTGCAAAGAAATCGATATGCTTGGACTTAAGGTACCCGGAATAGGGAAAAACAAAAACATCAAATCTTCGATTGAAAGGAAATATTATGGAAAATTTAGAGGTGAGGCGCTGCAGTTGGGCAAACCGCAGCACAGAAGAAATGGAATACCACGATAAAGAGTGGGGACGTCCGGAATATGATGACTACAGGCTTTTTGCCATGCTTAATCTGGAAGGCCAGCAGGCTGGCTTAAGCTGGACAACTATTCTGAAAAAAAGGGAGAGCTTTTATAAAGCCTATGACAACTTTGATCCGGCTGTTATTATTCATTACGATGAAAAGAAAATGGAAGAACTTCTTCAAGATCCCGGAATTATAAGAAACAGGTTAAAGATCAAAGCTGTCGTAGCAAATGCCGCCGCATTCTTTGAGGTAGTTAAGACATACGGCTCTTTTCATGAATTTCTCTGGCGTTATGTAGACTATACACCTATCAAGAATAATTGGAAAAGCCTTAGTGAAGTTCCGGCAAGTACTCCTCTTTCCGACACTATCAGTAAGGATATGAAAAAATTAGGCTTTAAGTTCGTCGGGACCACTATAATCTATGCTTATATGCAATCTATTGGCATGGTAAATGATCATTTATGCGACTGCCCCTTACACGGAACCTTTGATTAGCAGTTGCTTTCGAACCAGTTTCAATAAGCGTGCCTCTTCTTCCGAGGGACGTTCTTCTGCTAATCTTGCGGCGGCTATGGGAAGCTCCCACATTTGAATATCTTTTAGCGTACAGCCGGTTTGCCTTTGATATTC
>JAEXGM010000177.1 GCA_023450835.1 Bacillota bacterium | reverse complement strand
ATGATGCACATACCCCTTTACATTTGCCATAGAATCAGCGGTTACGGTAATCCCGCCGATAGGCCCGTCACTTTTTATCTGGAGAGTCAGTAAATCGTCCGTTCCCTTCATCATACTGCCCATCATGGCACCCGCTGTTAAAAGCCTTCCCAGGGCTGCTGTTGCCACAGGACTTGTATTATGAACACTTCTTGCATGCTCCACCAGGTTTCTGGTAGTTGCTGCAAAGGCGCGTATCTGATTGTCTGCTGCTGTCGCTCTTACAATATAATCTTTCATATTTTACACCTATTGTCTATCGCAGGTCTGTCTGCGATACTGCCGCAAATAAAAATGAGTGAAAGAAGCTGTCAGCGGCATCCTTTCAAAATCATATTTTCCTTCACTCTTATTTCTGTCCCGTGTACACGGTATCCAACACCATTAAGCGGATATTTTCTATATACTTATACTTTCTGCAATTCTTTTTTACATTTATAGATATACTTTACCCTGCTGAAATTTTTCTCTGGCAACAAAGCATACCCTTTCTGTGTTATCTTTTGGTGCCTCCTCCAGAAAGGCTTCGTACACCCCGATAAATTCCATTCCTGCCTTTTCTAACAAACTCTTTATAACATCAATAGAATAAGCCTTTTGATAATGGGTTTCACTGAACTTCTCATAGAGTTTGACCTTTGACCGGCTTGTCTCTTCCTCCTGTGCTTCTACAAATATAGTCACCTGATACTCATTTATATTAGTTTCTTTATCAAAATAATTCTCCCAGATAAAGCTGCATTCTTCTCTGTTCTCAGCAATTACGCTGTCTTTTAGAATCTCCCGGTACTTATATTCCGTATTCATATCAAAGAGAAAGATTCCCCCTGCCTCCAGATAATTATTCACCAGCGTGAAGATGTGCAGAAGGTCTTCTTCCTTGGTAATATAATTCAGACTGTCGCAAGTACATACTACTGCCGCAACAGTTCCATACAATTCAAAGTCTTTCATGTCCTGTTTCAGATAGAGAATATCTTCTCTTTTACTGTTTGAAGGGACATTTTCTTCCTCATCGTACTTTTTTTCAATGGCAATCTGAAGCATCTCTTCGGATATATCAATCCCTATCATATCATAGCCGTAATCTGCCAGCCTTCTGGTAATACTGCCTGTCCCGCAGCCAAGGTCCAGCAGAATGCCTTCTGAAATACCGTTCTTCACAAGAATACTTCTAATATCCTTTGCCCATTCTTCATAGGGGACATTATCCATAAACCTGTCATAAACCTGCGCAAAGCCTGTATATGCTTCCATTCTTACACCAATACATACCGCAGCTCTCCTGCGGTACTGCCACAATAAAATCATCAAAGCAATTTTTTATGGCATCCTTTCTATTACCTATATTTTATATATTTTCCTGCAGCTCTAATCTTCTATTTCCTATTCATTAATAGAGATGGTATGACCGGCAAAAGTTCTTATCCGGCATTCTGTGAAAACCAATCCACCACTCTCCTGTAGGGAAGAGGTCCCCCAAACAGGCTCAAAGAACTGCCAATGGTAACATCAATATTTCCTTTGCCGTTTTCTCTTATACTTTCAATATCATGAAAGCTACTGACTCCGCCGGCATAAGTGACAGGGCATTCTTTCCAATTACTCAGCAAATGTATTAAATCCATCTCTATCCCTGAGGATTTACCTTCCACATCTACCGCATGAATCAGAAATTCATCGCAATAGCCGGACAAATCACTTAAAAGTTCCAGCGAAAGTTTTTCATTGGTAAATTTCTGCCAGCGGTCGGTCACAATGTAGTAATCTTCACCCTTCCTGCGGCAGCTAACATCCAGAACTAATTTCTCTTTTCCTGTTTCAGAAAATACTTTTCCTAAATTCTCATAATTTATAAAACCATTCTGGAAAACATAAGAGGTAACTATGACATGAGAAGCTCCTGCCTGAAGAAAAACCGCTGCATTCTTATCCGTAATCCCGCCGCCAATCTGCAAGCCGCCGGGATATGCGCTTAGGGCTTCCCGGGCCTGGAGCATGTCCAGTTCATATTCACCGGTCCCAGCAGGATTCAGTAATACAATATGTCCCCCCTTAAGCCCATCCTCTTTGTATAGGGAAGCATAATACTCTGCTCCCTTTTCCGATACAAAATTTTCCTCTGCCTCGCTCTTTTCATCTCTCAGACTTCCGCCTACAATCTGTTTGACTTTTCCGTTGTGTATGTCAATACATGGTCTGAATTTCATCGGTTCCTCCTAAAAGACATATTTTATATCCTGATGGAACATACGTAAAAGCATTATACCCTAGATATGAAAAACAATCAACTGCCCAGGCATCAGTGAACACGGTAAACACATGAAATCAGCTATTGGAAATTCACGAGAAGCAGCGGAGGGTTTTGGAGCTTTGCTATTCGAGAACCTTTATTCCACTTAAAGCGGCAAAACCTTCCGCTTTTTCTCTGGATACCTGCTTTCGTTTCATGGGTTTGCCATGCAACAGCAAAATTTTATAAACACAAAGTCCGTAGTGGTTCATCCAATCTTTTGAAATAAAAATTAACCCTGTTTATAGAGAAATCAACTGATATACAGCCGTTTTCCCCATAAGCAGAGTATAAAATTTATACTTCATTATTCGATTTGCACTTCCTGTAAAAGTTGTATCTGTCTATATCATTTTCATTTAAATTCTTTTCTTACGAAACAATTGAATAGATACTATCATACACCCTATTATCAGAGCTGTTGTTATACCAATTGTCAGATAAATAGAATGTGCTTTCCCGGCACCGTTTAGTAATGCCATATTCTTTGAGGCAAGCGTAACCGGATTGAACTTCTCTGCTTTCGGAAAAATGTTAAGTATCAGCAGGACAGCCAATATTGCCGCCGACAGAATTAATCCTCCAAAGGAGCCTGCTGCTATCACACTGGACAGTAGAATCAAAGCAATGATAAAACAGCCGAACAGCCAGAGGCAAAACAGTGACAACAACAGGTTTTGAACTTTGGTGTCCTCAAATAAATATACCGTATATGTGTAATTCATAATGGCAGACAGGATAAAACCCACGGACCATAAGATAACTGCTGCGGTATATTTGGACAGTAATACCGCAGACCTTGATAAGCCTTTAGCCAGAATATTGACCAGAGTTCCCTTCATCAGTTCATTGGATAAGGTTCCTCCAAATACCAGCAACACCACTATAATCCCCATCTGGTTCATATTCTTAAAGTACTGGGCATAGGCATCCAACACCGTAGGTTCCGGAATATCCAGCTTTATTCCTCCCATATCCATCGAAGAAATAATATCCGGCATTAATTTCGCAAGCAACGGGCTGGTCATACCAAAAAGGAAAAATACCATCAGAATAATCAGCCACTTAAAATTACGAATCTGCTCTATAAATTCTTTCTTTGTAAATGCAAGAAAGCCTCTCATAAAATTACCGCGCCTTTCCTATAAACTGCAACGTATTTTTTTAATACCTTTCCAATGCGCCTCAAGATAATACTGAGGATTTCGCAGGCGCAATCTTGTGTATGAATTATGCTTCTCAATAATTCATACTAACAGCCATACCTCTGCCAACGCGCCTCAAGATTGTGCCGAGGATTTCGCAGGCGCAATCTTGTGTATGAATTATGCCTTTCAATAATTCATACAACTTCCAGAAATATATTCTCCAGAGAGGGTTCCATAATTTCGTATCTTATAATAGGAATCTCTTCATTTAATATCCAGGTAAGGATATCCTTCTTTACATCTTTCCCATTATGAATCTGCACTTCAAGAACATGGTTATCCGTATGGACATCCGTAACCCCGTAAAGTTTCTTCAAACTATCCGCTGCTTTTTCAGCCGGAAATTGTCTGTCCAGCTCTATGCGAATGATATCCTTACGGTAGCTGTCTCTAATATCCTCTACTCTTCCCTCCAAAACCAGCTTACCCTGATCTAATATTCCTATGGTTTCACAAATTCGTTCCACATCAGATAAAATGTGAGTGGAAAATAATATGGTGGTCTTCTCTCTCGCAAGGGAAAGGATATCCAGAATTTCTTTTCTTCCTACCGGGTCTAGCGCCGAAGTCGGCTCATCACAAATTAAGAGCCTTGGTTCATTTAACAGAGCCTGGGCTATTCCAAGCCTTTGCTTCATACCTCTTGAAAACCCTTTGATTCTTCTGTTTACACCGTCCAGCCCTACCATCTCCAGCAGTTCAACAGACCTTGAAGAAATGACTTCCTTCCTAAGTCCCGTGACCTCTCCGCAAAGCTTCAGATATTCCTTCGGAGTCATATATCCGTAGAATTCCGGTACATCCGGAAGGTATCCGATATTCCGGTTGGTCTTTGCATTTCCGAAGCTGACCTTTTCACCGCACACGAAAATATCGCCTTCATCCTGCTGCAAAAATCCCAGTATCATCTTCATGGTAGTGGTTTTACCCGCACCATTCTTGCCGATAAACCCAAAAACCGAATGTTCCGGAACCTGAAAATTCAAATCATGGATTACCTGCCTGTCTCCGAATTTCTTACTTACATGCTGCAATTCCAGAATTGCCATTACTCTTCACCTCTGCCTATCGTAAAATAGAGAATCGGTCCTAATGTATTAATTACTACCGTTATAATAACCCAAAGAATCCTATTGCCGAAACGGTAACTGTTATGCCGGAAGATATGCACCAGAGCTGTTATCATTAAAATCAATTGAACTGCCAAAAGCGGTATTAAAAATGGCAGGTACTCCTTTAGCTGACTGAAAGCGTTCATTTATTTACCTCTTTCTAGCCCAGTAAGTCACTGCATACCCGATGTTTAAAAATATACTAACTGTTAGTTTCATGCAGCAATTTACAGCCGGCTGATTTATTTTATTTATTACAGATACCCCTGTTATAAAACCTTATGCAAATAACGGCTATAGATTTTGTATTTCCTGCAGACTCCTCTTAATCTTCTGAAAGCGTTCCTCTTTCTCCAATACAGAAAAAACAGGGTTATCTGAAATAATATTCTTAATATCTCTTCGAATTACTTCACCGCTGCGGGGAGCCTTGGTCTGTGCATCAATCGTTGTCAGATAGCTGTCCAGGCAATCAAATATACTGCTTCCATGGAGCGTAAAATCATTTCCTAAGGTACGCCTTGCCAAATCCACATATTTATCCAGTACATCCATTGCCTTATCCTTTCTATCCTGCGCAATATAGGTAGCTGCCGCCGCCAGATAAATTGCATAGAGTCCTCCGGGAAACAACTCTTCCGTCTTAAAAATCTCTATCAAATTTATGAAGATATCGTAGTACAGGTCCATCCGCTCGGGCTGGTCCGCATATAACTGAAAGAAGTCCACCGCAGTACCCAGCAAGCCATTTAAGTTGGTAAAAGCATGACCTTGCAGGTATTCCATTGCTTTCTTCTTATCGCCCTTCATCTGATAGGCTTTTACCAGAAGCGATTCTGTCTGTATTAAGGGTTCACTTAAGTTTTCTAATACCTCGATGGCTTCCGCAGGTTTTTGCTGGCAAAGATAACAATAGGCTCTTAGCTGTCTTGCCTGCTTGGCCAGACTGATATCCTCGCTGCCGTGCTCTACCAGCTCCATTATCACAATTACCCTTTGGAGCACTTCTTCTATCCTTTCAGGTTTTACTGCAAGGGTGCAGTGATTCAGATATAATATCCCAATCTGATATTGCAGATACCAGCAGGAATAATACTTCTTGAGGAATCCTTCACATTCTGCATACACTTCTTCAAAAGGCTTTTTCGCAAAATCCTCCGCCAGGCGGTGGTAGAGCTTCCGTACATCCTCATTTGTCATACCGGGCTCATATCCAATCAGTTCATCTACCGAAATGTTAAAATATGAAGCCAGAACAGGCAATAACAGAATATCCGGATAACTCTGTCCGGACTCCCATTTGGAAACTGCAGGTTTTGATATTCCCAAATAGCCTGCCAGCTCCTCCTGGGTAATTCCCTTTGCCCTACGTTTCTCTAATATTATTTTTCCAATATTGACAGTATCCATAAAAGCTCCTTTTCATAGGAATCTGTTTACCTCTTGTAACCTATTTTAAAGCTTTTATTTTTATTATACAATGGATTTATAGTTAACTTACATTAATTATATTAACCGTCAGTTAACATATCAAAGGTGCTGTATGATTTACCGTTCTAATTCCTTTCATCCTTCCCGGAGACTTGCGAATATTTATAAAGCCATTGGGACCAGAAAGCCATTAATTTATGAAGCAGCGGTATAATAATCATCATCAAAGCAATTCCAAGCAGGCAGGCTAATGCAACTGTCCCGCCTCTGTAATGCACAATCTCTTCCGCCTTATATAAAAACCAGATACTTGGTCCCAGAAATATAATTGAGGTGATAACTCCCGGTACATAGTTTTTAAACTGAAAGCAGATTGACACATGAATGATTATCATATGTATTACCACTCCCAAGAAAGCTCCATACCAAATAAAATAATTTTGAAAAATCACAGAAAGCAGGCTGATAACCGTGAAAAGCACGAATTCCACTTCCACTCCGATTGAAAAGGTCGGTGTATGGCAGTGCTGTATATAATTCAGGCCAAAGGGCTGCCTTTTGGGCCAGACCGTATTAATTCTCTTCTTATAACGTTTTCCCCATACTTCCGCCATAATAATTTCTTCAAAATCATGAAGCATAAAGATAACCGGCAGCATCCAAACGATAAAACTCATAGTATTCATTATTTTTTCCTCCATTCATTGTCACAGTTGTGTCGATTTATGATATCCATTATAATAAGCATGGAAGCAGAGTCAATGGTTTTGGCTGAATAGCTACAAATCCGAAGTTATGTGACGATGGGAAAGGAAATATATGCCGGATAAAAACAAAGGAAATCTTAAATCAAATCAATCAAAGCTATGGCTGGAGAATTCTCTGCTAAAGCTCATGCACACAGAAAATTATCACGAAATCACCATACAGGAAATTACAGACCATGCCGGGCTTTCCAGGCGGACTTTCTACCGGAACTACTCTTCAAAGGAGGATATCCTGGAAGGTTATTTCTATAGAATCTGGCTGGAGTATAGGTTCCTTATCTTGCAGCAGAAGGATTTATCTTTACCTGGCATTGCCAGAGTATTTTTTACACAGATGGAGAAGCATAAAGATTTTCTGGTCATCGTTAACCGCCACCAATTGCTGCCGCTTTTTCTTGTAAAGGTCGACGAATTGCTGCCCCTGGCTTTTGATGAGGTAAAAGGAAAGGACGTGCCCTTTTCGAAAGAAAGCATTCAATATGCCTTAGCCTTTAGCACCGGAGGATTCATGCGGATTCTCATTCTGTGGCTTAACGACAATGCACGGAAATCTCCTGAAGAAATGGCTGTCATATTAGAGAATTTTATTTTTATATGCAATTATTCTAATTCTATCCGGATATAACGATTTGAGTTTTAAAAGGTTAGCTCTTTGATTCAAAAAACTCTCCATAGGAGAACTTTCCCAAAACAAAAAGCGATAAGACAGAGCCGCTTTCCCTTGGCCTTGTCTTATCGCCTTTTTAGATTTTTATTATCAGTTCATCTTTGTTCCCGGGTTAATCCTGCTCTTTTGCCATTCTTTTATATATGGGCTTTAAAGCGGGATAAATCTCTTTAAATACAGCATATTTCTTATCATAAAGCCGCACAATATCTTCTTCCGGTTCGGTGGTTTCCGTTACCTGAATCAGCTCTCCGGCTGCTTCTTCCACTGTCTTGTATTCGCCGCAGCCTACCGCCGCCAAAATAGCGGCTCCAAAAGCCGGACCCTCCTCGGAATTTATCTTGTCAACCTTTACACCCAGAACATTGGCAATAATTCTGCACCAGAGAGGACTCTTCGCTCCTCCTCCGTTTATACGGATGCGTTCAACAGAAAGGCCTGTATTCTTAATAATCTCAAAGGAATCCCTTAGCGCAAAGGCCACACCCTCCAGTACCGCCTGGGTCATATCTTCTCTTGAAGTATCCATGGTCATACCAACAAAGGTGCCTCTTGCATCCGGATTATTATGGGGCGTTCTCTCTCCCATAAGATAAGGGAGGAAATAGACATTGTTCCTTCCAAGCTTCGTAATAGCTTCCTGTTCTTTGGAATATTCTTTGGTTTTCAGCACTTCATCCATCCACCACTTATTGGAAGCTGCTGCCGAAAGCATAACCCCCATGAAATGGTATTTGCCGTCCGCATGGGCAAACACATGAAGGGCATTGTCTTTGATTTCTGAGTAATCCTTACTGGCAACAAATACTACCCCGGAAGTTCCAAGCGAGACATTGCACATGCCCGAACCTACGGTACCAGTTCCTACTGCCGCCACTGCCTGGTCGCCACCACCGGCTATAATCTTGCAAGCCAAAGGAAATCCCAGTTCCTTTGCAATATCCTCTTTCAAGGTACCGGTTATCTCAAAACTCTCATACACTTTTGCCATTTGTGCTTCCTGTAACCCTACAATATCAAGCATTTCCCTGGACCAGCATTTTTCCTTTACGTTAAAAAGCAGCATACCGGAGGCATCTGAAACATCTGTGGAATGAACCCCTGATAAGCAGTAAGCAATATAGTCCTTGGGAAGCATTACCTTGCTAATCTTAGAGAAATTCTCCGGTTCGTGTTTTTTCACCCATAAAAGCTTCGGGGCGGTAAAACCTGTCAAAGCCATATTTCCGGTGTAGGCAGATATTTTTTCTCTTCCTATGGTGCCGTTCAAATAGTCACATTCTTCACCGGTACGTCCGTCATTCCATAAAATAGCGGGACGGATTACCTTATCCCCTTTATCAAGAATTACCATTCCATGCATCTGCCCGCTAAAACTGATACCTTTTACCTGGCTCTTTTCTTCCGCTCTTACAAGCTCCTTCAGGCCTTCCATAAGTCCAGAGAACCAATCCTCAGGATTCTGCTCCGACCAGCCGGGCCTTGGAAAGCTGATGGGATATTCCTTGGTTACAATATTTTTAATAACCCCCTTTTCATCCATTAACAGCAGTTTAACGGATGAGGTGCCTAAATCAACTCCAATATACAGCATACCGACCTCTTTTCTGTATTCAAAGGCTATTGCAATTTATTTCTGGCATACTTCACCATTGCAATAGCCTCGTCTGGTTTATTTCTATTCTAATCTCATGTATTCCGCAGGCTTCCCTGTAATAATGCCTGAGCAAGGAGTTGGAAAAACTCTGCGCATTTTTTCAAATTCTTATTCTTTACTTTGTTTCTAAGATATACTGATTTAAGATAGATTCTAACATTTCCTGTCTTCCGGAAGTATTAGGAGCTATTCCGTTAGCAAGTGCATAGGCTTCCAATGTCTTAAAATCAGCCTTGCCTTCCACAATCTCCTTACCAAGGCCTTCTTTATAGCTGGCATAACGATTATCCTTGAAGTCTTCAAATACGCCATCTTCTAATAACTTAGCAGCTACTTTCAGACCCTTGGCAAAAGCATCCATACCTGCGATGTAAGCAAGGAATAAATCCTCTTCTTCAAAGGAGCCTCTTCTTACTTTGGAATCAAAGTTAAGTCCGCCCTTGGTAAATCCGCCGCCTAAAAGAATCTCGTACATTGCAAGAGTAGTATCATAAAGATTGGTAGGGAACTGGTCTGTATCCCATCCAAGCATAGGATCTCCCATGTTAGCATCTACACTGCCAAGAACTCCGTTGATACGGCACATATTCAGCTCATGCTGGAAGGTATGCATAGCAAGTGTTGCATGGTTTGCTTCGATATTTAATTTAAATTTATCCATTAAATCATATTTTCTTAAGAAAGCCATTACAGTAGCCGCATCGGTATCATACTGATGTTTTGTAGGTTCCTTGGGCTTGGGCTCAATCAAGAACTGGCCGGTAAACCCAATCTGCTCTGCATAATTACAAGCCATTTTAAGAAGTCTTGCCATATTATCAAGCTCTAATTCCGTATTGGTGTTAAGAAGTGTCTCATAACCTTCTCTTCCGCCCCAGAATACATAGTTCTCTCCGCCTAACTCCTTAGTGATTTCAATTGCTTTCTTTATCTGAGCTGCCGCATAGGCAAAAACAGTTGCATTGCAGGAGGTGCCTGCACCATGTACGAATCTGGGATTTCCAAAAGCATTGGTTGTACCCCAAAGGCATTTGATACCGGTACGCTTCATTTCTTCTTTGATTATTGCAACGATTTCATCCAGTCTTGCATTGGTCTCTGCAAGATCTTTTCCCTCCGGTGCAATATCCCTGTCATGAAAACAGAAATAAGGAATCTGTGCTTTTTCCATAAATTCAAAAGCAGCATGTACTCTTTCCTTTGCTACTTCCATGGAGCACTCATGATTATCCCAGGGTCTGAACATGGTTGCTGAACCAAAAGGATCGTTTCCCATATAGGTAAAGGTATGCCAGTAAGACATGGCAAAACGAAGCTGTTCTTTCATGCTCTTTCCCATAACAACTTCAGAAGGGTTGTAGTACTTGAAAGAAAACGGATTGGTACTAGCCGGTCCTTCAAATTCGATTTTTTGAACCTTTTCAAAATAAGCCATATTGATATCCTCCATTTTGTTTAATAACTAAACTATATTCGATGTATTTATCATACCAGTATTTCTTCCACTTGTCAATCGGATTTATTCATCTGTCACAATGAAATTAGCATTGGAACTTACTTTATATTTATTATACAGTTTTTAACGTTTATCACGAAATTAACACCCCTGAGTCTTTTCAACTTAAGTCAAGTATGTTAGTATAGGTATTGTGTGAAGCAGATTTTCCTGAGCTGAGCGCACTGAGAATAATTACATCAAATAGAACTGGTAAGATTAAAAATACATGATACCTTAAGAGGGAATACGATATGATTACAGGAAGCAAAGAGCTTATACGTGATATTAACAGCACTCTGGTACTGGAAACTATTATTAATCAAGGTCCGATTTCCAGGGCAAACATTTCGAAAATACTCGGTTTAACAAAGGCAACTATCTCTGCTATTGTTGCAGATCTGATAGGGCGCAATCTGGTGGAGGAAATAGGCTGTGACAATACGGATTTTGGAAGAAAGCCAATTTTATTAAGCTTCCAAAGGAAGGCCGGCTATATTGTCAGCGTGGATTTAGGCGTAGATACCATGTCTGTTATGCTGACGGACCTGCAGGGCGAGAATTGCCGGTTAAAACAGATGAAGACTCCTAAGACCAGGGATACGATACTGGAATCCCTGATACAGGTCATAGATTCTATAAAGCCTGAGAATGACACTAGCCCCTATGGCCTGGTAGGCATCTCTCTTGGGATACATGGTGTAGTTCACGACAATAAGGTCTCATTTGCACCATATTATAATTTACAGGACTATGATCTTGCAGACAGGTTAAATGAATATTTTCATACTCCGATTTACCTGGAGAACGAAGCAAACCTATCTGTTCTGGGTGAAAGAACTTTTATGCATGATTACCCCAATATTGCAAATATCAGCGTTCACTCCGGTATAGGTCTGGGCCTTTTAATTCATAACGAATTATATACAGGATATAACGGCAGAGCCGGTGAATTCGGACACACTATCATTGAAATTGATGGAAAAGAATGCCCCTGCGGGAATCATGGCTGTCTGGAACAATATGTTTCCGAAAGAGCTTTGCTAAATGACTTTGCTGCTAAAAAGGGATTGGATGGTGCTGCTTTTGATCAGCTTGTCTCTTCTTATGAAGAGGGCGACAAGGACGCTCTCGAAATCATTGACCGATTTATTAAATTAATGGGCATCTGTATCAATAACGTGCTCAATGCCTATAACCCTGATATCATTATTATCAACAGCTCTTTTACAAGTTTCATTCCCGCTCTTACCAAACAAATTGA
>JAEXGM010000124.1 GCA_023450835.1 Bacillota bacterium | reverse complement strand
AAAGGATGTAGAAAGCTATCTGACCAAAGCTTATCAGGATCGTTTAAAGCTCTGGGGAGTAAGTAAATAATGAAAAGCCGGTCTGCAAGAAGTTTTATAACTTCCCTGCAGGCCGGTTTTTGTTTTCGCAGATAAATTGAGAGGACTATTTTGCCATAGCGGCAGAGTTTCAAAGTGTGGAAGTTAGAGTAAAAAGGCTGATTGTCCAAATAGAATGAAACAATAGTCAGAGAAGATTACTATCGGAGCAAATTGATTAAAGAGATAATTTTCACATACATGTTTGTGGCTGCAAGAATCCTCGGTACAAACATGAGGTGCATTGGAAAGGGAATGGTTATTCATATGGGAAAATACATAGTTGGAAGGCATTATATCCTTTGGGAAGGCAATGGAACTTTTAGTTTTTATAAGGATGATAAAAAGCTTCTTAGTTTTTATGGCCAGGCAATTCTTGAAACGGGAGAAGAACTGGATACCAGACACTGCAATCTGATAAAAGCAGAAGTAAAGAATGAAAAATCCGCTGAAAAAGAGGCAGATAAGGGGGGCAGGTTAGAAGCCTGCTTTCAGTCAGAACAAGGAATAGGGTTTACTGAAATTATAAGAATAACAGGGGAAACATTAACGGTACAATGTATGCTGATGGGAGAAGATGACGAAGAGGTACATGTGAAACGTTTGATACCCATGGTAATGGAAGCTCCCGACAAGGATAGTCCGGCCTTTTTAAGGAGCCTATGGACTAAAATGCTTTTGGTGCCTTATGACAATACCATGTGGGTAAGATATGAAGCAGTTCCTTTAAGACCGGGAAGGACCAGTTATGATGTAACAGCTTTGTTCGAGGAGGAAAGCCGGGAAGGCATTGTAATAGGGGCAATTGACTTTGAGCTCTGGAAGAATGGAATAATCTGCTCCGGCAATGATGCGAGAGTATTAAAGGCCTGCTCCGGTATAGCAGACCTGGAAACTCATGACAAGATGGAACACGGAATCGTAAGAGGAAATAAAGTGGCCTCTTCCCGTTTTGTACTGCTGTATGGAAGGGATTACAGAGACCTGCTGGAGCAATACGGAGATATTGTCAGCAGGGAGAATCCAATACTTTCCTGGGAGGAAGGAGTTCCCTTTGGCTGGAATAGCTGGTCCGGCCTGGCTTTTCGCCTCAATGAAAGAAATTACAGGGAAGCCGGCCGGTTCTTACGGGAAGAACTGATGTCAGGCGGTTACCACAACGGTCAGACAACCTATGTAAATCTGGATGCCGGATGGCACAGAATCCCGGAGGAAACATTAATAGAGCTGGTAGAAGAACTGCATTCTAAAGGACAGAAAGCCGGAATCTATGGCGCTCCCTTTGCCTGGTTCGGGCAGGAGGAAGAAGATGAGATTCCGGGAGTAAAGGGGCATTGTTACAGGGAAATTCTCTTAAAGGATAGCAATGGGAACTTACTTCCAAGAGTAGACGGTGCAATTCCCATGGATGTTACCCATCCTTTATGGAAGCAGCATATGGCATGGCAGGCAGAGCAGTTTCTGCGGTGGGGATTTGACTATGTCAAACTAGATTTCCTAAGCCATGGGGCGATGGAGGGAGTGCGCTATAATAAGGCAGTAATGACCGGAAGGCAGGCAATAACGGAAGGGTATGAGCTCTTAAAAGAACACTTTTCGGAGGAAAGAGCAGGTCATCCATTCTTTATCAGTCTTTCCATAGCACCTTTGTTCCCCTGCGGCTACGGCCATGCCAGACGCTTCTCCTGTGACGCTTTCGGGCTGGCGGAGGATACGGAATATGTATTGAATGCCCTTACCTATGCCTGGTGGCAGTCCGGACGATTATATGCCTTTAATGACCCTGACCATATCTCCTTATACCAGAGCTTCTGTGGGGACAGAAACAGCCTCTTTGGTGAAGCAAGAGCCAGGTATACTGCCGCGGTCATAGCGGGAACAGTAATGATGATTAGTGATGATTACGGCATGGGAGAGGTTAACAGCACAGCCGGAGAAAGTATTGAGAGGGCAGAAGCGGAACCGGTTGCCGGAATTGCAGCAGAATCGGATGCAGAGACTAAAGATACGGATGAAATAGCAGTTAAGCAGGTAATGGAGTCAAGAAAGAGAGCCAGGACTCTTTGCCAGGTGGAGAGCATTAACCGTATTGCCGCAGCCGGTAAGAGTTTTCGGCCGGTAGAAGCTGCCGGAACAACGGCCGGCAACTTCTTTACCTTAGAACTGGATGGAAAACAGTATATGGCATTGTTTCACTGGAAAAAGGAGAAAGAGAACGTAGAATTTGATATGAAACGTGGAGGACTTCCTTTGGAATGCAGTGTCAGAGAACTGTGGACAGATAAGGAATATAGGGTTACAGAGGGCAGGTTTATATTTGAATTTGACGGATGTGACGGGGCTTTGTTTGAAGTGGTATAGGTAGATTTAAATGAAATCTTAGGGTGAAAAAATCAGTAGCAAGAAGAAAAACAGCAGTAAGAATAAATTGGAAGGGCAAATTAGTAACAAATTACTGGTAATAACTTATATGATTAATTTTACAGATTAAATCACATAAATAAAGTGACAAGATTAACAGGCGGAACCGAAAGGAGATAAATACAATTGGCAATTTTATTTCATAAAGAAACACAAGTTTTTCATTTACAGACAAAGAATACATCTTATCAGATGAAGATAGCAGAGTATGGAGTGCTGCTGCATACTTACTATGGACAAAAACTGGAGGAAGGAGATTTATCCTATCTCATTATGCGGGCTGACAGAGGATTCTCCGGGAATCCCTATGAGACAGGGGCTGACAGAACCTTCTCTCTGGATAGTCTGCCTCTTGAATATCCATGTTTTGGTATCGGGGATTACCGTACGGACTGTATACAGGTAATTCATGAAGATGGCAGTAACGCCATAGACCTTCGGTATAAGTCCCATGAGATACATAACGGTAAATATTCATTAAGCGGACTGCCCTCCATGCATTGGGAAGACGGAGAGGGTGAAACACTCGTTATCCATATGGAGGATGTGGTTACCGGGATAGAGTTAAAGCTCTACTACGGGGTTTTGTATGAGAAAGATGTTATTACAAGAGCAACGGAAATAATAAATAATACAAAGAAAAATATTACCGTAAACCGTGGGCTTTCCCTGTGTCTGGATTTCACCAATGAAAGATTGGACATGATTCATTTTTATGGGAAGCATGCAATGGAGAGAGAATTTGAGCGAACGCCTTTGCACCATGGAAAGCAATCTATAGGAAGCACAAGAGGAACTTCAAGTCATCAGCATAATCCTTTTGTTATCCTGTGTAAAAAAGAAACCACGGAAGAATACGGAGACTGTTATGGGATATCCTTCTTATACAGCGGTTCCTTTCTGGCAGAAGCAGAGGTGGACCAGACAGGTCAGACCAGGTTTGTAATGGGAATACAGCCGGATACCTTCACCTGGAGATTGGGGGAAGAAGAAAGGCTCCTGCTTCCGGAAACAGCGCTTATCTATAGTCATGAAGGCTTTAGCGGGCTGTCTCTTAGACTTCATGATGCCATACGGGAGAATATTATACGAGGTGAGTGGAAGCATAAAAGACGCCCGGTATTGATTAATAACTGGGAGGCCACTTATTTTGACTTTGACGGAGATAAACTTCTTGCCATTGCAAAAGATGCAAAAGAGCTGGGAATTGAGATGCTGGTATTGGATGACGGCTGGTTTGGCAAGAGGGATAATGATGTCAGCGGCTTAGGTGACTGGTGTGTAAATGAGAAGAAGCTAAAGGGAAGCCTAAAGGACCTGTCACAAAAAGTCCATGCCATGGGATTAAAATTCGGCCTGTGGTTTGAGCCGGAGATGGTATCCGAAGATAGCGAGCTATACCGCATGCATCCTGATTGGGCCATAAAGATACCGGGGAGAAATCCTAATCGCTCCCGATTCCAGCTGGTACTTGATTTCTCCAGGGAGGAAGTATACCAGACGGTAAGGGATATGGTATTTGAAATACTGGATGAAGCACCGCTGGAATATATCAAATGGGATATGAACCGCAGTATCACCAATTTATATTCAGCGGCCCTGCCGGCAGAGCGCCAGGGTGAATTAAGCCATCGCTATGTCCTTAACCTATACCGGTTCTTAGAAGAGCTGACAGCAAGATATCCTCATATCCTATTAGAGGGCTGCAGCGGCGGAGGAGGAAGATTTGATGCAGGGATGCTCTATTATTCTCCCCAGATTTGGTGCAGTGATAATACGGATGCCATTGAGCGCTTAAAGATACAGTACGGTACCTCCTTCGGCTACCCTATCGGTACGGTTGGCTCCCATGTATCAGCAAGCCCCAATCATCAGACCGGCAGAAGAACTCCCTGGGAAACAAGAGGAACAGTTGCTATGTCCGGCAGTTTCGGATATGAACTGGACCTTAACAAGCTTACAACGGAAGAAAAAGCAATTATAAGGGAACAGGTAAAAGAGTATCATTCCTATTACAACCTGATTCATGAAGGAGACTATTACAGGCTTACAAGCCCCTATGAGGATACGAGAGCCACTGCCTGGCAGTTTGTTTCAAAAGACAAAAGTGAGGGGTTATTCTTTGCAGTGACCACTGGATTACAGGCAAATTCCGCTCCTTTAATAATTAAACTTAAAGGCCTTGCAGCAAAGGCAGTCTATGAAGTAGAGGGAATAGAGTATACGGGAGAGATGCTAATGCTCGGAGGAATATTGCTGCCTGTACCGACAGAAGAATACCAGTCCTATCGATATTCCGTTAAGATGATATCAGATAAATAATAGAGAGGTGGGAGAAAGAAAAGTAGTAGATAAATAAAGATAAAAGAAGGTAAGAAGAAAGCAAGAATAAAGATGAGGGGAATCGGACTGCATGGTAAGAGTAAGTCCGATTCCTTAGATGTCAAAATGGTTGAATTATAAGGGGAAATGCGGTATAGAAACTATAAATTATGCGGCATGAAAGGTGCAAAATATAATCTAAAAAAATTGTATGAAAAAGAAAAATAATTGTTGCATTATAGAAAAATGTTTGTTATAATATAATTCGTTCGCTGGTGAAAAAAATCGTGAACATTCTGCATTTATAGTTGTGCAGTCGTGGCGGAATTGGCATACGCGCTAGACTAAGGATCTAGTGGTCATTGCGACCGTACGGGTTCAAGTCCCGTCGACTGCAGTAATGGAAAAAGGAATCAAACTTTCGGGTTTGGTTC
>JAEXGM010000056.1 GCA_023450835.1 Bacillota bacterium | reverse complement strand
CTGCTCAATCCTTTAAATTATTATCTAAGTGATGTTGGAATATAAGTTGTAGAGCCGTATACGAGACCCGTACGTACGGTTCAATGAGAGGGGAATAATTCTTAGCAATTATTTCTCTACTCTATTTTAGTACACTCTGACCTCGAATATCCGTGCATGCCTGTCACCATATGTTGCGAAGACCTTTACCACAACTTTATCACATTCTACCGGTGTTTCCAGCTTGTGAACCTTAAGCCTGCAGTAATTGTCAGAGACCTTTTCGGTATACACCTGTCTGCCCTCCAGATAAAGAGTGATTTCATAGTCCTTAACCAATTCGGGAGGTATTCCGGGTACCTGGCTCGAGAGAACCCCGGGGGACATGGATAACATAATCTCCCTGCTCAGATTGGAGTCGAATTTAAGATGTATTTCCTTAACACTGGCTGCGGAATGGAATCCAAGGCCCAGCCATTCTCCATCCGGGGCCATTTCCCTGGATATCCAGCAGTTGGACTGTCCGTTTACTTTTCTGGAAATGCCGTTTATCACATTTTCACAATTACCGTCTTCCCCAGCGGAAGAGCATGAGATTTCAGCGGTTCTTGCAAGGTCTGATTCATCTTCGTTCTGAAAGCCCGGAATATAGCAGTCATCTTTCAGAAGTTCCTGCTGCAGTTCCCTGATATACAAGGATACTTCGGACGGGGTGATACCTTTTTGGATGGCAAGAGCTCCTGCAGTTCCCGCAGCCTGCCCTGCGACTGCACAGGTAGCCATGACCCGGGTTGAGCCAAAGGCCATATGGGAAGTACTTATAGCCCTTCCGGCCAGCATCAGGTTTTTGATGTCCTTTGAATACAGACTTCTATAGGGAATCGTGTACACATTGTCCAGATGGATATAGTCGGTGGGAGCAGATTTTGCTTTTAATCCTCCTGCAACATGCATATCCATGGGCCAGCCGCCATAGGCCACGGCATCCTCAAAAACTCTTCCGGCCAGCAGGTCCTGCTCCTTTAGGATATAGGCCCCTTTTATTCTCCGGCTTTCACGTTTTCCGGGCAGGAATCCCACCCAGTCAAGGACAAAGTTATCTGCTTTATGCTCTCCTCCGTTTTTGATATGATCCCATACCCCATAGACGGCCTTAAGAAGCTCATCCCTGATTACTTCACCGTCTGCAATAATATCCAGGTCATCTCCGCCCAGTTCTATCCACCAGTAACCATAGGATATTTCTCCATGTCCCCTGAAAGCGAAATCTTCTTCCTTGTAGCTGTTTGCCCAGGAAGGCTTCTTAAAAGGGACGGTCCTTCCTGCGTCCACCGCTTTGAATAACAGAGTATTGCCCATGGTCACACTGTCTGTTTCATCCGGGGCAAATTTTTCACCGAATACCGATTTCCCTTCGCGTCCGCACAGGTACCCGGCACCGGCCAAATAAGCCAGAGTACCGTCACCCGTAGCATCTATAAATATGTTGGCTTCTATTTCAAAGAGCTTCTCGGTGGTAAGCTGGTTCGCTGCTATTTTCTTTATCTCTCCATTTTCTGTAACGACATCTGTCATGTGGGTATTGAGATAAAGGTCAAGCCCCTCCTGGAAGCGGCACTTTTCCCACAGAACAGTATCAAGGATAGAAAATGAGTACTGTGGGTTGATTCTTCTGTTTTCAAGCAGTAATTCCTCCAGGATTCCGGTCTCTCTTGAATCCGGCCTGCTGCCATGGCAGTCTGCGCCGCAGATATGCATCCTTATTTCCGAGCTGGCATTCCCGCCCAGTACAGGCCGGTTTTGGATTAAGGCGGTTTTAGCATTATGCCTGGCGGCTGAAATAGCGGCGCAGACACCTGCTATTCCGCCGCCCACGATTACCACGTCATATTTTTTAACGATTGTTTTCCTGTTCATTTTTACCTCATTTCTGCGCATGCTTTGCGCGAAAAATTGAAAATCTTTCAAATTTTCCCTCCGGATGTAATGTATTTCTTATTAGCAATTATACCGGAAACAGAGATAGAACGCCTTAAAAACACTGTAGGCAATCTTAAAAATTCTGCAAATTTATTGATGAAAAGATAGAAATAAGTTAAAATTATATTGAGAGAAGGAAGGGAGACTGACGGAATGCCCAAACACGCTTATTCGGCATTATCGGATTATCTTAAACAAATTTCATCCGATTACGGGATAAATATATGTATTAATGACTACTCCGGCTTTACCTTTTTGGACCGGGAACTGGCGGAACTGCTCCAACCCTTTATGATTCATGGGAACCCTTACTGTATGATGATAAAATCGGATAAATCTCTTTGGGATAAGTGCCAGGAAATGAAAAAACCTATTGCAGAAAAATGCAGGGCACAAAAGAGTACTTTCTATGGAATGTGTCACGCGGGGGTTGAAGAATATATCATACCTATCATTTGCAGCGGCCGGGTAGTCGGCACTTTGAATGCGGGCGTTTTCTGTTCACAGGGCAAATTAGGCGAAAGGTTTATAAATAGAATTGCCAGGACTTCTCCTTTAGAGGAATCCACTCTGTTAGATACGTACTACCTGTCGTTAAACCGGAGCAGGCCCGATATGGAAAAAATAGACAGTCTTTTAGGGGTCGCGGCAGAGTATATAGCAAGAATCTATTACGACTTTTCCATTACCTTTCCCGAACTGATAAACAATACCAGATACAACTCAAGTGAAGACAATATCTTAAGCCATACCCTTGAGTATATCAAAAGGAATTACAAAGAGCAGATAACTGTACCTGAGATTGCCCGTTTTTGTCATTGCAGTGTTTCCTATATCAATCATATCTTTAAAAAGAAAATGAAGTCTAATATAAAATTATATATAAACCGGCTTAGAATAGAGGATGCAAAGGCGTATCTTACAGGGACCGACCTGCCTGTCAAAACAATTTCAGCCTGTATAGGATTTAATGATTCAAACTATTTCAGCAAAGTATTTTCAGAAATATGCGGGATACCGCCTATTCAGTTCAGAAGAGAAAGGCAATAAAGGAGGGATTTCATAATTACAGGCAAGAATATTGAAAAAAATTTGGAGGGCAATCGGGGGATGAACAGTAAGGAAGGTCAGCTTCATCTGAAACTATATATTACAATGATTTTTTGCGTAGTCATAGCTATCTTTATGACATCAACAATTCTATATTTCAATTTCCATTCTATTCTTATGAAACATGAATACAATGCCAAACTTGAAAAGATGGAAAGTGAGGCGGCCCGGATCACAAAACTGTCTGACATTGCATTGAGTACAGTGTTTCAAATATATAACGATATCTCTGTCATGAAACTGCTTACATATAATGACATTGATCCTATTGAAGAAAATGCCGCTTTCCTGCAATTGCGCTATTACTTATCCACAGTTCCCAATGTGGACTCAATCTATGTCTATAACAGGAATAATAATAGAATCTACAGTGTTACAAATGAAGCGGATTTAAAAAGGTCCTGGAATGCGGATTATGATAAAAATGACGGTAATTTCTTTGATAAATCAGCGGCGGACATGATCAATCACTATACTGATTATCTGCCCTATATTCCGGTTCCCAGATACTATCAGGTAAATGACAGCTATACGAAATGTGTATATTCCTATATAATGTATAATTCGTTTAACAATAGTAAGTATAGCAATGTTATACTGCTTAATCTGGATTCCGAGTACCTTTTTCAGGGAGACAGTGACAGCCTGAACAACATTTCACTGGTGGTAGACCAGAATAATAAAGTAATCTATTCTAACTCCGATAAATTTCAGGTAACAGAACAGCTCCGGCATGATTTTGACCCGGAGGGAAAAATAAAGAAAGACGAGTCGGGATATTTTCTTACGAAGATTGACGGGACTCAGTCCGTTGTCATATTTACCGGTGGGGACAAGCGCCATTGGAGATATATCAGTATTATTGAATATAATGTACTTTTAGCCCAGGTAAATAACATGCAGACGCTCTGCGTCGTAATAACACTGCTGATAGCAGGGGCCGGCGGTCTGATTGCCCATATCTTTTCAAAAAGATTAAGCGTACCGATCCGGACCATGTCTCTGGATGTAAAAAACTTAAAAAGTGAAAAGCGCCAGCTGGAAAGGCTGGACAGAAACAGAAAAATAACGGAATTGCTGGAAAACGGAGGCTTGGACAGTAAGGGGAATCTTAAGACCGGACAGGACTTTTTATCATTGATTGGTATGGAATTTACCGGTGAGACAAAACTGATATTATTGTGCATGCGTGTGGATAACTATAAAGCCTTGCTGGAGTCATTCAGTGCAGCGGAGGTGCAGGCCTATAAATTCGCCGCGGCCAATATATTGAGTGAATTAATAGGAGAAAAATCCAAAACATATCATATGGATATGGGCAATGACACCTGCCTGGTATTCATAAATGCGGATACAATGGTAACCAAAGAATATCTGGAGTTGCAGATCAAACAGATGCAGCATCATGTAAGGGATTATTATTCCGTTTCCATGTCGGTTATAGTAAGTCAGGCAGAAGATACACCGGACAGTTTATATTCAATGTACGAAAAAGTCGAGGAGGCATTATCCAGAAGTATCTTCTTTGGAGAGGGCTATCTTAAGTTCCTGCCGGAATTGGAAGTGAAAACGGATTATTATTACGAGTATCCTGACCAGAAGGAGAAGCATCTGGCGGAGAGTCTGATGCTTGGGAAGGCGGACGAAGCTAAGAGAATCTATGAGGATATTATCATGGAAACCTGCCAATACCCAATTATTATATATAACATGGTAATCAGCCGTTTGATCTTTGCGATAGATAATGTGGTAAGTGTAATAAAGAAGAACAGCCTGGGGACATCTTTCTCAGGATACTTTGTGTTATCTAATTTAATGCAGGAAGCCGATACCCTGGAAGTCAGAAAAGAAAAATTCTTTGAATTATTCGACCGGATTCAAAAAGAGCTGGAGAACAGAAAAAGCGGAAAACAGGAGCAGGTCATAGAAAAGATCAATCATATGATAGAGACCGGATTCCATGATTCCTCCTTTTCACTTGACCATCTGGCAGATTCCATCGGCATGTCCACTGCGCATATGTGCCGGATATACAAACAGCATACCGGTAATACCATCATCGACGTGCTGGCAGGCATACGAATGAATAAGGCGAGAGAATTACTGGCCGGTACCCAATTATCAGTAAGTGAGATTGCCGAAAAGGTAGGATACTCCAACACCACATATTTTTACCGGGTATTTAAAAAAGAAAACAGCGTTACCCCCAATGAGTTTCGCAGAAAATAATATCAATATCATAAAAAGAGAGTGTCAGCGACCAATGTCATTAAGTAGAAGCATAGGTTCAGCGGCACTCTTTTTATGCCATATAAGAAAAAATAACGCACAGTGCTACATAACCAGTGACTTTGAGGCGAGTTTGGTATAATTTAGCCTTCCAGGAATAACTGCTGCCATTTTAGTGGAATTCGCAACCCTGAACAAGAAAATGAATGAATGGAATCAGAAATCATCGTCCGTTTGCCAAATATCTTGTATTTAATACGCCTGAACTGCATCAAAATCATGCAAAATAATAAAAAAATATAGTTATATCAAGATTGTATATTGGCAAATGTTATGATTGGAGATGAAAAACAAGATTTGAAAGTATACAAGAATTCGAAAGTATACTATGATTCTCCTAGCTTATATGACATGGAGGATGTTAATTGAAATCAGAAAGTAAAAAAAGTAAAGTTCATCTGAAAGTATCAATTACAATTATTTTCTGTGTTGTTATTGCTATTTTAACGACATCGTCAATTCTCTATGTAAACTTTCATTCCATAATAATGAAGCATGAATATGAAACCAACCTTGAGAAAATGGAAAGTGAAGAAGTGCAGAGATTGCAGTTATCTAATATCGCCTTAAATACGCTGTATCAGATCTATAATGATATCTCCGTAACAAAACTTCGTACCTTAGAAAAAATAAGTTCCATTGAGGAGAGCACGGCAATTCTTCAGCTGCGGTATTTTTTGGTGACTATTCCAAATGTAAATTCTATTTATATCTATAACATGAAAAACAATAGAATTTATGATGTATCCAATGAAAGTGAGCTGATAAGGCCCTGGAATGCAGATTATTATACCAGAGCTAATTTTTATGATTCCTCGGCAGTTACTATGATTGAAAATTGTACGGATTACACCCCTTTTATTGTTGTACCAAGATATTATCAGGTCAATAAGAACACAACAAAATGCGTTTATACTTACATCATGTATGATATCTTCAAAAATAGTAACCAAAGAAATGTTGTTATGCTGAATCTGGAGCCGGAGTATTTATTTCAGGAAGAAAAGTCGGATGACCCAGGCACCATTTCTCTTGTTGTGGATACGGCTGGCAAGGTTATCTATTCGAACTCCGATGAGTTCAAGGTGCTGGATAATGTGAAGGATAACCTGGATAATGGCAGTGTTATGGCAAAGGAGAAGTCGGGCTATTTCCTGTCGGAGATTAATGGCAGGAAGTCGGTGGTGGTATTTACGGATACGGATAAATATGGCTGGAGATATCTTAACATCATTAATTACAATGATTTATTGTCCCAGGTAAATAAATTACAGTCCGTTACAATTTTTATCACTATTCTGCTTGCCTGTATCGGGTTGATTGCCGCATTTATATGCTCGTACCGATTATCCGCTCCCATTCGTGTTATGACAAAGGATATTATGGCACTGCAAAGCCAAAAACACCGGACAGAAATTTTAGCAAAGAGTATTAAGCTGAAAGAGTTATTGGAAAATGGCGGATTGGAAAGCGGAGGAAGCAGAAAGAGCGGAGCTGATTTGTTATCGCTGCTGGGAATACCCTTCGCAGAAGAGCAAAAACTCGTTCTATTATGTGTAAAGGTAGATGATTATCAATACTTATTGGAAACCTCTAATTCACAAGTTATCAGTGCCTATAAATTTGCGGCGGTAAACATTTTAAATGAGCTGATGGGAGAAAGCGTCACTACCTATTGCCTGGACATGAATACAGAAAAAAGTCTGCTATTTGCTGTTGCTGACAGCAAGGAAGCAAGAGAGTTTTTAGACGGGCATCTCCTGCACATGCAAAGGTTGGTAAATGAATATTTTCAAGTCTCCATGTCTGTTGCGGTGAGTGATTTTGAAGAGGATTCAAACAAGTTATTTTATCAATACAAGCAAATTGAGGAAGCATTATCCGGAAGTATTTTTTGGGAAAAGGGAAGTATCGTTCATTTTTCGGATGTGAAGATTAATGCGGTACAAAATTACGAATACCCCGAAAGTAAAGAAAAGCAGTTAATGGAATACCTGACCCACGGTAAAGCAAAAGAGGCTGAGGAGCTATATCTGTCAATTGTGGCGGAGACTTATCACTATCCTGTTGTAATTTATAACATGGTAATCAGCCGTCTGGTCTTTCGAATCAGCAATGCAGTGAATCTGATTATGAAGAACGGTTCCAGGCATTCTCTTGCAAGCTCCATTATACTGATAAATCTGCTGCAGGAATTCAGTACTATTGAAGAAAGAAACGGGAGGTTCCGTGAGCTGTTTGTACAAATTCAAAAGGATGTGGAGAATAGGAGAAAGGACAAACGAAATCAGGTGATATCGGACATTAATCTTCTGATAGAGAAAGAGTATATGAATCCGATGCTGTCAATCGATATGATGGCGGAAAGGGTAGGAATGTCTGCGGCATATATTTGCCGGATTTACAAGCAGTATACGGGAAATACAATTAATGAAACTCTCTTAGGCAAGCGCATGGAGCAGGCAAGGCAGCTGCTGAAGGAAAGCTCTTTGTCTGTAAATGAAGTATCGGAAAAAGTGGGATTTACCAGTTCATCCTATTTTTACCGTGTATTTAAGAAAGCGAATGGAATAACACCCAATGAATTTCGCAGAAAATGAAATGGTTAAAGAGTGTAAATTTATTACATAATAACGGAGGCATATTGATGGAAAAAGTGGTTGAAAAAAGTGTCACGGCAAAATATGGCGGTGCTAGCTGCATGGAGAGGCTTTATAGCGGAAAAAAACTGGGTATTTGGATATCCTCGGCGGCATCACTGATCACAACACTGCTCTTTATTTTGATGAAATCAATAAAAATAAGAGATACGGCTCAGCTTCAGGAGGTTCTGAAGCTGGATATGCAGGGAAAAGGATTAAGCACAAGCTACAGCACGTTTAATATACTGTCTTTCGTCCATAAAAGCGGATTAGGAGCACAGGGAGCTTTTGCAATGGCCTTGTTTGCTGTTACGGTTGTAACGGTGGGAGTAAATATTTTTTATCTGATAAAGGCGCAGAATTGTATCAGTGGTAAGAATAACATTAAAATCTATGAAATCGGACAATATGCAATGGTTTTTAATATCATATTAAGCCTTTCCGTGATTCTATTCGGTATCTATTCCAATAGGGTATTAGGCCTGGTGAACAGCTTTTCCCATTCCTTTTTCCTATACCTTGTCATTGTCATTTCAATTGCAGGGTTCGTGGTAATAAAGTTAATGGAAGCGCCGGAGAGAAGGTTCTATAAGGAACCGGGATTCTTCCGGGAGCTGAGAAAAAACTGGGTATTATTTGTATTATTGCTGCCGACAATCCTGTTCTTTGTAGTAAACAGTTATCTTCCCATGGCAGGAATCTATTTTGCCTTTGAAAAGTTTAATTTCCGTGATGGATTATGGACCAGTCCCTTTGTGATGTTTGACAACTTTGAATACATATGGAAAGCGGATTTGCTTAAGTTAGTGAAAAATACGGTGCTTTACAACCTTGTATTTATTATATTGGGACATATCTTCAAGATATTCATAGCAATCTTAATCAGCCAGATTACCTGTAAATGGTTCAAGAGAATAAGCCAGACCCTGATTTTTATGCCTCACTTCGTGTCCTATGTATTATTGAACGTTATTGTCTATAATGCACTTACCTATGAAACGGGTGCGGTCAATACTTTCCTGACCTCTATTGGCCTGAGTCGGATTGACTTTTATAATACCCCGGGGTATTGGCCGTTTATCATTGTATTTTTTGAATTGTGGAAAGGGGTAGGATACGGTTCCGTTGTTTATCTTGCGGCTATACTGGGAATCGATAAAACCTATTATGAAGCGGCTGAAGTTGACGGTGCGAATATATTTCAGCAGATCCGGTATATTACGCTGCCGCTCTTAAAAACTACCTTCATCATACTGGTATTGTTTTCCTTAGGTAACATTATGCGCGGTCAGTTTGATCTTTTCTATCAGATTGTAGGTAATAACGGACTGCTATATAATACGACGGATATTTTTGATACCTATGTATACCGGCTTACCATGACAAATCCTTTAAATAACGGTTTGGGTACGGCAGCAGGTCTGTTCCAGTCAATCTTTGGCTTTATCATTATCCTGTTAACAAACTACCTTGTAAAACGCAAAAATGAAGACTATGCATTATTCTAATCGGAATGAACAATATATCGAGGCTCAATGGAAAATGAAAAAAGAAAGGATAATATGCAGTGGGGATGAAAATGAACAGGACAAAAAATGCAGGAAAGATTAAAAAATCAGGTTATACCGTCTCATTTGATATGATAGCGTATACATTTCTGATATTGCTTGCAGTCATATGTATTTTGCCATTTATATTAATATTGTCAGGATCACTGACGGAAAACAGTATCATACTTCATAAGGGGTACAGCTTATTACCAAAAAAGTTTTCCTGGGATGCATACAAATTAATTCTGGAGAATCCCAAGGACATACTAAACGCATATAAAGTAACAATCTTTGTTACCGCCATGGGTACCGGGGTAGGATTATTACTGACTACCATAACAGCCTATATATTATCAAGAAAAGAATTCAAATACAGGAACAGGATTTCATTTATTATTTATTTTACCACTATCTTCGGAGGCGGCTTAATTCCCTGGTACATAACCATTTCAAAGATATTGCATCTCCACGGAACTTTAACAGCTTTGTGGCTGCCGGGTGTTCTTTCTTCTTATAATATCATTCTGATGAGAACATTTATTAAGGGCTCCGTTCCGGATGAGATAACGGAAGCGGCCAAGATTGACGGGGCAGGGCATATTACCATCTTTGGGAAAATAGTGCTTCCGGTACTGGGACCGGCCCTTGCCACCATTGGATTATTTTTGGCTCTCGGGTATTGGAATAACTGGCTGAGTTCTTCCTTGTTCATCAATGATACATCAAAATACATGCTGCAATTTTATCTTTATAACCTGCTCAACAGGGCACAGGCTATAAAGGATCTGGCACTTACCTCAGGAGTCGTCCTTGAGGTCCCTACGGAATCAACAAAACTGGCTATGACGATTATTGCAACAGGGCCAATTATCCTGTTATATCCGTTCCTGCAAAAATACTTTGTCTCCGGAATAACGGTGGGAGCGGTAAAGGGCTGATATTTTGCACATTTAGTGCTAAATATAAATTATATTTTATATTATGGGAGGAAACAAAAATGAAAAAAATCATCAGTATTGTGTTGGTGCTTTGCATGGTTCTGTCTTTGGCTGCCTGCGGGTCAAAAGCCACAACAAAAGAAGCGGACGGTACACCTAGCGCCGCGGCAGATGACAAACAGCAGGAGGCGGAAGTTACCAAAAATCCCGCATCCAATGATCCAAAGGAAAGATATGACCTTTCCGAATCTGTGAATTTGGTATTCTACCTGGTAGGAGATCCGGGAAAAGATTATAAGGCGGTAGTGGATGAGTTAAACAAATATTTATCTGAAAAAATCAATACCACCATCGAGTTCAGATTTACTACCTGGACCGATTGGGCCAAGAAGTATAATCTGGTTCTTTCTTCCGGCGAGCAGTGTGACTTAATGTATGCGGCCGACTGGACCAATTATAGTACAATGGCTCAAACAGGCGCATTCTATGCACTTGATGACATGCTGAAAGAGTATGCGCCAAACTTGTATGATTTAATTGACCAGAGCATTTATGATATGTGCAAGGTTAATGGTGCTCTTTACTGTGTTCCGGCAGACCAAAAAACTTATACTGCCTCCGGTATCAGATACCGTGAAGATTTAAGAAAGAAATATGATCTTCCGGTTCCTAACACCATAGAGAATTTTGAAGCATATATAAGCGGCATTCAGAAAAATGATCCGGACCAGGGGCTTCTCTCACCTATTACCATATCAAACAATTATATGAATGCATTTTATATGCCTTCGGTCTTTGCTTTAAAATATGGCTGGGGTATGGCAAACTATGGTCTTACTGCTGATTATGAGACTCCTGCACAGGTAAATGATTACTGGAGATCCTCAGACTTTGTGGAGGATATGAAACTGCTTAAGAAATGGGCGGATATGGGCTTCTGGTCAAGAAGTTCCCTGTCTAAGACACAGGAAGATGATTTTGATGAAGGACTTATTGTAGCATCTGTCAGCGGTATGAATCAGGACAAATGGATTGGTTCCTATAATACGGCCAAAGAGAAACATCCTGACTGGGAGATTGGATATGTAACATACGGCGTTGAAAACAATACCCTTGCCGCTGCCTCTCCTTTGGCTAATTCAACGGTTATACCCATTAACTCAAAGAATCCTGAAAGAGCTTTAATTGCTCTTGATTTCCTGATGACAGATGAGACTGCAAATGATCTTGTCCAATATGGTATACAGGGTAAGCACTGGAACCTTGTTGACGGCCAGTACTATGAAGAAATCAAGGATTCAGGCTTTAGTTATGAGAATATGAATACCTGGGATTTAAGAAACCATGTATTTAAGAAAGAGATGAAGCCAAGCGGCGATACAGCCTATAAAGATATGATTGATTCTTACGATGCGGCTTCGGCAAAAACAAAATGGCAGGGAAAGGCTCTTAGTACAGGTTTCGTGGAGGATTATTCATCTTATGAAATTGAAAGAGCAAATTTAAGTTCTGTTATCGCACAATACCTGACTCCGATTCAGGCGGGGTTTGTTGATGACGTGGAAACATCCATCAACGAATTCCTGAAACAAGCGGATGTGGCAGGCCTTAAGAAAATCCAGGATGGTTATAAAGAGCAGTGGATTGCTCATTGCGAAGAATTCGGTTATAAATAGGAAACCTTTGTGATGTGATTTTATGAGAGATTCATTGATATAAAGCTATAAGGGATGATGCAAAATGCGAAAGACAGTAGTTTGTATCATCCCTTAGGCTGATTTACCGGGAGGTAAAAGGAGGAAGTAAAGTGAATATCCAGTTTTTAAAAGACATCCCTTTAAACAATCAATATGATGTCATTGTAGTAGGCGGAGGACCGGCAGGCTGTGCCGCTGCCATTGCGGCTGCAAGAGAAGGAGCCGGCGTATTACTGTTGGAAACAACCGGGTCTCTTGGAGGAATGGGAACCAATGGCCTGGTGCCGGCCTGGTGTCCGTTTTCAGACAGAAGGAAGATTATCTACCGGGGCATTGCTCTGGAAGTATTTGAAAAAGCGAAAGCCGGCATGAAACATGTAAAAGAAGAGGACCTGGATTGGGTACCCATTGATCCAGAGGCATTAAAAAGGGTCTATGATGAAATGGTTCTTGAGGCTGGAGTAAGGGTCTTATTTAATACACAGGTGGTATCGGCCGTAAATGAAATGCAGAAAATAGAGTATATCGTGGCAGCCAATAAAGCAGGGCTTACGGCATTTCACGGTAAAATCTATATCGATTGCACCGGTGATGCCGATATTGTGGCTCTGGCAGGGCTGCCTTTTGAATTCGGAGAGGATAAAAACCATGAGGTTCAGCCTTCCACGCATTGTTTTGTGATTACGAATGTAGATGATTACCATTACCGTAATTCCCCTTTTCTCCATATGAAGAATCCTGATTGCGCAGTCTATGATATTGCAAAATCGGATAAATATCCTCTGGTCATGGACCCCCACTGCTGCAATTCGCAGATCGGACCGGGAACGGTAGGGTTCAATGCAGGACATTTATGGAAGGTGGACCCGACGGACCCTTTTAGTGTCTCAGAAGCCCTGATGAGGGGCCGGCAGTTGGCTTACCAGTTCCATCAGGGTCTGAAGGAATATCTTCCGGAGACTTATGGGGCCTCCTATCTGATTGCTACGGCTCCCTCTATGGGAATCAGGGAATCCAGAAGAATTATCGGTGAATATAAGATTACTTTTAACGATTATATGGAACGCCGTTCCTTCCCGGATGAGATAGGACGTAACAGCTATTTTTTGGATGTTCATCATTCGCTGGAAGGAAGGGAGAGAATTATGAAGGGGGAAAGTAACGGAGAAGAAGAGTGGAATTCTTATTCCGACGGAGAATCCCATGGCATCCCCTATCGAAGCTTAATTCCAAAAGATATTAAGAATCTGTTGGTGGCAGGAAGAAGTATTGCCTGTGAGCACATAGTACAGGGCAGTGTACGGGTCATGCCGGTGTGTCTGGTAACCGGGCAGGCCGCCGGTACGGCAGCTCGGCTGGCCTGCAATACATCGGATGTGCGTGATATCGATGTTGGTAACCTTAGAGATATCCTTCTTAAAAATGGAGCTTATTTTGAATAATTTCAGACGGGGTTCAAACAGTCCTGACAGAAGAGCCGGGCAAGAACATTATATGAGAGTTCTTGCCCGGCTCTTCTGTATTCTTTATTTTATTGCTTACGAAATATATTAATAATTAATTAGTTTCCAATTCCATCTCTTCTTCCTCCCATTCCGGTTTTGCACCGCGCATATAAGAAATTACCGCTGCGATGATACTGAACAGGAAAGAGATTGTAAAAGCTATTCTGAGTCCGGTAATAAATTGTCCGATAGCTATTCCCTTGGACCCCACCTGTGTTCCGATAAATAAAGCCTGCATTGCTTCCGGAGAGATGCTGGAGGATATAATTGCCATGGATATGGCGATACTGAGTACGTTGCCGGCATTGGTTGCCATAGTTCTTACTCCTGCGGCAATGCCTCTTTTATCGGCAGGAACAATGCTCATAATTGCCGAGGTATTCGGTGAAAAGAACATACCGGAGCCCAGGCCCATAATCAGCATCCAAACCGTCAATTCGATAATAGAAGTGTTTTCGCTGATGAACATCATTCCAAACAATCCCGTTGCAGAAATTAACAGCCCGGCAGAGCTTAATACTCTGGCACCGTATTTGTCACACAGATAGCCGCTGATTGGTGATATTACCATCATGGATATAGCGAAGGGAGCCAGTAAGATTCCGGCTTGAATCGGGTCTATTCCCTTAATGCCCTGAAAGAAAAAAATCAAAAGAAAGGTGACGGCACCTCTTGCGATACCGTTCAGCAGATTGCTTGCATAAGCAAAGGCCAAAACACGGGTCTTTAATAAACGCAGGTCCAGCATGGGTTCTTCGCATTTATTTTCAATGCGGATAAACAGATACAGAAGAAGAGCAGATAATAGGATGAGCCCGATGACCGATACGTTAAACCAGCCGGTAAATCCTCCGATGGAAAGGGCAATCAGTAAGGCCAGCATTCCTGTTGAGAAAGTAATCGTCCCCCAAATATCAAATTTCTGCTTTTTCTTTTCGATGATACCTTCCTTTAGCTGAAAGGCTGCCCAGAGCGTTCCGGCGATACCGATAGGAATATTAATATAGAAAATACTTCTCCAACCGATGGTGATGAGAAATCCTCCAAGTACCGGGCCAACGATGGAAGCTATACTGATAATCATGCTGTTAATTCCCATTGCTTTCCCAAGCTCGTTTTTGGGAAAGGCATCCGCTACAATAGCGGTACTGTTGGCTACCATTAGAGAAGCTCCTACGGACTGGATTAAACGGTATATTAAAAGCTGCATACCGTTCTGGGAAATGGCACATAGAAGGGAGGCCAGAGTAAAAATGGCGAAGCCGCTGACATAGAGCTTCTTTCTTCCAACGATATCGGCGATTCTTCCGATTGCGGGAACCAGAATCGTCAGGGCCAGCATATAGCCCATTAAAACCCAGGTAACAACAGCCATTCCGGCATTTAAATCCTTCATAATAACAGGAAGCGCAATCATTAAGGTGCTTCCGCTTAACACGGAAAATAATGCACCGATAGAAGTGCAGGACAGCGCTATCCATTTATATTTGTCTTGTTTCATATAATTTTCATTCCTTCTTCTGATAAAATATTATGCGTCATGCTTACTTTTAAGGTCACTCATAATTTCCAGATACCTTTTTTTCACCTTTTGCAGAGTTTCCTCTTTTTTTTCAATCAGGTGAATTTGATTTTCTATAGCCGTAATAGAAGTTCCTATTACCTCTTTATTTTGATTTTCTCCGGCAAAAATACTCTTGATTATCAATTCCAGATCAAAGACATCTTTTACTTCGTTCAAACTGAACCCCAGACTGTCTTTATAGGATTTAATACGGGATATTTTTTCTATGTCCTCTTCGGAATATAACCGATATTGCGATTCCGTTCTGACGGGCTTAATTAATTCGATGTCCTCGTAATACCGGATTGCGCGTTTTGTCAGGCCGGTCTGTCCTGCAACTTCTTCAATCCGATAATATTTCTTTTCCATATCACCACCTCCAATGAAAAATTATAGTCAACTATAACCTTAACGTCAAGGTTATAATTGACTAATTATTGTTCATTATTGCTGCCTGTAAATTCAAATTTTAACAAGAGCCCCGCCATTGATTTAACAGGTTATTCATTTTTTTTCTGCTGCTGATAACGAAGAAGGGTTTGTCCGGATATTTCTTATGTAATTCCAGTATAGCAAGCCTGCGTGTTTTAGAAAAATTCCATACCCCCTTTAGAAAATGGAGATATTCCATATCCAATCTTTCTTTCAGATAGGAAGGCATGTCAGAACGTTTTTTTGTATTTCTTTTGAACACACTGAACAAGCATATAAAACGGTTTATGTCCAGTAATATAATAAGGTCGGCCGATTGAAAACGCAGTTCCATTGTGTCTGAATGGTTGCCGTCAATAATCCATTTTTCCTCTGAGGTAAGTTCTTGCTGCTTCTTTACCCATTCATCTTTCGAGGGCTTTTCCCAGTTTGGGCGCCAAAATAAGACGTCAAGATGAATGAGCGGCAAACCCGTGATAACAGCCAATTCTTTGGATAAGAAACTTTTTCCGCTGCCGTTATTGCCGACAATAATTATACGGTTATATTCAGATATATTCATTACTACCATCCCCCCGATATCCAATTCTTTCTTTCACTTATGAGTATAGCATACGTAATATCTATTAATATACAGTAAAAACAGGTGCTGGCACATTAAATGCCGGCAGGAAAAGCAGTTCCATCATTTTCTTGGATTTCCATTAATAATATATTACATAAATGTTACAAAAGTGTTACAATGAATTTGTTCCTAAGAGATAGCAACTTACAAGGAGGATAACAATTATGTGTTTCAATTTTAGTTCATGCCACTTTAGTTCAAGTCATTTTAGTGAATTATGTAGACAACTTTTAAAATATTGCAGTTTCAGTTCCTGCTATTAATAACGTATGAAAGTTTCTGGGCTCACCTTAAGGGGTGGGCCTTTTTCAGTTAGCCCACGCATTTATATTTTTCTTTACAAACTGCTGAAAGGTCTGCGGTTTTTTACCTACTACCTCTACGAAGGCGGAGGTGACTTTTTTGGCTGTTCCCATACGGGTCATCATATAAAGCATACCCATAACAGTTGCATACTCCGGTTCTAGACCGCGTATATGTTTCCAATACTTTAACGCAAGGGATGGACGGGGATTTGTATAAATAATTTTACGGCCAAGCTCTTTTGAGAGGATTTTTTCTACCTGCCAATAGTCGATTGCTTCAGGGCCTGTGATAGAATAGCTTTTGTTCTGATGTTTTTCCGGCTCGGTCAGTATTTTAGCGGTCAGTTCACCGATGTCTTCGGCATCTACAAAACTGGTCAGCGCATTTTTTACCGGTACTACTAAACGGTCAAAGTGCTTGATTTCAAAGGCATGAACGCCGCTGATATTCTGCATGAAGAAACTGGGGCGTATATGGCAGTAAGGCAGGCCTGTTCTTTCAATATATTTTTCAATCTTATGGTGGGGCGGCACCGGATTATTTTCCACACCCATCAGGGATAAAAAGCTTACAAGCCGGATACCGCCTTTACTCCTCAGAGCTTCTATAAAAGGTTTTAAATCCGCCGGTTTTCCAAGATGGGGCGGGGGCGCATGATAAAAATCCGGTCGACTCCTTCTAAGGCAGCTTCGAAGGTACTGCTGTCTGTAAAATCTAAGAATACACTTTCTGCCTTTCCTGCGTATCGTGTTTCCAAAGCCTCAAGATTAATATCAGCTGCTTTGACCTCCTGGCCGTTTAAGATGGCATGTTTTGCAACATAACCGCCTACATTGCCAAGGGCACCTGTTACCATGATTTTACTCATTATTTTTTTCCTCCAATAAAATATTATTTGATATTTCAAGGAGAGACAGCAGCTTTTTGAAATTGGCCATGCCCATTTTCTCCTGTAAGGTCAGTATGGTCTTAGAGTATTCTTCATAAGTACTGTTTACTAACTGTACTGCTTTTTCGGTAGGATAAAGTAAAAAGCTGCGACCATCATTAGGAGCGGCGTATTTTTCTATATATCCTTTTTTTAATAGAGAAGTTACCATATTTGTTGCCATTGCCTTGGATACTTTAAAAAACCGTGCGACACCCATAGGTGTCTTTTCCTCTGAGGTCTTACAAAGATAAATTAACATTCCCATTTCACTTGATCGGATTGGGAGCTCACGTTTTGTATTGATATTAAGCCTGCAAAACAGTGAAATCTGCTCGGCTGCAGCAATTAATTCGTCCATAGGGTCTCCTTTTTAGTAAATCTGATGTACTTTATTATAGTACGTCGAATTTACTATGTCAAGTAATAAACCATAGTGTATAAATATATAATAAGCACCTTCATCATTTAGATAAATGAAGGTGCTTAAGTCTTAAGTATAATGATTTTGATTCGGTCAGGCTGTATAGGTGCAATTAAAACCTTCAAATTCAGCCTTATTCGGCAGTTCCTCGCTGAATGCATAGAGTCCGATGATTACACCGGTAAAGCCGCCTGCGACCTCGGAGGACAGATAACGGGTCAATCCGTATCCAAGTTTATGCAAACCCTCCGGCGTCACAGCAGAAAAGGAATACTGCTGGTTTTCAGATTCTATAAAAAGTCTGGCGGTATTAAGGTCACCAAGCTCAAAGGAGTTCTCAATGGATTTTATATTACCAATGCAAAGACGCAGAATTATATAATAGCTTTCAGCTATTTTTTTTATTGCCAGGTCATAATGGTGATTCTCATCCATAATGAACGTAATACCGGCTTCTCCGTGATTAATGGTAACCTCACAGGTAATATGTGCGGAAAAGTCTTTCTGCCTTAGACCAAGAAAAGAAGGGGAATCCGCTTCGTTAAGAGAAACACGGGAGCCGGTTAATGTCAGCTTATTATCTGTAAAATTATAGTTATCATAGTTTGGATGCCTTAAATAGCACCAGTCATTCTTCCGGGAGGTGTTTTCAAAGGTATACTGTGATTTCACTTCCTGAAGAGCTGTCAGATAGGGCACCTCCACAAATTCTTTTGTTGTTCCGCAGTCTCCGGCGGCAAACCAGCCGTTTTCTTCAAAATATACGGGGGTAAGAAAAACCTCTCTTCCCAGATGATGAAAAGTAGTCCACTGGCCTGTTTGCCTGAAGCCAAGATGAATCAGCCAGTAGCTGCCGTCAGGAGCCTGAATGAGATCCCCATGGCCGATTCCCTGAATAGGATACCCGCCCAGATTCCTGTTGGTCAAGACCGGATTCTTTGGATAACCGGTAAAAGGGCCGTAGGGAGAGCTGCCTCTTGCGTAAGTTACCATGTGACCGTATTCCGTGCCGCCTTCCGCAGCGATGAGATAGTAGTGACCGTTGATTTTGTACAGGTGAGGTCCTTCCAGATAACGTCCGCCTGAGCCCTGCCAGATACTCCTGCTGGGAGTAAGCTTCTTTCCTGTCAGAATATCAATCTCACATTGGACAATGCCGCCGATACCATTATCATCGGTGCCATTACTCATAAAGTAAGTGCGGCCCGCCTCAAAATACAGGGAAGGGTCAATGCCGCCCTGGTCTACGTATAGGGGTTCGGACCATTCTCCATAGATATCATCGGTCCAGACATAGAAGTTCTGGTGGGTGGTATCGTTGGTAGTGGTCATGTAGAACCGGCCCTCGTGATAACGTATGGTAGGAGCGAAAACTCCGCCGGAACTGTTTACTTTATCCAGTGCAATCTGACTTTTTCTGGTCAGACAATGGCCGATCTGCTTCCAGTTTACCAGGTCCTTACTTTCAAATAACGGTACGCCGGGAAAATAATGCATAGAGCTGCATACCAGATAATAAGTACCATTGGCGCAGCAAACACTGGGGTCGGGATAGAAACCTTTTATAATGGGATTTTGATATTTCATAATAACAACCGTACCTTTCTCATATCCTGCGAACTTTGGGAGCAGGTATAAAATTTGCATATTAAAATTATCTTTTTCATACTAACAATCATGCCTTTTCCAACGCGCCTCATGTTTGCGCCGAGGATTTCGCAGGCACAAACATGTGTGTGAAAATTATCTTTTTAATTTTCACACTAACAGCCATGCACTTTCCAAAGTGCCGCAAGATTATTCCGAGGATTTCCCAGGTATAATCTTATGTATGAATTATGCCTTTCAATAATTCACTCTGATATTAATCACAAGGTTGACATAGCACATAATAGCATATATTATACTTAAAATAGCACTTTTATTTCTGGATTTCTATGAAATATAAGACCTTTTATAGCATAAAACAGACAGGAGAAGAGAGCATGTATGAAATGAAACTTGAGTTCTTTCAGGATGACAGGAATTTTCCGTTTTTTATTCAATATGGCTATCACTCCGGTGATTTTTTCAAACATGTTCACCGGGACTTTACGGAACTGGTGATTGTTATGGATGGAACAGCGGCTCATGTGGTTGGAAATGAGGCTTACACCATTTCCAAGGGAGATGTGTTTGTTATAGGGTCCAATACGGTTCATGAATTTAAGAATTCCCATGAATTTATTCCCTGTAATATTATGTTCAAGCCTGAATTTTTCTTTGAAGATATGTATCAGCTGAAAGAGTCCCCCGGATTTCATGCGTTATTTTTCTTAGAGCCATATATCTCAAGGGAGTACGAATTTCAGAGCAGGCTGAAACTGACATTTGAAGAGTATCAGAAGATATTGCTGCTTTTGGACAAGCTGATGAAAGAGTACCAGGAAAGGCAGGACGGCTGGAAGGAGATGATTCGCTCCTGTTTTATGGAAGTAGTGGTGTTTCTGTCCAGAAGATACCACATGCCGGAGAAGACAGAGCATCCGGGAGTTTTGCTTGTGGCAAATGCAGGTTCTTATATTGAAAAGAACTATAAGAAAGAGATAACTGTGAAGGAAATGGCGGAAGCGGCTTGTCTGTCTGAGAGGCATTTTACACGTATATTCAAAGAGACCTATAAGATGACCCCTTTGCAGTATGTAATTCAGTTAAGACTTTTGCATGCTGCCTCACTTCTAAAAAATACCGCCGATACGATTACGGAGATAGCGCTTTTAAGCGGCTTTTCTGATAATAACTATTTTGCCAGGTGCTTTAGAAGTTATTTTCAAATGTCCCCCGGAGAGTATCGGAAAAGTCATTCCGATTAGAGGAATCGCCAAGTTCACAAATTTTTTATTAAGACTTCAAAGAAAATACACATTTTGAAGTTATACTAAGCCTATAAGATAATAACAAGGCCCCCACCTTGCTGACATAAACTTTTTCATAAGGGAGAAGTAAACTTTTGTTTGCTTCTCCCACTCCTCATTTTATCTGGTTTTTAATTAGGATTAATCTTTTGGTGAGAAAAATATCTCGAAACCTTCATTTACTTCTGAATTCCCTTTCATTTTCCGATAATCCTTTGGAGAACAGCCATATTCCTCATAGAAAATGCGGCTGAAATGCTGCCTGCTGTTTATGCCCACAGAAACGGCGATATCTACGACAGGGAGTTTACTGTTTGTCAGAAGTACACTTGCTTTCTCCATTCTTATCCGATGCAGTGAACGGATTATGCTCTCGCCTTCGGTCTGCTTATAAGTACGCTGCAGATAAGCTTCTGAAATTCCGAACAAATTCGCTATGTCACCGATACGAATGTCATTTTCATAATTTTGTTCCAGGTATTCCTTTACCTTTTTAACATAACGGTTGCCCTTTGAAGTCTTTCCTCGGGTATCGGCATGCCTTGCCAGCAGAATCAAAAACTGGGCAAGATATAGATTCTGTGCCAGAGACCCTTCGGCTTTATCGACTGGGGAACTGTCGTAATGCTGAATGTTTTCAATTAAGAATAACATTTCATTATTCTTATCAGACATAAAAGAAAAATCTTCTTCCGACTCTAAAAATGCTCTTAAAGAAGGGGATTCTGCGGTGAAATTGCCTATACAAAAGTCCGAGGCCGCGTCTTCCAGGAGCATTTCAATGTTCAGAATTCTGCAAAAGCCATCCCGCTCCACATAAAGTGAGTGAAAAACACCGGAATCAATAATGATATAATCTTCTTTTTTCATGTTGTAAGTAATAGAGTTTCCCTGTCTGTCAATACAGGTGACTTCGCATTTTCCGTAAGTTACATACATGATTTCCAGTTCGGTATGAGTATGGGGCTCCATTTCATAAATGGAAGCATTGAGTGAATAATAGCGTTTTAGTTGTAACCATTTATGTTCAGCATTTTTATTTTTCCATAGACAAAAATCTCGGTTCATATTTATTAAAACTCCAGTCTTTTCTAATGTTCCTATGTGTTTTATCGAAAGGCTTTATAAAAGGATAATATAAAAAGGTCAGAATCTGTTCCGTAGAAATATCCGTATACATTATGTCTTCCCTTTTGTAATACCATTTATTATACACTATATTTATAATGAAATGAAATATCAGAAGGACTTATTGTCAATCATAGTCTTAGCGTGAATTCATTGTTAAAATAATCATCAGCTGGCTGATGTGAGAAAGTCTGCCGAACAGCTTTTAGAACAGTAACATGAAAGAATTAGACCAAGGAGAATGAAACTATGAGCTTAATTACAATTTACGAAAATAATATTCATACGGTTTTTGAAATAACAGAGGGCGGGCAGCTAAAGCTGCTGCATTTCTCCGCACTTCCCTTTAACGGGGAAGAAATCAAAGCAAGAAGTCTGGAAGGCAGCTTCAATCTGGTAGAAGTGGATATCGCCGGACTTGACAGACCCCTGGAGCGCCATGGTACAAAGTATATCGTAACAGCCCCCGGATACCGTATGAAATATGAGAGTCATAAAGACTATCGTAATTCTTCGGGCAGAAAACTGGAGTTTATAACCTTTGACGAAGGGACCGGGCTTTCTGTAACAAGCCATCTCCAGTTCTTTGACGGAATTTCGGTAATCCGTTCCTGGAGCGAGGTGGTCAACAAAGGCAGTGAAATGCAGACTCTGACCTATATTTCCTCCTTTAATTACACCGGAATTGAGAAAGAAGGAATTTTGCCAAGAGATAAAAAGATGTCACTAAAGATTCCTCATAATTCCTGGCAGAGAGAGATGGACTGGCAGACCTATACCTTAGAGCAGCTTGGAATCGGACAATCCCAGCCGGTTGCAGAACAGCGCTCATCCAAGGCAGTGGGAATAACCAATACCGGTAACTGGTCCACCAAAGAATATCTGCCCATGGCATTTTTAGAGAATACAGAGACCGGGTCAAATCTCTTCTGGCAGATTGAACATAACGGTTCCTGGCACTGGGAAATCTCCGACCAGTCCGCTCATTTATATCTGGCCCTTAGCGGACCTACAGAAACCGAGTCCCACTGGTTTAAGAATCTGAAACCGGGAGAGAGTTTTCTCTCCGTACCGGTGGGAGTAGGTGTAAACGGTGAAAATTTTGATTCCGCTATGGGAGAACTGACGAAATACCGCAGAGTGATAAGAAGACCCAACAAAGACAATGAAAGCCTGGCAATAATCTTTAATGATTATATGAACTGTCTGTGGGGAAATCCTACGGCAGAGAAGGAATTTCCTTTGGTGGATGCAGCCAGCGCAGCCGGCTGTGAATATTTCTGCATTGATGCGGGCTGGTACTGTGCGGGGCCCTGGTGGGACAATGTCGGTGAGTGGATAGAATCTAAGGAACGATTTCCCAAGGGCTTAAGAGAAGTTACGGAATATATCAGAAGTAAAGGGATGATTCCGGGAGTATGGTTGGAGCTGGAAGTTATGGGAATTCATTGTCCGGTAGTACCTAAGGTTTCAGAAGACTGGTTCTTTGTGCGCCATGGGAAGAAGGTATATGACCGTTCCAGATACCAATTAGACTTTAGGAATCCTCAGGTAATCGATTATGTGAATAGTGTAATGGACAGGCTGATAACGGAATATGGTATCGGCTATATTAAGATGGACTATAACATCGAACCGGGCATTGGTACGGAACTTTATGCGGATAGCATAGGAGAGGGACTTCTTGGTCATGAAAGAGCCTATCTTGCCTGGCTGGATTCAATCTTCACAAGATATCCCGATCTGATAATCGAAAACTGTTCCAGCGGAGGACTTCGGATAGATTATGCCATGCTTTCCAGATACTCCATACAATCCACCAGTGACCAGGATGATTACAGGCGTTATGCCACAATAGCGGCCAATTCGCCCACGGGGCTCACTCCGGAACAGTCCGCTATATGGTCTTACCCTATGACGGACGGGGACAGAGAAGAAGTAGTATTTAATATGATAAATGCCATGCTGCTTCGAATCCACCAAAGCGGCCATCTGGGAAATATAAACGAAGAAGGAAAAGCCCTTGTAAAAGAAGCCCTGGATTACTATAAATCCATGCGGGCCGA
>JAEXGM010000099.1 GCA_023450835.1 Bacillota bacterium | reverse complement strand
TGGTGGCATCATTTAGAACAACGTTTACTCCTGTGCCTGCTCTATCCTTAATTCCCTGGAAATATGTTTTCGCAGCAGGGTTATCATGATATATTGATTGCCAGATAACATTTGCTATATTGTCATTTGCCATATCGTCGCTTGTAGCTCTGGGTCCGGCTACAACAACGGTATCACCGCTGTTTACTTTCAGCGGAAGCACTCCGTTATTTTTCAGCAGAGTCAGAGATTGCCTTGCTGCTTCATTGACAATATTGTTGCTTTCGGTGCTGTGCCAGATTGAAGTCGGATAATCGGGATCACCGTAAGGATTTTCAAACAATCCCAATCTCAGTTTCAGGTCAAGTACTCTTCTGGCCGCTTCATTCAGTCTGGTCCAACCTACAGAACTGATGAGCGCATTAAAGTCGGTTCCTGTTGCCACTGCTCCGCCCATTACGTCACAACCTGCACCAATGCTCTTAACGGAAACATCGGTAGCCGCAGGCAGCCAGTCTGTAACCACCACTCCGTTGAAGCCAAGTACATTGCGCAGGTAGTCTATCGTAGGCTTGCTGCTTCCTGCACCTGCTGCTGCCGGATCCAGATAGGAAGCAGAGGCGTAGCCCGGCATGATGGTTGCGCAGTTTGCATCCAGCGCGGCATACCAGGGTTTCATATGCCATTTGATGGTTGTGCTGTCATAGGTAATTGTCTGTTCTCCGCCTCCGCCCTGACTCGGCCAGTGCTTGACGGTTATCAGCATGGACTTTGGATTGACCTCAGGGCCGCCCTGCATTCCGCAAATCATAGCACGCATCATAGCTGCCGAATAATCCGCATTCTCACCGGTTCCCTCCTGGAATCTCGGGTAGAGCACTTTTGTGTCCACTTCGGCCAGCGGTGAGAGCGTACCGGTAAATCCCCATGCCTTCTGCTCTCTGCGTTGCAAGTCTCCGCACTGCCATACGAGATTTAGATTTCTGGTGGCGGCCAATCCTAATTCGGTCGGAAAAACAGTTTTCCAGCCCTGAATTTTATCTCCTACAAATGCTATGGGTATTCCCAACCGCTGATTTGCTGCAACTTTCGTCTGAGCATCTGTGATAAAACCTTGAACTCCATAGGAGAATACAAAGCCGGCCATCGTATTTAAGTCTTCGAGAGACTCCGTTGAATAGAAAAGCTGATTTATTTTTTCCTGATCGTTCATACGGGACATAAGGTCATCCAATCTGACCGTAATGTTGTTATGCCAGTCTTCATATGGTTCGATGGAACCATTTTTGTTCAAGTCCCTGCATCCGTTGATAATATTAATTCCATCGGCGACCTGTTCTATATACGGAAGATAGACACTGAACTGGCCGATACCCGACTGGGTTCTGTTGCCGCTGCCATCGACAGCAATTACATACCACTTATATGTCCAGCGGTCCACCAGCGAAGGCACGGTACAACTGGTTCCGGTCACCTCTGCAACCTTTGTATACCTATCCAGCAGATTTCCGGATGCATTCCAGTCGTAATCCGTTCTGGACATATTAATCCAGACCTCATATCTGACCGCTCCTGTTTTACTCTGCCAGTTCAATACGGGAGTCCTTGTATTCGTGACCATCTGTCCATTCACAGGGGAGATGACATTAAATGCAACAATCTTGTACTCAGCAGTCACCACATCGGAATTCGTCATATCCTGTTTGATTGCCATTGCTTTTACTACTGTTGTCACCGAAACATTAATCGGCCCGGTATAGGTAGGTGATGAGACAGTAGGTGTAGAGCCATCTGTTGTATACTTGATGGTTGCTCCCTGGGTAGCAGAAGAAATCGTTACACTTTGTGAGGAGCTGTAGGTTCCTGCAGCGGGTGTTAAAGCAGGCTTCTCTACCTTTGGAGGAAGCGGCGCAGACTGCCCGTATACCTCGAACTCCCATAAAGAATAGCCCCATTGGGTATTTCTGATCGTACCGTACATTCTAACGTATCTGGCCGTTACCGGAGCAGAAAAATTTATATTTTCTATATTTCCCGGACCATTGGGCTGAGTAAACGCATCACTCCAATTTGTTTCATCGGTGGAAACCTGAATTTTATATGTTTTTCCACTAGCCGTTTCCCAATTTAACATAACACCGGTTACAGTATTGTTTGAGCCGAGGTCTACAGATACCCACTGGGGGTCACTGGACTCGGATTCCCACCGTGTACCGGTATTTCCGTCAAAAGCAGCACCGGCTGCATTACCTCCTATGGAGCTGAATGCTTTCGCCGTTTTATTTAGGGCAAGGTTTACTGAAGTAGTCCCAATATTGTATACTGCCGTCACCACCTGTGAATCAGTCATTCCTGATTTATAGGCATATGCTTTTAATGTTGTAGTTGAAGAAATATTTATCGGGCCGGTATAGGTGGCAGATGAGCCCGAAGGGATGGAACCATCGGTTGTATACTTAATGGTAGCATCAGCCGTAGCGCAGGTAATGGTTACGTTCTGAGGTGAACTATAGCTGCCGGCGCCCGGTGTTAGAACGGGTTGTGCAACCGCTGCCTGGTCCACTATAAGCACACTTACAGACGAACCTGCATGAACTGTAAATGTAAGCGGATTTGCCTGAAGGACTTTTCCGCTGGCATCGGTAGTTCTAAACTGCACTTGTTTCTGCTCAACCATATAGTTTACGCTCAAAGTCACAACTGTTCCTACGTTATAGCTTATTGTCTTATTTACTTCGGTATTTTGTGTTTTTATCGATGCCTGGCCGGTGAGATCTGCCGGACTGATTCCGATTTCCAGATACTGTGCATATGGTCCTGTTACCGGTATATTGACCTGTGCCGGTATTCCTGAGGACGTGAAATTCATCCAATTCAGATTCCATGCATTTGTTATCGCATAAACACGCAGGGTCTGACTGCCTGCCGGCAGCTGTACCTGAGCCGATACTGTCTGCCAGTTCTGCCAGCCGCCGGTATTTGGCACCGAAATGGTGGCAAGTGTATTGGTGCCCGACATGAGACTGAAACTGGTTCCCGAATAGGCACTTGAAACTCTGAAATCAACGGTATATGTTCCCGCTGTCTGAACATTTACCGTATAATCCATCCAGTCTCCCTGATCGACAAAACCTATATTCAGGCCGCCTTCCGAGCAGGTCTCCGTCTGTATTCCCGACATAGCCGTATAGTTTTCAGCTTCGATTTTCCCCGGATCACCGGCCGCAGCCGTGACGCTATAGAAAGGAGCCTGCAAAGCCATACCAAGTATGATTTCTAAAACCAAAATAACTGAAATAACTTTTTTCTTTAACATAGTTTTACCCCCTCACCCACTTTAACATAAAGAGGCTGCAGCAAAATGAATTTTCATACAAAATATTGGTGATGACCAAGTGGCTATGAACCATATCCTGCTGAATTTTGTATTTTGCGACAGCCTCTTTTTATTTACTTATTAGTTTTAGAAACCCTGTTCTAGTACACTTCGAACTCATATAATGAGTATCCATAAATCGTGCTTCTCTGAGTACCGTACATTCTTACATATCTGGCATTTGTGGGAGTAATTGATATATCATCTATTCCTCCGTCTCCAGTTGTAGTTGAATAGACCGTAGTCCAGTTTGTTCCGTCATTTGATACCTGTAATTGATAGGCCTTTCCATATGCTGCTTCCCAGTTTAATTTAATTCTGCTTATAGTTTGTGCAGAGCCCAGGTCTACCGTTATCCATGAAGGATCAACGAAGGAGGATGCCCAGCGTGTATCAGTCCTTCCATCAACAGCCGCATCAGCCGTAAATGCTGCTTCATGACCCGAATCTGTTGCAGTCTTGTTCAATGCGAGATTTGTTGTGCCTGATCCTGAGCCGGAAACAAAGTTGATCCAATTTATATTTTGACCTCCGACACTTGAGTATATTCTCAAGGTCTGATTACCGGCCGGAAGGACCGCAGTTGCAGTAACTGTCTGCCAGTTCTGCCATCCGCCCGTATTCGGTACAGCTACTGTGGAAAGTACCGTGCTGCCGCTTCTGAGCTGGAGCTGGGTTGCATCATAAGGACTCGATACCCTGTACTGTACGGAATAAGTTCCGGCTGCCGATACATTCACATTGTAATCCATCCAATCTCCAGTTTCTATCCAGCCCACATCCTGAGTTCCTTCTGAGCAGGCCTCAATTTGTACGCCACTCATCGCAGAATAGTTCTCCGCCTCTATTTTCCCGGGAATTGTGTTGGTTGTTGAAGTGGGTGTAATTGTATATACAGCAGTTGCAACCGCTGAATCAGTCATTCCCGACTTGTATGCATAGGCTTTAATTGTAGTGGTTGATGCGACATTAATTGCCGTCGTATAGGTTGCCGATGCCGTTGTAGGTGTTGAACCGTCCGTGGTGTATTTTATAGTAGCACCTGATGTTGAACTGGAAAGTGATACTGTCTGTGCCGTAGTATAAGTTCCTCCGGCAACGCTGAAGGTGGGAGCTGTTACCTGCTGCTGAGGCGGTGTAACACCATTAACCGAAACCAGTGTGAACTTCTCATTATTGCCGATAGTATCCGCTGTGGCCGCCAGAGCTGCTGTCCCCGGCGCTGTTACATATTTACCATTTGATGCTTTAAAAGATATTGTGCCATCGCTGTTAGTAATCTTTTGGAAGGTTTCTGTAGTTCCCACCGATTCTTTTGAGGCAATCAACTGATTATTAGCGGCAGAGGCACTTGCATACTTGTAGTTCATAAGGGAAATCAGTGCTACATTGCCATTTCCGAGATCCTTTTGTTCAAAGGTTTCCCATGTACTTGCAGCTCCTCTGTTTGCATAGAGCAGATCTCCGTTATAGCTGTCGGCACAAACAAACTGACCGTTTCCTACATTCTTTAACTGAATCAGGCTTCTGGCTGCTTGCGTCGGATACACGCTGCCTTCGCGCTGATAAACTCTTACATAGTCTATTGTATATTTCTGCGGGAATACTGTGGATGCATCCGGACTGCCAGGCCATGCCCCTCCAACTGCCAGGTTGAGGAGAATAAAAGCGTCGTGATTAAATACCCACGTTCTTCCGAAAAGATCCTCCGGTGTTCTTTGTTGATATAATTGTCCGTCAAAATACCAGCGTATTACATTTGGTTCCCATTCAATAGCATAAGTATGAAAATCATTGCTGAAACCAGCGGGATAATTGTGCCATGCTCCTATTCCTCCGGCTCCGTTATAGTCCGGTCCATGAATTGTCCCATATATTTTTGTAGGTGTGGAACCCACAAATTCCATAATGTCAGTTTCTCCGCAGTTGGGCCAGCCATTTGTCCCTATGTCAGTGCCAAGCATCCAGAAAGCGGGCCATATTCCCTGTCCGACAGGGAGCTTTGCCCTCATTTCAACCTTTCCATAAGTGAAATTGAATTTATCTCTGGTAATTATCCTTCCTGAAGTATATTGACTTCCGCCATAATTCTCTTTTATAGCTTTAATAGTGAGAAATTTATTATTGGGATCGCTCGGATCCTGTTCTATGGAAACATTATCAGTACGATTGGTATAGTTCTCCAACTCGCCGTTTCCCCAGCCCCCTCCGCCGGTTTCATAGGACCATTTCGCTGTATCAACGCCTGTGCCCACAGTACCATTAAACTCATCACTCCATTTAAGCTGCCAATCCCCTGTTGCTGCATAAACCGGTGCACTAAAAACCGGCATCATGCCAATAATCATTGCACATACTGTTAATAATGATAAAACCCTCTTTTTAATCATTACATTTCTCCCTCTTTCTTATACTTTTTAACATAACAAAAAAACACAAACCTAATTCCTTTTGCAGCTCTTTGATGGTCGCGTATTCTATTCACGTCAGTTAATATTGGGATACTAGCTAAAACTTTAATGTATGGCGCCATACATTTTAAGGAGTAATGATTTTCAGCCATTTATATAAATGGCTGATAGGTACTTTTAAAAATAGCACCTGTTTTAATCAGTTATCATTATATGATGGGATTTGATTACTTAGAAGAAAATGTTTGAGAGGAGGGAGGCAAGATATTTCTTTTTATTAAATTCAATAGTATCATTATTACTATTACGAAAATAATAGTCCGAACATGGATATTAGTTGACAGTAAGGACAATTATTAAATTAGAAATTTGAGTTTTTTGAGTTTTGGGATATTAAAATTTTTTGTTCGTTTCAACACTATTTAAATAGCGAAAATACCACTGGTATCTTGTCACCTAACTAGTTTTTATTTATATTAGGCCAGTCGTTATTCTTTCCCAGCAATTAACTATATTTATACCTCCCAATGTAAACAGCGGTGATTAATTCCACAAGCAGTGGGAATGGCAAGCCATTCCCACGCTGCACGCCACTATGACTTCTTTAGCAATAGGTTACTACTAAAAACATCAAAATATATTCTATCATATGGAAAGTCACTGTTTACTAAAAAATAAATTAGTACCCGTGAACAGTTCAAATTTCACTTCAAAATATTTTTCTTCCTCTAGTCCGGTAAATAATTGTTCTTTTTCCATATTTATTTTTTTTATGGTTTGACCAACATCAAATTTATATAATGAAAAAGAGGCAATAAAAAGTAGTAATAAATTCTTTGCATGCCTCTGTGCTGCATTAACAATATGGGGCAGAATACTTTTATTAACATATCCATCGTGTACAACTTGATTACGATATTTGTAGATGTATAGTATTTCCTCTTTAACTTTTCGTTCTTCATCCCTCAATAAATCAAGAGCATGTGCATTATCGTTATAAAACCTATATGTAGAATCTATACTATCTAAAATTGCTGGGCGATTCGTATACTTTCTTAGTTCCTTTAAGTTTTCTTTGAAGACTGAAAAATTGGCTGTACAATACTCATTCATACCAAATTTTTCAGCTATATCCTTAGGCAATGTAACAACATTCTCTTCAGGAAATATCTGTAGATCAGTACGATAATTATAACGAATAATCCGATATAGATTTATTAATTCTTCCGTTTTACGGAAAAGAATTGCGGTATTAGACGCAGTTGTTTGAATGATACTAAATTTATCATTATTATCATGAACCTTTAATAAAGTCTCGATACATATCCAGAAATTCAAAAGCTTATCCTCTATTGTTTGAGCCTCTTTGCCTTTTGTGAAAAACAGTACGGAGCGATTTATCAATTTAATCTCTTGGGCAGAAACCTCTTCATAAAACGAAGATAACCCAATAGAATTTCCTATTGCCGCCATATTTTCACTAGAAATCTTTTCAGGGTTTTCCTCTATATCACTTCTTAAATCCCATCCAAAGGAAGCAAATCTTTCATCATTTTCCGTTACCCAAAAGTAATACCTTGATACAAGATATGACTCGTATCTTCGAGAACCATACAGTATTTTTAAAGTGTTGAAAAAGAATACTGCTTGTTCAAATGCTTCATGAAACCCAAAATCATCCTCGGGAAATCCGAAATCATCCTCAATTTTAAAGACACTTACTTTAATGTTACAAAAATTATCCTCAGTGGGAGCCTCAAAGCCAAAATTGAATAATTCCATTCGTTTATTATTATCTAACTCATCACGTAAATAACTGATAGCAAAAGGATCATATGCAATACAATTATTAATAGAGTATGTCTTTGCTTCCCCTGTAATTTTTAATCCTATTGCTTTAAAAAAATAATCAACCTTCACTTTTTCTTTATCAATATACTTTTCAAAGACTTCTATTCTATCTTTAATTGTTAGGTGTTCTATATATGTGTTTGCAGCATTTTTAAAATCCTCTTCACTTTTAAAGTCTTTTAACCTGAAGTTATGATTTTTAATATTGTCTATAAAATGCCTATTAATTTTACCATTACAAATATCTAGGCTGAATATATTATCTACATAAAACTCTATACTTGGCAAGCTATGGCCAAATATAATAAATTCCGTTATTAACTCAAGGGAAAGTCCTTTAATCTTTTTATAGTCATCTGCCTTTGCAGGACGCATAAGAATCCCCTTTAACATCTTGAATATCAAATGTGCATATTTCCTATCCGATAAAAGGTCATTGATTTGTTGGCACACAAAATATATACAGAGATACTCTTTATTTTCAAGCTTGTCTTTCAATATTATATATTCCTTGATAAAAAATTGCTTAACAATTAAGTTCTCTTTTAAGAATACTTCAATGGTACGAATAAAAAACATCCTATTTCGTTTATTTTTCAACTTATTAAGTTCGTATTCTTCCAAAATATCCAAAATTAGCATATGAGGATTTAGTAGTTTTATACAAATATCGCCGTCTTGTATAGAATGACGTAACTCTTTCCAAACCTCTGCCCAATAACTAAGTCTTTGATCAGTTCCTTCTGCTCCTAATATCCCCATAATATTATCACTGTACCCCTTATGATATTTTTAAAGCTATAATATTTAATTGAATTTATCTTACAAACTCTCCAATTCTATAAATACAATAACCTTTTAGCCTTGGTGGAACAGTATCAAAACAGTAGTAGTTGCAAAATTTCCAACTACTAAAATCCATGATGGCTTTATCAAGTCTATAAAATTCGACAGGCTACAATCTGAACAATAGCATTGATGTTTTCGCTATTGATTAAAAGTGTTACTTAAATAAGCTCAAACTATGATTCCAAACTAAGTCTAACTCCTCGGTATCTGGCTCTGCTTTATCCCAATCTGCTCCATAATTTTGGAGAAACCCATATAGCAGCTCTAATTGAAGCCATCTTTCTTCATGAATTGCAGATAAAATACCTGCCAAACGATTAACCATGTATTTGTTCAAAATTTTCATATCTTCTTGCGTTAGTTTGCCATCTGCGTGCATATCTTCAACCGGGCCATTCCTAAAAGCATAATGTGTCAATGCTTTAGCGATACCATCAATATTTTCTACATGTAGAAGCCTAGTTTTAGAGTCATTATTTAAATGGTTAAAAAGTTCACTGTTTTGTGAGACAAAGGCATCATATATTTTATTTCTAAATGTAATTCTAAATTTATGGCGTTTATATCGGACCTGACCTCTCGTAACCCCATACAGTTCTGCAATACTACTATCCGATAAATTCCGATCATAGTATAAATCTCTGAGCGTTTCTTCCGTAATGTCTTTCCATTTTTCCATATTTTTTCTCCAATTCTTATTTAATCATTTTTGTCTCAGAAGGACTATAATGACCAAATGGTATAAGTAAAAGTGCACTTTAAAGCTAATGTAAAATCTTTATTCTAGCAATAATTTCAATATGTTATCTGTCCAATGTACAATTTTTGTATTTAGAATGCAGCAGCCCAATAGTATAAAACACTTTTTTCTACCAAGTTTTTTACATATATTGGTTTGAATACTATTTTAACTTTTCATCGTAGCCTTGCCATAACGCCATTATCGAACTGCTTTTGCAATTTCCTTTCTGTTTTTATTATATAGGTTTAAAATAAAATGATAAATTTTCATTTTAAATGGGAAATCTGAGCTATATTCACCACATAATATATAATGTATTCATAATATCATAGAAGAGGATAAAGAACAAGTGTTCTTTATCCTCTTCTACATTTTCCCTTTCCCTTGTTATCTTTTACAAATACTACATTTCTCTAACTTTCATTTGTATTAATAAAAAAATCAGCATACAGCATCTTATCATTATAGTTTGAAATTAACATAATATGGTGAAAAAGTATATACTCACCATCCATCTTAATTTCTCCCAATATATTTTACTATCCCTATTCAGCCCCTCCCTTTCGCTGCAACAGGACAATGGATTCACAGTGCCGTGAGGAGATAAAAAAGATGACCGTTGAACCTAATACCCCCTTGGCGTCGGATAATCTTAAAAAGAATTCACACGGTATCCAACTGATATGATAGTATCTAAGTGATAAATTTTAACATTATAATTTTTCCCATCAGAACCAGTATATCGGAATTTCCGACATACTGAATCTTCCTCCAGTTCGCCTTTCTCAAAATCTTCCTTTTTGTAATTCAAAACATCTATCTCCTTTATAAAAAATGCTATATTAAAATCCAATAAAAAGTTCAATTCATGGTATTTAGTATTTTTTCAACCATTAGTTTAAATACTTTTTTGTCATCTGAATGAATTGTTGTAAAACAATCATATTTTTCATAGGCGCTTTCAAACATTAGTCCCATACTAAATACATCTGCTAAGATTTCTGCTTTTCGATAATCTGGCAATTCTTCAATTTTAGGCATACAAGTCCTCTTTAATAATGATATAATATTAGAAGGAATCACATCCAAACTGCCGGAATATCTAGCATGAAGTGCGTGACCAAGTTCATGAAAAAAAACTGCTATGGGATTAACATTGCAATTATGATTCAAATGGTATAAAAAGAAATGCTGACTTAAAGATGAATCCGTTTTCAAAACCAAACATTCGCTGTTATAATTTTTATTGCTGTATTCTAGAAGACAGATTATTGCTGGTTTATCGGCAAACACTTTATCGGCAAACACTTTATCGGCAAAATTGTACTTTGCAATTAAATAGGACATAATTTTTTGAACTTTGTTCTTACTTATAGCTTCTCCAATAGGTGAATAAAAATCGTTTTGTATTTGAAGTGATAGTTCCCTAATTTTTTTCAATGTTTTTACAGGCGTTTCTTTTCTCGGCATAGATAAGTACATGAACTTGGAAATGGCACTTTTACCACTATATATAAACCTTTTACCAAAACGTTCATTTCCATTACCCTACCACGGTAACCGGAAACATATTGCACCCCACCCCAACACAAAAACACATCTGCATATCACCTTCAAACTCTCGAAACTCTTTGATTTACTCGGCTTTTCGCTCCAGCAGTACTACGGTTTCCACATGCCGTGAGAAGATAATAAAAATGACCATTGAACCTAATAGGGCCTTGGTGGCAAGATACCTTTCAGAAAAACTTCTCATGAATCCTTCTTTTTAAATGAATTTAACTTACCAAATAGTAGTGAAGATTACTACTTTAAGCTGGTTTTTAATGAATAACTGCAATTCTTACCCCCCTGCACTAAATATTATATTGACACGTTCTTTAAGTAATAGCTCGGTGATATCAGATGATTCACCTTATTCAGCTCCAATAAGCAAAGCTAAATATCCCCATTCCCATATTAAATTTTCAAAGCTTTTATCCAGATATTCACAGATATCTTCTTGGTCATATCCCATCATTCGCGATATAACAACAATATAATTACGTACTACCGTATAAGACAGTTTTTCTTGTTCATCAAGTAACCAACTTAGAAAGATTGAGTGCCTCATTATCGCATATTCCATAGCAATCCACTGAATCATAGCAACCATACTCTCCAAATCCGATTCTGGCATCAGACTATTTGAGAAAATTTCTACAACAAGATAATTGCGAAATAACTTTTCATAAGAAGAAAACTGTTTTTCGAATTTCTTTAATTGTACAATCATTTTACGCTTATCATAGTCTCTCGATAAGTTTTCCGCTATCACAGCTATTGGTTCCAGATAACTGGTATATAGCTCTTGTTTTCGATAATTTTCAGCTATGTCTAAAAAAAGTTCATTATTTTCTTCAAAAGTATCTAAACTTAGAAATTGCATGTTATCTATGGTATCTGATAATTCTTTTAAAACAGCTTTGTCCTTATATTCGTCTATCCCTTTTTTTAATACAGATTCGTTTTGATGAATATCCAGAAGAATATAAAAAATCATCATCACACTTTTTGAAATAGAAAATTGCTGATTTTGTATAATAGTAATCATCATAGTTCGAATCTGCAACAAAATGTCTTCATCCATATCAAATATATTCTTCGTAAAACAAATTTTATCCTGCTGATTCATCAAATCCACAACTTCTGGGCAGCAGGATATCAAAGAATATTCTTTTCTATCTGCAAATTCGTGTATCTGCCTTGGGAAAATCGCACAGGTTTCAGCCAAAACTTCATCTCCAAAATTCAATACTAGTTTGCAAAGTTTCTGTTCATTTAAGAATGGACACTGCTTCTGTTCATTCAATGCAATGACATGTGTGCCATCTTTTTGTTTTACATATTGAGCTAAATAATTATTGTTTTGCTTTGTTAAGCTTAAACGATTCCATTTTATATAAGTCTCATCATCTACTGCAATCTTCCACTCCTGACAACAAGTAAACGAACACTTGTCTGCAATGCAGGTAAAAGTGTCATAGTAGTCCGTTTTGATTTCTTTCTTCATAATCATCTCCCAAAGTACACTGACAAAGTCATTTTGTATACTACTTATTTTCTCTGTGCTTCATATAAATCTAGTATATAACTATTTTATTGTTTTTTCAAATAACCCATAGACTGTGATTGTTCTAATAATTGCGCCTTTTTTAATATGGAAGCTCGACTTAGTAACCGTTTCACAACCAATCCATACATCATTTCCAACAACGATATCGCTCTCATTTTCCCAAGCCTGTGTAGCATCCTTCTTCAAAATCTCAACATGCATCAGGCGGAATGAACTGAGAAAACGCATCATTGACATAGGTACCTTCCTGCAGAAACAGCCCACTGCCCAGGCCGAATAATACTGACTTTTTTATCTCTTTCCATCAAAATCACCTATGTCATCTATATTTCTCCCTAAAAATCAAGGCAAAAATCGGGCATTTTTAGCCTGATTTTCGCCCATTTTCCACGCTGAAACCGCAACATATTATGGCTTCAGTGTTCTATTTATCATTTTGGCCACAACGTGTCATCAGAATCACTGTCTCCACATACCTTGAGGAAAAAAAAGATGCCGTACATGTCCGGTATCCCCTTGGCGGAATCCTCTATTTCGGATAAAGTCGCCTGGGATAGACCTTTTTTAGTCAATTTGGTGCCTGCTTTTGTATTACAATTCAAGTTAATAGTAAAAATATTACCAGCAAATTAGGTTAGTGTGATACAAGATGCTTGGTGTATGGTTCCAACAAAAACATAAGCTGTTCAGTAATTTCCTGTACATTACAAGGCATGGAATTATTGATCCACCATTCCAATACGCCAATAAACCCGGAAGTCAAAAAATGAGTGGTGACATCATTTGAAAACGCGTTGTTTTCTGACTTTACACCGATAACCTCGGTTACTGTTTGCTCAATAATGTCATATAAGCGGCTACGGAAAAATCCTAATCCCTCATTGTTAAGAAGCAACTTGTAAATTGTGAAATTTTCCTCCAAATATTCAAATATACTTTGAAATGCGCTTGCATTTAGAGTGGTATCAGCACTATTGGCACAGTGATTTAGCAACAGCTCAACATATTTTTCAACACACTTGTCAAGTAAGTCGAATTTATCCACATAATGCAGATAAACAGTCCCACGGTTTATGTCTGCGCGTTCGGCAATGTCATTGATGGTAATTTTCTCAAATCCTTTTTCGGCCAACAGGTCGATGAAAGTATCCATAATCAACTGTCTTGTTTTTTTTATTCTTCTATCCACAGCGTTCTCCTCCAGACATTCAACAAATTAGCGCAATGTGTTGAGTTATCAACAGTTGGACCAATTGTAACTATTGAAATTCTCTCCACAAACCGTATACTTAGGATATCAAACACGTGTTGAAAAGTCAACAGGTGATAATTCTGGAGGATGCATTATGAAAATACTAATTTTTGGCCGCGGTGTGATAGGAACACAGTACGCCTGGGCTTTCGAAAACGCGGGCCACACCGTTGAGTTCTATGTTCGTGAAGGCAGAAAGGCACAATACGGCTCCTATGTAAACTTGGAACTATGGGATGCAAGGCAAAGAAAAAAAGATCGGATAGTCAAAGAAAAATGGCCTATTGTTATGCACGAAGAGATAAAAGAAAATCACGACTATGACCTCATTTTTATGAGCGTCAACCCCGAACAGGTATCAAGTGCGGTTAAGTACCTGGCACCGCGTGTTGGAAATGCAACAGTCCTTTTTTTCAGCAACTTCTGGCAAGACCCGCGATTGGCTGTTCAGCCGATTCCGCGCAGTCAAATTGTTTATGGCTTCCCCATCGCCGGCGGTGGATTTGAAGGAAACACTCTTTACTGTGGGTTTAATAAAACGGTTCAGTTTGGAACATTTGAATCCGAGCCTACCAAAAGGGATTTAGAGGTTCATAAGCTTTTTGCTCAGGCAGGCTTCAAAATAATGGTTCAAAAAGATCTACAAAGTTGGCTCTGGAATCACTTCGCGTTCAACACTGCAATGGAAGTCGAAGTATTAAAAAGCGGCAGCTTTAAAAAAGTAATTTCTTCACGCGAAGCCCTCGATGGATTAGGCCGGAACTTAAAAGAAATGATCCCTGTTTTGAAAGCAAAGGGCTCAAAACTTGATTTTTTGACAAAAGTGTTGAGCGTCCTGCCGCCGAAAGTCGTTAGTTTTCTTATGATTCACATTGTTTTTTCTCCGAAAAGCATGTCCTATGCGCTTGTGGCACATAACCACTTTAAGGTTGGCTATGCCGTACAGGAAGTTATTACAGATGCCAGAAAGTATGGAATAAAGGCACCACGGCTTTACGATGTAGAAAGCTTAATTACAGAACAATGAACAGATCCAAGAAAAGGACAATGACGAAAAGACCTCCCATCGTAGAATAGTAATTACGGCAGGAGGTCCTGTTTTGTTATGGGATAATGCAACTATTTATTCGATTATCTGTATTGAATTCGAAGAAGCCTTAAAATATCCATATTTCACTTAGATGTCATCTTTTTATATCCTCAAGGGTCTCAATACTTATGACTATTACTTTAATACGGCAACCGCTTCCTTCTCTGTATCATCAAATATAAACTTGTATAATTCAACTCTATTCTTATCCCAATCTAAGACAATCGGATAAGTGATTCCATTGTATTTCTTAGGTGCATCAAAGGCTCCGTCAGCCGGAACTCGGAAGGTATCCAGGGTTGTTATTTTATTCTCAACCACATCCGCCATTGCTTTTTCTATCTGATCCTGTGTTAAATTCGTTGTCACATAACCCAGACTTTCTTTTGTAACGGATAGAATTTTGAACAGATTTTTCGGAGATTTATAGCTATCAAATATCGCTTTTAAAGCTCTTTGCTGCCGAACAATACGACCATAGTCATTATTTACTCCGCCCAGAGTTTTTACCTTTCGTACGCGGACATATCCCATGACCTGATTGCCATTAAGATGATTAACACCTTTTTTTACATTTCGATTTTTCTTTTGCGATATGTAATTGGTTTTGTTAAGGTATTGTGCTTCTTCTTTTCCCAGCTCAATTGTTATGCCGCCTAATAGATCAACTATTTTCTCAAAGGATTTGAAATCAACCGATACATAACCGTCGATTTGGACCTTATAATTCTTTTCTATCGTATCAACCAATAATCTCGCTCCGCCCCTTGCATAAGCAGAATTTAATTTATTTGCTTTATAACCTTGTATATCAACATAGCTGTCACGAAGCAACGAGGTAAGCTTTAAGGTATCATCTTTGGTATTGATGGAGGCAATCATCATGGAATCGGTATTTCTGGCTCCCCCGAATTCTTCGATACCAAAGATCAGATAGTTGGTTACATAGTCTTCGTGCCTTGCTCCGTCAGCATGCTCTGTACCGCCTGCTGTATCGTATTCCTTGATAATTTCTTCGTTGTTCATATTATTAAAGACAAAGGAACTTGCGGATTTATAAATAATGCTGCGTCCCGGCTTTGTTCCAATAATTAAGACAATTAGAAGCAGCAGAATTAAAGCCATAATGCCTGTTATTTTTAATGTCTTATGGTTTTTCTTTTTTCGGGAAGGAGACTTCTTTGGCTGCGGAGCCCATCCTTGCTCTTCCCTTTCTTCTATCTTCTTTGTATCTTTCTCTGCTTTTTCA
>JAEXGM010000017.1 GCA_023450835.1 Bacillota bacterium | reverse complement strand
TTTATAATCAGAACCTTTCTCTTACAGATCTGACTGCCAAGATAAAGGCCATGGCAATTATGCTGGATTCCCGTATCTGGATCGTCAATAAGAACGGTATCGTAATCTCTGATACTGCTCCTGCCGCTACGGATAGTCCTATTGATATTTTTTCACTGGACCCTGATTTTTTGTTTCAGTCCTTTCCGAGCTCTTCCCATTTGCAGGATGTGCTCTCCGAACCAATGGCAAGTATCGTATATAAAGTATTGTTCAATTATCAGGTAAGAGGCTATGTAGTCATCCATTATAGTCTGGAGAAAATACATAACAGCAGCTTATCCTTTACAAACACTCTGAATCTATGCCTGCTGGTGTTTTGTATATTACAGGCCTTTATCTTTTCCATCCTGTATTTTATAACCGTACTTCCGCTGGAGAAGCTTAATAAAGCCGCTTTGGAGTATACCAAGGGTAATTATTCCTACCCTATTACAGTAAATACCACGGATGAATTCGGTACTCTGGCTACCTCTCTTTTCTTTATGGCCGGTGAGATTCGTAACCTGGATAATTACCAGAAGAAATTCGTAGCCAACATCTCCCATGATTTCCGCTCTCCCTTAACTTCCATAAAAGGGTATGCGGAAGCCCTGCAGGACGGCACTATCCCTTATGAGATGAAAGATAAGTATCTTGGCATCATCCTTTTTGAAACCGAACGGCTTACGAAGCTGACCGGCAGTCTTTTAACCTTAAATGGTTTTGAGAATAAGGGAATTCTTCTTGAAGTAACCTCCTTTGACATTAACCTTATCATTAAGAAGACCGCAGAGACTTTTGAGGGAATCTGCAAGAATAAAAAAATAACTCTAAACCTCATCTTCTCCAATAAGACAACTCTGGTAGATGCAGATATGGGTAAGATACAGCAGGTACTCTATAATCTTCTGGATAACGCTATTAAATTCAGCAACCAAAGTTCCACCATTAAAATCTCCACCCAGGAAAAAGGTGATAAAGTATTTGTATCTGTAAAGGATTATGGAATCGGCATACCAAAAGAGAGCATTAATAAGATATGGGAACGTTTCTATAAGACCGATGCTTCCAGAGGAAAAGATAAGAAGGGTACAGGACTTGGTCTATCTATTACCAAGGAGATTATTACAGCGCATAATGAAAATATTAATGTAATCAGCACCCAAGGTGTCGGAACAGAGTTCATCTTTACACTGCCACGTACCGGAGGATTTATGTAATTATTTTTGATATTAGGTATGAATAATGTTGAAATTAATAAGAACTTAATTTTATCTAAATATAAAAGCAGGAGAAGGCCTCACAGATAACAAACCTTCCCTGCTTTTATATTTTTTTCAATACATAGGCAGACACTCTTTAAATTTTAACAATTAATTAAGCAAATTAGCTACAACACTATTTATATTAATATTTTCATCATGTGTAAAATAGCCAAAAGTATTGTTATATAAATCTATTATACTTGAGTATATTGTTGAATTACCATAATATCCAGGCGTGTAACTATATTGAGTTGGATATGTATAGGAAGGATAATCATAAAGGAATGTACCCGAAGCATTTTGATAATAGGGGTATTTAGCATCTACTCTTAGTGCAGCAGCAAATCTTTCAGTACTTCCCCATGGATAATATGCATATCCACTAATCCTATCCTTATCATCACGTATAAGTATAGTTCTTAAATATAAGTCACCGGATACTTTAGCTTTCACATAACCTGAAGATGCACCATAAGTGACAGTAAGTGGAGAGTGATATATACTAAATACTGTTGATAAAGCATTAGATACCGCTTTTACAGCCTTATAAAAATCACCTTTTACATAATGGTCTAAAACAGCTTCGAGCGTCTTCTTAGCGATTTCATTCCACTTCAATGCAGCTGAAAGATTGCCTGGGGTTACTTCAGATGTTTCAACACCTGACGCAGCCTCCAAATAAAGGAACTTGTATCCACTATATGTACCAAATGAATTATAATTACTCTCCCAATATGCTGGATCGTCAATGCCTCCAGTTGCTGCTTTAGCACTATTTTCCGACAGTATAGTACTTGTCTCTGGTAGATAGAAATTTAAATAGCTCACTTTAGTGCCTTTCTCAACCATCTCATTAACACGATTAAATGTATTAACAAACAAGGGGTTATCAAGCAAACTTGTTTTTCCGGCATCTGATACCCTGACTATTTTAAATTCATTATTTTCTATACATATAGTCGATTTTTCATTCTCACCCTTTTCTTCAATTGAAAATGATCCGCTTTTTAGTTCTATATTCGCATTATTTAAAGTTTCATTTGCCTCTTCCTTAATTGCTTCAATATTTCCTCCAATTGAATCATCAATATATGTTACATAAACAGGAATATTCGATATCGTCTCAACAGTTTTAACTGACGCAGTTGTATTATTGATTTGGTAAACTTCAGAAAGTGTCTCCGCTGCTATTGAACTCCTTGATGTCACTAATAATAAGCAAACAATCAACATTATACTAACATACTTTTTCATAAATAAATATCATCCCTTCATCTTGTAATTTATAAATCCAACTTAGTTTGAGAGTTTCATTTTAGAGTTATTCCGCAATGGACCCACCTTCCTTCTTTATATTCCTATTTGTATACTAGATTCTTTACTCTTATTTATTGTATTTTTATACATTGGTTCATTCTATCAATAAATAAAGCAAAATTTCATTACCCCTTTTTTCAATAGTTGTAATAAATGGTATATGGGTAATATTTACTTAAATAATTAGGATTACTATACTATGTGTTTATACAGCTATTGTCACAAACTAATTTCAGCGCTTTTAATATTCTTTATTCGTTATTTCACTTTTCTGATTGACTGATTATTTTATTAAGAATATTTTCCCATTCATCATTTCGTATCCTAAACTTCCAATGCTTTGCAGGTGTATTTCCCGGTGACCAATCCACAATGATAAACTCTCCACCATAAGATTTTATATTTAAAAATACGTTTTTATCAGCATTAAAAGCTGTTATTAAATATCTTTCTTTATCAGAAAATGAAACAAAATTTGAGCTGATTCTTTTAAATTTTGAATTATTAAAAAGTGTTATCAACATTTCTACTTGCCTATCATTTAAAGTAATTTTATTTATAACATCTATTTTTTCTGACGTATCATATGTTTTTGTAATTTGGATTTCTCTTATATCATTGTTTAATAAAAATTGGCTTATTTTACTTCCACTAACATTAAAGTAGTAATAATATATAAAAAAGCAAAAAACTAAAAGCATAATTAAAATAACAATTATCTTTTTTCTTTTATTCAAATAGTTCACCACCTTCTTATCAAATAAAGTTATATAAAATAAAATGACTATTGTAATAGTAGTATATTTTTTCCATTTTGTCAATAATGTTTGAAAAAAGGTCAGAAGGTCTTTTAGCATCATATAGCTTTAGCCAGATTCTGAAAGAACGTATAACCATTGGCATCCTGTAATTAATTGATTTTACCTTTAGATATCGTTCTACTAATTCCAACTTTATTTTGGTTTTAATTTCCTTTTCTGGACATAGAAATACCCCTATATAAGAATTGTTATATTTCAATGTCCTATATAGGGGTAGAATATCAATTTAACTAGAGGATAGCTTATTTTTATTATGCCTCATCCCAGGAATGGCGATGCAATTTCCCTGCCAGGCGCATACCGGAGAAGTCATTCTGTCTTAGTGCCTCATACAAAACAATAGCGACCGAGTTCGCCAGGTTTAAGGAACGGATATCTCCCATCATGGGAATCCGGATAGAATTCTCTTTATTGTCTAAGAGAATTTCTTCCGGTATACCGGCGCTCTCCTTGCCAAACATAATGTAACAGTCCGGCTCATAGGCGGCTTCCGTATATACCT
>JAEXGM010000233.1 GCA_023450835.1 Bacillota bacterium | reverse complement strand
TGTACTTATTGTTTTCTTTGTGGTTATAAAGATTTCGCGGAGTGATATGAGAATTCCGGAATTAGTAATGGGAGGAGCCTATTATACGGCGGACAGGACGGAGGATTCCATTACTATTGCAGATGAGGGCGGTAAAGATACCGGGAGCACAGAGGCTGTTGATAGCTGGAGTACTGATATTATGGGAGAAGCAGGGGAGGGTTCCAAGAAAGAAGTGGATGCGGAAACGTATTTCAGACCCTCAAAGCTGCCGGTGCTGAATACCCGTTATAATTATCAGCAGTTGGACCAATATGAGGCTAAAAAGCCATCGGAGATTGAACTCCCGGCTTCTTTCTTTCAGACCCCGGAGGATACGATATTGAATTATTTCAGCATCCTGCGGGAGGCGGCCAACCTGGAAAAAGGAAAAGCCGCGGGCTGCGGAACTCTTGGAGAAAGCCGGTTACCTTATCCTATAGCCTATAATTTTCTTACCAAAGCTTATCAGGAAAGGTTATCCTACAAGGAATATCTAAAGACCTTTAAAAATATTCTGCATACCAGTTTGTTGAAGTATCACAGTGTACCGATTTATGATAATAAGGACAATACTCTGCGCTATTTTGTGGAGCTGGAAACCATAGAGGGAACGGAGAAGAGCCAGGGGGTCTTCGCATATTATTATGGATTTGCAGACCTGCAGGAAGAAGACGGTGAATATAAAATATCCAATCTGGAATTCCATGGTGAGGATTATTTATGTGCGCCTTATCACGGCTGGGCTTATGATGCAGAAATGTCCGTGGACATAAGGTATGGAGGATGGTGTGATATGATTGAAAAAATGTACCCCATAAAACAGGATGGCTACATAAAAAATATCTCCTTTCACGGCAAGGACGGAAAGGATTATCTTATAGTATTTTATCAGCTCACCAATGATACGGATATAGAGATTGCACAGTATCAAAGAGAGGAAGACGGCAAGTGGAAGCTGATAAAGCTTAATCCGGAGGACTGTATAAAGGATAAGAATAAATAATAAACACTGCCATGGACTATACCCTAATTCGCCTTTGACCTGCCAAATAAAAACTCAGCTATATTTTTCTTAAGACCTTTAGAGGCACAGAATGGTTTGCCGTTATGCATCTTTCTGCACTCCATGCAGTGTCCGTGATATTTGCAATGGGTTTTAGGGCAGGGGCAGTTGGGGTTAACTTTCTCGTTCATTTTAAACCTTCCTTTCGTATGGTACGTTAAGTAATTTGCGGAGCAGCTTATTTAGCCAGTAAATGAATAAATTCTTCGGACAATGCCCCCCGGGGGTGTTCATATTGCTTTAATGCCGATTCGATGTCTTTGAATTTCATGGATTCATCAAACATCTCTTTTTCGATAGTAAGGGACAGACTGGTGGACATATTATTCATATTCAAGCCCTGAGTCACCAGCCTCATACCAAGAGCAGCCTGAAATCCGCCGTGTCCGCCATAACAGATAAAGCTGACAGGCTTGCCGCTCCACTCATCATATAAATAATCCAAGGCATTTTTTAAAACTGCCGGATAGCCCCAATTGTATTGAGGAAATACAAATATAAAACCATCAAGATTTTTAATGGTTTCACTCCATTTTATAGTGTGTTCCTTTTGATAATGGTGACGTGCCGGTAATTCGGCTTCATCTAAAAAAGGCAGATTTATTTCAGCAAGATCAATTAAGTGCCAATCCAGACGGTCATTTTCTAATTTATTCCTTGCCCAGTCTGCAATTTCAGGGCAGATGCGTCCCGGGCGGCTGCTCCCAAGAATTATTCCGACAGATGGTTTTCTTTTATAACTTTCCATATAAATAACCTTGTCCTTTCCGATACACCTCATGTTTGCGCCGAGGATTTTTCAGACGCAAACATAGGGGTGAAAATTATTTTTTTATTTTTGTTTCCTGGAAACTATATTAACATGATAAATAATCGGCGTCAATAGTTTCCTTAAAACAAAAAATCTGGTATACTATAATAAATATCTTGGGGGTAGGAGAGTGAACTATGGAAAATGTATCAGACAGTGATATAAAATTAGGAAATCTCATGAGGGAGATTGAACAGCTTCTTTATGATGCTGTAACAAGGCATCAGTCGGATGTGGATGAAGAAAAGCAATGGATGCTGTTAAATTGCCCTGATCCCGGGTTATCAGTGATTGCAAAAGAGCTGTCGATGATTACCTTTCATATATTGGATGCAATTGGACAGCTTCAGCCGGTTAACAGTATTACTATTACAAAGAAGACCGAGATTCCAAAAGGTACCGTTTCAAAAAATATCAGAAAACTTCTTTCGGCAGAACTAATTGTAAAAGTCCCGCTGCCGGATAATAAAAAAGAAGCAGTATTTTATCTTACTTCTTCCGGGAAAGAATTGTTTGAACTGCACAGGTCCCTGCACCAGAAATTTGACGGTGAGTTCTATGAATTCTTAAAGCGGTATAATATCCAGGAACTGCAATTTCTGGTACGGTTTCTAAAGGATTTTCAGGGCCTGACCTGGACTGGTGTATCCTCCGGCAAATAGCGGAACAAAATAGTAACATGGATGATTTATCTCTTGCTTTGACAGAAGGAATATGCTAATATAAGCACAATACGAAAAGGCTATGACAGGGAATAGTAACTGTTACTTTGCTTCCAGAGAGAAGATGGAGATGAATTCAAGATTCAAAGAATTCACAGGTGCGAATCTTTAAGGAAAGTACAGGGAAGGCACCTTTAAGCTGTGGCTTGAACAGGAATCCTAAGTAGAGACCAACGGAAACTTCCACCGTTATCATGGAAAGCGGCATAAAGTAT
>JAEXGM010000087.1 GCA_023450835.1 Bacillota bacterium | reverse complement strand
CTAATTACAATACTTTCTTCTGTTTTATCCGATTTTCACTCTCACATCTATTTCGCACTCATCGGGTATCTCGAAAAAGTGGTATATATCTTTATCATCAGTTAAATAAAAATGTGATTTTCCCTGTTGTATCTCTTCGTTCCGACATTTAATATTCTGTAATCTTTGTTCTTCTGATATATCAATATAGTGCAATTCACACTCAACCTCCATATCAGCGTACAACTTACGGAGTTCATCCCGTTCAGAACGTGACCAAAATCCATTTTCACAAATAACAATTGCACCTGCTTTTGCTGCTTCACCTACTTTATGCTTTACATAAGCTTCAACTTTTGAGCAATATTCTTCATATTTTTTCGGCTCGCTATAATATAGCTCTGCCCCAAACAGACCAAGCATAAGTTCATCCTGGCTGATGTTTACAGCATTTATCTGCTTTGCAAGTTTATTTGCATAAGTGGTTTTACCAGAACCGATTTTGCCGCATATTAAAATGACCTTACCCAAAATATCACCTCTATCAAATATAAATAATTCATAACAATTGATATTTCCCTATTCTTTGTCATTATTCAAAAAACCATAGAACGCTACCGTCAATCGTTGTGATATCACAAGTTTTAGGACTTGCACCTGATTCGTATATATCGCTTATCTTATCCCAACCTTGCTTTATAACAAAATCACGCAATTTTTCAATATTTCTTACTTTTATAAAAGCGATTACTCTTTCCGACGCTTCACCGTGCCACATATGAATTGTCCTCGCTGGAACCGCTCCTGAATGCATAATCTCCTGCGGTAAATCAGAAACAAAACCATATGTTCCAATATTATCCTCGTTCCTATCGAATACACTACCATACCACCCAAGAATATCCTCAAACCACTTAACCGTCTTATCCATATTTGGTGAATAGTAAATCATTTCGGTTTCTACTATGGAATATCCCCTGTTGTTGTATTTTTCAAGTTTGTCCATTATAATTCTCCTATCCTTATTTCAACCTTGCTTGACTTGCCATTCAGCATTTCCAATATCTCTATCCTTAATATCCACTCACACAGGGTGCAATGATATCTGTAAAAGTATCCTGTCCAATACAAAAGTAGGGAACGGGAAGTATCTTTTGCAATTCATGCGTCAATGACGACTTACCAGAGCTTGATACCCATTAAGCCATACAATATGCGCTTTCTCAATTTTTTTCATCTCCTATATTTAACTATTCCCCTGACAAATTCTGATTTTATATCCCAATAACTTAGCATTTGAAAGCTTCGCATTATGCATAGTAATGCCATGTTAGCCGAGCACTTCAAATGTAAACTTGCAAGGCTTCTCGCCGTTTGTATTAAGTGGCGATGAATTGATTTCTTTCAATTTCAGTTTTATTCCCAAAGCGTTTTGATAATGATATAAAAAGTGTCCGGCGCAACAACCACAATATGTAGGTGAAACGGAAAAAGGCTGTTTTAATTTTTTAATTGAACCACAGGAGCACGTGTTTTCACCCCTGTGAACACCATTTTGATAGCCGCCAAATGTAACCGTAATTGTACCGTCCTCATTCAGACAAGGCGACATCATATATTGAATATTTGACATCAGTACAAGTTTTTCAGAAATAGGTTTATCTGTGTGTTCCAAGGCAAATGACTTACAGTCTTTGTCACGCTGTCCCCCCTTGCAGCAGCCTTGTTTTTCCATAATTGAAAGACATTGCTCCTTTGTCAGCAACTTATCCATTTTGTCAATTAGAGAAGTAATATTATGCGGGTTATTACAGTCAGCTTCAAAGTCCATTTGTCCCATAATCTCCCCATCGATTTTCTGCTTTTTCATTGTATCTCTTATCTTTTTTAAAGTCGGCATTTTTATCCTCCAACAGAATAATATTATTCAGGTCATTTTCCGCTCTAACCCCGTAGCTCTACACAACTTATTTTTGTTGTGTTTTTCTTTTTCTTCTTTCTCTACCCAATCGATAAATTAAAATCACACTACTCCTTACCGGCCTCATATTTTACGAATTAAAAAAGAAAACATCTGCCAGAGTACCATCACCATATTCAGTCCGAGGATATGAGTTGATTAATTCATAATTCCCCTTCGTATAATCACTAATGACTTTATTCCAAAAATAAACAGACGGCAGGTTTTTAGGATGTCGTTTTAATTGCCATTTACCTTTGTGAATCTCTAATACCTTAAAGAAAGCTTGTTTACCAACACCTGTCCGACGATATTTATACATCACAAAAAATTCAGCCATTTGAAAATCGGTATCTCTATCATCAACTTCCGGCAAATCTATAACCATAGCAAATCCTGCAAGATTGTTATCCACAATGATAAAATATGCCCATCTATTTTTTTCTGTCCAATAATAATCGAGATATTGATACCCATATAATCCCAGCTTATTCACATCTGCATTGTCATATTGTGAAAATTCATACGCATACTTCTCCAGCAGATTACTGAGAATTTCTCTTTCCCCTAACTTAACAAGCTGTAATTCTACATTCATTGATTTTCCTTCCTGTAAACTCTTATTTGTTAGTTTATGTTATAATTATTAACCAAGCCTTTCGCAAAGGAACCTTCTCTTTCGACACTCATTTTTCTAACGAATAATAATAAGATTCCTTCCTACATTTTAACAGTCAGGCTAACTCAACTCTTTCCTTAAGTATCTGCATCCTTCTTCAACTATTGTACCTAATTTATATCCACATTTTTCATATAAAGCTCTTGCTTCAATATTGAAATCAAAAACGTTTAAAGTAATAGCTTTGCAGCCATGCTGTTTTACTTCATGTTCCATAAGATCCAGTGTTTGAGATGCATACCCTTTTCTTCGAAAATCTTCTTTTATAAATAAATCACATATAAAAGCTCCTATATTACCATCAATCAGGTACCAAATGTATCCGACATCCTCCTCTTTTTCATTAACTATCGAAAAGAAATAGTTATCAGGAGTATCAAGCCCTTGCGGAATAATATTATTGAAGTCATCCTCTGCTCTTTTTAACGCCATATCTTCTGTATAATTATTTGATTTTATAAAATCCTTCGCATATTCCTGTATGCTAAAATCTTTAAAGTTTTCATACTGCTTTTTATTAAACTTATTAAATTTTACTGTCATTTTGTATTCTCCATAATTCAAATTTATACCTTTGGTAGATTTCCTTAATTAATCACATATCTTATTTTCAACCATAAGCATAATTAGTCCCCCGTTAGTACTATCAATTAGACTATTCATATCCAGATACACCGGAGTATTGAGCTGTCTGCAAGTGGCCATAAGTTACTGTCGTCAGTGTTTATTTTCTTCGCTTTGACGAATGATTTCGTCAACCACATGCTCAATCGGTGCAGTGGCATCGATCATAATTCCGTTTTTCGGAATGTCTTCTTTCGTTTGGTGCAAGCGTATAATGAGTTCCCGTTCTGTTTTCTTTCCGCCCCACTCATTTTCCGGCCGCTCATCAAGCCGCCGGTTCAAGGTGTCAAGGTCGACCTCGAGAACAAACACGCCGTCAAACAAATCTATGAATTTCGAAAAGTTCCTGGAACCACCGCAGAAAAATGTTACCGCCTCACCCTGGCTGGCGACCAGAGCTTTAACTTTATCTATATCCCAGATATGGTGTTCATGCGTGATACCCTCTGTCCGTGCACCAGTTTTCGGATCACCTTGATAAGCCAATTCACAATCACCATTAATGGCAAAATAACCGCGCCGCTGCAATTCTTTACATACCGAAGTTTTGCCGGTACAGGAAACGCCTTCAATCAGATAATTCCTAATGCCCATGGCTAGACCCTCCTTTAAAATATAATGGAAAATCAATTTATTTCACAATTTATATAGATTGTATATCAGTTTATCATTCCAATGAAAATTATCGTTCCATTAAAAACCGAACAACCATAACCGTATCATCCATCTCTTTGCCGATTATTTTAAATCCACATTTCTTAGTATAAAATTCAATATTTTCTATTTTATCTTCAGGAGTTATCAATGTAATTTTACTCCAGTCTGAATAATAATCCAGCATATAGCTAACCGCTTGTGTCCCTATTCCTTTCCCTTGATATTCCGGAACCACACAAAGACAGCTTAGATAATATTCTCCATTACCTCTGTTTTCAACTGAAATTACTCCTATAGGGATATCTCTATCATAAATAATCAACTTAGGAAATTTCTCAATGGATTCTTCCATAGCTATTCTTGTCTTTCCGTAAGCCGGACATATTCCATATTTTATATAGTCCTTATAGAAGGATGCATTATATATATTGATTAGCATATCGGCATCATCTTTTTTAGCTTTCATATATCTTAAATTCATATTGCTCCTATTTCCTATTCGATTAAGATAATGTGTATCTGCAATCTTTCCAAGCCGCTAAGGTATTTGCACGGCATATTGAGACCTCTACCTTGCTAATTGCCACTCGTTTGTTTCCTCTCCCTTTTGCAATACCAACTTATATCCCCTATCTCCTCTGTCAAAATAGATTTCTTTGCAAGAGGGATTTAATTCAACTTGAAATCTATTTCTGGCTCCGATACTGCTATTTATTCCATATGTATTATAAAATGTAATATACTTTTTATCACCGTCTTGCCTTATTTTCAGCGTTCTTACGTATCCCATACTACTTGCTACGGCAATATTCATTGTCATTGTCTTACTATCTTCGGAAATTGAATAATCCATTAGCATAATATCCGTTCTTTTTCCGCCTGTACTTAAAAATAGAAATCCTATTACTATAAATAAAAGTATTAAGGCAACTGCTATTTTCTTTTTCATAGATAAATCTCCTAAGAACACTAAATTATTTGTCTTATTCTTTTAACCCTCAGTAATCTATCTAAACATAAGAACGGTCCAAATTCATTTTTGTAAAATTATATACCTATTGGATAGCTCCATCATCAGTTATACTGATTGCGGTTGACCTTTTTTATCATAAGTCTAACCTCATAAAAATTGCTTCATCATCAGGATTGTTATTATAGGCACTAACCTTATAAAATCCCGCATTCTGATAAAGACGAATTGCACTATTCAGAAATGGTAACGTATCAAGTAATATATATTTATAGCCAATGAATTTTGCGTCGTCGATTATCTTATTTAATAATTGTTTTGCAAGGGAGTGCCCTCGAAATTGAGGTCTTACATATAATCGTTTGATTTCACAGTTATCATCATCAATTTTTTTCAGACAAATACATCCGGCTGGCACATCATCTACCTCTACAAGATATAATCTTCCGTATGGCAGACCATATTTCTCATTTAGATGCTGCAGCTCTGTATTATAATCCTGCTTGTCTAAAATTTTCTCCACATCTGGATTTTCAGAGATTAGCATATCGGTATACTCTTGAAAAAGCTCCCTGATGTTTTCCTCTTCATCATAGGCATATTTTATTATCATAATATTCATCTCCCTTACAAACTCCGTCTAATTATTGAATAAAGTGTAGTTTACTCTTCTTTAAAATGACTATTTATAAATATAATAGGAAATTAAATAAAACGATTTCATAATGTATCTACATTCGCAATATTAATAGTGCCCACCGTTCGTTCGATACTCTTTCCCGGAGAAACCGCTAACATGTAGGTCATACATGTTTATAGTTTAAGGACTTAAAGTAAAATCCAATACAACTCCACGTTCAAGCCAGATTCCTCGCCGTAATTTGTACGTTCATATTCGCCACCATTGGAAAGAATAGCCTTTCGACTACCTAAGTTTGTGTCAATGCAGCAAATTAACACCTTGTCAAGATGGTGTTTTCTTGCTTCCTCAAGACATAACCTCAACAGTTCCTTTGCGTAACCTTTCAGGCGTTCGCTAGGGCGGACTGAATAGCCAATATTACCGTCAAAATTACATAATTCTTCATTACTTAGCTCATGCCGTAAATGTATCATTCCAACAATCCTGTCATCGCTCTCACGCACCGCTATATACTGCGTTGCAACAGGGCAATTCTCATATGGATTTGTTTCAGCGCACTCGCATAACCGGCAAATTTCAATCCAGTCAATCACACTATCAAACTCTAAAATGCGTTCTGCACCCGGTATTCTATTAATGCCGCAAACAGTGAAAAAATCATTATTAGTAATAAATTCATTGCGGTACTCGGCAATTTTCTTTGCATACTTGGCAAATGGTTTAATCAACTTAATTTCACTCATTTTATCTTGCCCACTTTTATATTTACTTTTTCAAAATCATCTATTATACCCATACTATACGGATTTTTTTATTTTGCCGTATGATTGATAAAATCAACTTCGTACTGCTGTTCACCGTATTTTCTTTCATTGTCAATAATAGTGCCTTCTGTAAGGGTGATACGCAGAACGATTGAGGTCGGATTGTTTTCATCACCAACTTCATCGAACCAATCGAAGATGCTTTTGAATTTCGCTCTGATTTCCGCATTCTTCTCGTCTTTGACCCAACCGAGATTTTCGGCCGTGCCTTGGAACGCATACCA
>JAEXGM010000228.1 GCA_023450835.1 Bacillota bacterium | reverse complement strand
GAATTCACAGGTGCGAATCTTTAAGGAAAGTACAGGGAAGGCACCTTTAAGCTGTGGCTTGAACAGGAATCCTAAGTAGAGACCAACGGAAACTTCCACCGTTATCATGGAAAGCGGCATAAAGTATATACTCGTGCCGTTAATTAAGTGCAGGTTATCCTGAATTTAGGTGGTACCACGGACAGATTTTGTTCGCCCTAAGCAATCATTGATTGCTTAGGGCTTTTTTTATTCATAAATCCACGGTACTCTAGCTTCCGGTTTCGTAAAAACAATGAATGGAGGAGACAATATGAAGAGTTTTACTATGGAAGATTTAACAGCTTATTGTAATCAGTACGGATTTATTTTTAAAGGAAGCGAGATTTACGGAGGGCTCGCCAATACCTGGGATTATGGCCCGTTAGGAACTAGGCTTAAGAATAATATAAAGGAAGCCTGGCGTTATTACTTTATACAGAACAGAGATAACAGCTATGAACTGGATTCGGATATCCTGATGAATCCTACGGTTTGGGAAGCAAGCGGCCATCTGGCAGGCTTTTCAGATCCCCTTCTTGACTGCAAGAGCTGCAAGACCAGGCATAGGGCAGATAATCTTATAAATGACTTTACTACTGAGGTAAATGCCGACTCCATGACTCAGGAAGAAATGATTCATTATATAAGAGAAAAGCAGATTCCCTGTCCTAAATGCGGTAAGTCGGACTTTACGGATATCAGACAATTCAACCTCATGTTTGCTACCAACAGGGGTGTGACAAAAGAAAGTGCTTCTACGATTTATCTCAGGCCGGAAAATGCCCAGGGAGAATATGTGAATTTCCTGAATGTCATGCGTTCCATGCGTACCAGGCTGCCCTTTGGTATCGGCCAGATAGGAAAGGCTTTCCGCAATGAAATTACACCCGGAAATTTTACCTTCCGAACCATAGAGTTTGAACAGATGGAGTATCAGACCTTTTGTAAAAAGGGAGAGGATGAAGGGCTATATGAGTACTTTAAGGACTATGGTATTGGCTTCTTTGAATTCTTAGGCATAAGGAGAGAGCATTTAAGGCACCATGACCACGAAAAACTTGCCCACTATGCCAAGGCGGCCTGCGATATTGAGTATCTCTTTCCTTTTGGCTGGGGTGAAATAAACGGAACGCATAACCGGACGGATTTTGACCTTAAAAGACATCAGGAGTATTCTGGAAAGGTTTTAGAGTACTTTGAAGAAGAAACAAAGGAAAGATATATTCCATTTATTATAGAATCTACCTATGGACTGGACAGAATTGTTCTTGCATTATTGTTTGAAACACTGGAAGAGGAAGAGCTTGAGAAAGGAGAAATAAGACAGGTATTAAAGCTGCCGGCTTTTCTGGCACCCATTAAGATCAATGTACTTCCCCTCATAAAGAAACGACATGCAGAGAAGGCACTTGAACTTTATTATTCTTTAAAGAAAAAATATATGGTTTCTTATGATGATGCCGGAACTATCGGGAAACGTTACCGGAGAGGAGATGCAATCGGAACTCCCTATGCGGTTACCATAGATGATGATACGATAGAAAGCGGGACTGTAACCATAAGACACAGAGATACGATGGAACAGGTCAAACTGCCCGCTGCAGAGCTGGAACAGTATTTTAGCGGCAAATTTAATAATCGGATGTGCTAGAGAGCAGCCGGAGATTAATCCGCCAGGGGCTAAACAACCAGAGGCCAAAGAACCAGGAACTAAGCCGCCAGGAACTAAATAACCAGAAGCCAAAGAACCAGGAACTAAACCGCCGAGGGTTAAAGAGCCAGAAACTAAACAGCCAAGATCTAAGCCGCCAGGGGCTAAACAAATAGAAATTAAATAACCAGAAACTAACCCGCTAAAAATTAAATAACCCAAAACTAAACAATCAGGAGCTGTTGTAAATATAAATTAAAATATTGCAGCTCCTGATTTATTTTAATTTCCTGTTTCAGATAATAACACTATTCTATTTGAAATCTTGGTATAGCCAAGCATGTATACCTCCCTAAATAAAATAATAGTTGTTAATTTAAAATATAATGATATAATAATATATAAATAGTATATAAATGATATATTCGGTGTATTGTACATAGTTTGTTGTACACCTATTATGGAGGGCTGTTATGGTTATGGTAAAAGAGAGGATAGGGAGCCTGGTGCGGCACCTATCGGCTTTATGTGAGAAGAATGCGGAGAAGATAAGTAATGCGGAATATTTAGTACTGAAAGGACAGATAAAAGATCTGGCATTGCTTAACGGGAAGGAATGGAATAAGTTCCCGGGCTCCATGGATCTGGGCGGAAATGATGAGTATTACTACATTAGAATGCAGGTAAAACTTCCGGAAAGTTATGAAGGCCAAAGAGTTATTTTTGGAATACATAACTTTGGAGGGGTGAGGTGGGATACTGTAAATCCACAATTTCGCCTGTATGTTAACGGGAAGCTCCGTCAGGGCCTTGATGAAAATCATGAGGCTGTTGTTCTGGAAGAGTGCGGAAGGTCAGGGGAAGTATACGATATTATTCTCTGTGTTTATACGGGTAAAATGCATTTCCATTCTATTTTGGATGCCAGAATTGCAGTACGGGACAGAGAAATTGAAAAATATTATTACGATGTAAAAGTGCCTTATGATGTGGCAGGATTAATGAAAGAGGATGAAAAGGAATGTTATGAAATATTGCTGACGCTAAACGAATCCTTAAATCTTTTGGATTTTCGGAAGGCTTATTCCACAGAGTTTTATGAATCCCTGGCGGAGGCACAGGCTTATCTTGATAAGGAATTTTATGAAAAGAGATGTAACAAAGAAAAGGAAGAAGTCTGGTGTGTGGGACATACACATATTGACATAGCATGGCTGTGGACCCTGGAGACAGCCAAGGACAAGGCTGTGCGCAGTTTCTCCACAGTGCTCCGGCTGATGGAGGAATATCCGGAATACCGCTTTATGTCCAGCCAGCCTCATCTGTATAAGGCAGTAAAGGAAAGAGAACCGGCTGTTTACGAAGAAATAAAGCACCGGATTGAGGAAGGCAGATGGGAAGCGGAAGGCGGTATGTTCGTTGAGGCGGATTGTAACCTGACCGGAGGGGAATCCCTGGTCAGACAGTTCGTGAAGGGAAAGGCTTTTTTTAAAAAAGAGTTTCAGAAAGAAAATGAAGTTCTATGGCTGCCGGATGTGTTCGGTTATTCTGCCGCACTGCCTCAGATTATGCTAAAATGCGGTGTCCGTTATTTCATGACCACAAAAATCAGCTGGAACGAATTTAATAAGATGCCATACGATACTTTCAACTGGATCGGAATTGACGGAAGCAGGGTTCTGACCCACTTTGTTCCGGCCAGTGATTATGATAAGAGTCTGGTATCAAAGAATTTCTTTACTACCTACAACGGAATGCTGGAACCTTCTCAGGTAAAAGGCTCCTGGCAGCGTTACCAGCAGAAATATCTGAATTCGGAAGTGCTGATGGCCTATGGTTACGGGGACGGAGGCGGCGGACCGACCAGGGAGATGTTGGAGGCCGGGCGCCGGATGGAAAAGGGAATTCCGGGCTGTCCTGTGACAAAGCAGTCTTCCTCCAATGAATTCTTTCATAAGCTGGAGGAAGAGGTAAAGGGAAAGAAGTACCTGCCGGAATGGAGCGGAGAGCTTTACCTGGAATATCACAGAGGAACCTATACCTCAATGGCAAGAAATAAGAAATATAACAGGAAAGCGGAATTTCTGCTTCATAATATTGAATTATTCAGTGTTATGGACAGCAAGCTTAACAGAACTGCTTATCCGAAAGAGCAGCTGGATGATTTATGGGAGACACTTCTTAGAAACCAGTTCCATGATATTCTGCCGGGGTCCAGTATTGAAGAGGTCTATGAAGTCTCAAGGAAAGAATATGAGGATTTATTTTTAAGAGGGAATGCCCTTTTAACAAGAGCAGTGAATTCCCTGACGGATAGTATAGGAGCGGAAAAAGGTGCTATTGCAGTATTCAATCCCAATGGATTTAAAGGAACGGGATACGTACTTGCAGAGGCAGAAAATGCGGCAGACAGCGGATTGGTCACAGACGGGGAAAATTACTGCCCTTATGAAAAACTGGAAGACGGAAAGATACTGTTCCGGGCCCTTACAGTACCGGCGGCAGGGTATAAGGTATATACTCTGGCTGATGGCGGCGCACCGGAAACGAACTTAAGAATTACAGATAACAGTATGGAAAATTCATGTATACGGATAATTTTTAATGAAAAAGGCCAGTTTCTTTCTGTCTATGATAAGGAAAATGACCGTGAGGTCTTAAAACCCGGCGAATGCGGCAATGTTATCATGTCCTATGAGGACCGTCCCCACAACTGGGATGCATGGGATGTGAACAATTACTATGGGGAAAAAAGCTGGGAAATAGACAAGGTTACAGAAATGAAAGTGGTGGAAAGCGGCAGCTTAAGAGCCTGTATGAAGGTGGAAAGAAAATATTTGGATTCTACCATCACCCAGTATATATTCTTGTACCATGACAGCAGGAGAATTGACATTAAGACAGAAGTTGACTGGAAACAGGATCATATTCTCCTGAAGGCTTTATTCCCGGTGGATATACACAGTAATGAAGCGGATTATGAAATACAGTACGGCAATGTGACCCGGCCGACACATCATAATACCTCCTGGGATGCTGCACGTTTCGAGGTATGCCATCATAAATGGCTGGACATTCATGAAAATAATTATGGCGTGAGCCTGATCAATGACTGCAAATATGGCTGTCATGTCCATGAAGGCGTTATAGGGCTGTCCCTGTTAAAGTCCGCAACGAGTCCCAATCCATCCGCGGATAAAGAAAAGCATGAATTTACCTATTCTTTTTATCCTCATAAAGATGATTTTCGTACTGGCGGTACGGTAAAAGAAGCCTATGAATTAAATAATCCCCTGTTCGCAGCCGTAAAGTCCAAAGGCGAAGGGGATAAGCCGGTCAGTTACAGTGCAGCCGAGACAGACTGTGAAAATGTTATTCTGGAGGTTGTGAAAGCAGCGGAGGAACCGGAAGAAAATGTGCAGATACTGCGCTTGTATGAATACTATAACCAGCGTAATGAAGTGAAAATGACTCTGCCGGAAGAAGCGGAAAGAATAGCCGTATGCTCCATGCTGGAGGAGGAAGAAGAAATAATTGGGGTGAATACGAAGCAAGTCTCATTCGGCATTAAGCCTTATGAAATTGTAACCTTAAAAATTGTATACAAAAAACAGCCATAGGAACCGAATTTAAGCATAAATGCCAGTTCGGAACAAAAAGCAGCGCAGAAAGCTTCGTAAGGGTACCTGCGGATAAGGAAAATAATTGTAAGACGAGGCTTCCTGTGCTAAAATAAAAGATATACGCTGGGCTGACACGGTATTACATTCCTCAAAGCGTGTGATGAGAAAAGGGATTAAGAAAGGATTTCGAAATAAGAAATGAAACAGTCGCCACTTTATGAACAGATTTATATGGACATAGCCGGCGCAATTGCTGGAGGAAGGTATAAGCCGGGGGAAAGGATCCCCTCTGAAAAGGAACTGGCTGAGCAATATAATGTCAGCAGGATAACAAGTAAAAAGGCCTTGGAGATGCTGGCAAAGGAAAGCAAGATTGTGCGGATGGCAGGAAAAGGTTCTTTTGTAATCGGACTTGAAGAAGAAACGGTGAATGAGAAAAAGGATATAGCAGATGGAGCCTCCGGGAAATTACGCCTGATAGGAGTTATTTTAGAGGGCTTCGGGAATGGTTTTGGTACCGTGCTGTTAAACAGTATTGAACGTGAATGCCGCAGAGC
>JAEXGM010000072.1 GCA_023450835.1 Bacillota bacterium | reverse complement strand
ATTTAAAAGAAGTGTTTGGTGCCGAGCTTGAAATCGCAGCAGATAGAATTGATTCGGAACAGACCTTTGATCGTTACGGCCTGGATTCGGTTATGGTTGTTAATCTGACTAAAACTTTGGAAAAAAGGCTGGGTGAAATATCCAAGACCATATTTTTTGAATATGATACCCTTGACCATCTGGCAGATTATTTTATCAATGAATTCCCTCAGGAATTCTGTGAAAAGAAGGAAGTGATTGCAGCGGAGGATTCCAGGAAACAGGCATCAGAAACGGATTTTATAACTTCTGATGCCAGAGCAGCTTCTGAAGCTTCTGAGGTTTACGACAAGGAATATGCCATAATAGGGGTCAGCGGAAAATATCCTATGGCGGAGGATTTGAATCAGTTTTGGGATAATCTCTTAGAAGGCAGGGATTGTATTACCAACGTCCCAAAGGAGCGATGGGATTATCACAGATTTGATAATCTGCCCTATGAAATAAGTAAATGGGGGGGCTTTATAGATGATGTGAATAAGTTCGATCCCTTGTTTTTTCAGATATCCCCTGCGGAAGCGGAACTGATAGACCCACAGGAAAGATTATTCTTGGAAACCTCCTGGGCTGCCATGGAAGATGCAGGCTATACCCTGGAAAATTTTAATAAATACAGAACGGGAGTCTTTGTGGGAGTAACCTATGGACAGTACCAGATGATCGGTGTGGAGGAGACCTTAAAGGGGAATACAATGGCAATGAATTCCGCTTTTTCTGCCATTGCAAATAGGGTATCTTATTGTATGAATTTGCATGGGCCAAGCTTTGCGGTAGATACTATGTGTTCTTCCTCTCTTACAGCCCTCCATCTGGCAATGCAAAGCCTTAGCAGGGGAGAATGTGACACCGCCATTGCAGGAGGCGTAAATCTTTCCATCCATTGGAGCAAATACTTACTCCTTGGCATGAACCATTTTACTTCCAGTGACGGAAGATGCCGAGCCTTCGGGGATGCGGGAGATGGGTATGTTCCCGGAGAAGGTGTGGGCGCAGTTATTATTAAACCACTTTCTGCCGCCATAAAAGACGGGGATTACATCTATGGAGTAATTAAGGGAAGTACCATTAACCATGGAGGAAAAACCAACGGTTATACTGTCCCAAATCCCAATGCACAGGCTGAAGTTATCCAAAAAGCCATAGAAAACGCAGGAGTTCATCCGGAGACCATCAGTTATCTGGAAGCCCACGGAACAGGTACTTCCCTGGGGGACCCCATCGAAATTGCAGGGCTTACAAAAGCTTTTGGGAAATATACCGAACAAAAACAATACTGCTCTATCGGGTCAGTAAAGTCCAACATCGGACATTTGGAGGCTGCCTCCGGCGTAGCGGGACTTACAAAAATATTATTACAGTTTAAGCATAACAGGTTGGTACCCTCCATTCACTCAGAGGTCTTAAACAGTAAAATAAACTTTGCGGCAACCCCTTTTTATGTACAGCGAAAGCAGGAAGCGTGGAAACAGAACCTCAGAGAAAATAAAACGGCAATGGAGGCAATTCCAAAGAGAGCGGCTATCAGTGCCTTTGGCGCCGGCGGTTCCAATGCCCATGTAATTCTGGAAGCCTACGAAAATGAACCCGCAAAGGAAACACCCGGTGAAAAGGTCTATGTCTTTTCTGCCAAAAAAGAGGAAAATCTAAAAACATATGTAATAAAGTTTATGGACTACCTGCGGGAAGGTAAAAATACAGGAAACCATCTGGCTAAAATAATAGAGGATTTATTTGAACTGCCGGAGAATTGTGTGAATCAAACAGATACCCTATCGGACTGCGGACTGGATGAAGTTATGATTCAAAAACTAAAAGACTATTTATGGAATGAAAGAGAGATTGCTCTTACGGACCAGGAGATATCCCAAGGCAGTTCCGTTAAAGCACTGGAAGAGAAACTCTTCGGTTCAAGAACTCTTCCCCTGACAGCTATTTCATATACGTTACAGACCGGCAGAGAGAGTATGAAGGAAAGACTTGCAGTAATTGCTCTTAATGCGGAGGATTTATGGGAAAAACTGAAAGCCTACCTCGATGGAAATATTACGGGGGATAAGATTTATGTGAAAGAAAAAGGGGAGACCAAATTATCCTCAATACTATCCAAAGAGGAAATCTCTCAAATGGTTCATAAGAGCCTCCAGACAAATAATCTGGTTCAATTATCAAAATATTGGGTAAACGGCATTGAAATAAACTGGGAAGAGCTATATTCTTCCGGCAGTAAACCGAAAAGAATACCTTTGCCGACCTATGCTTTTTCAAAAGTGGAATATACGGTAAAACGCAGTAATGCCAGATTAGAAAATTATAAGCTTGATGAGGAAATTTCTATTCCTATCCTGGAATCAACGATTCCAAAATCAGCAATTCCCAAATCAACGATTCCTGAACAGGTGATTCCGGAATCACCTGTTCAGGAATTGCAAGAGGAAGAGAGTCCTCCCTATAATTCCGGTGAGACGGCAGAAGAATTTACGAAAAACCAGGTCAGAAAAACCTTATCAGAGATTATTAAGCTTACTGTCAGTGAAATTGAGGATGAAGAGCAGATCGGTAATTACGGATTT
>JAEXGM010000102.1 GCA_023450835.1 Bacillota bacterium | reverse complement strand
TTATAAAAAATAAAGTATAGAAACGAGGTCCCATGAGTAAAAAGATTGTATTGATTGATGGACATAGTATATTGAACAGAGCATTTTATGCTCTTCCGGCACTGACCAATTCCGAGGGGTTATATACCAACGGGGTATTAGGATTTCTTAATATCTTATTTAAGATATTGGATGAAGAAAAGCCGGAGTATCTGACCATTGCCTTTGATGTACATCAGCCGACCTTTCGCCATGAGATGTATGCGGAGTATAAAGGCACCAGGAAGGGCATGCCGGAGGAATTAAGGGGACAGGTTCCCTTATTAAAAGAAGTTCTAAAAGCAATGAAGATAACCATTTTGGAAAAAGGCGGCTATGAGGCCGATGATATTCTTGGAACCCTGGCGGTAAGAGCGGAGAAAGAGGGCTATCAGGTGTCTTTGGTATCCGGAGACAGGGATTTGCTCCAATTGGCAACCAATAATATTAAAATACGTATTCCCAAGACCAAAAAGGGAGGTACGGAAATTGAGAATTACAATACCGGTGATGTAGTGGAAACTTATGGCGTAACGCCGAAGGAATTCATTGACATGAAAGCCCTTATGGGAGACCCTTCCGATAATATACCGGGAGTTCCGGGTATTGGAGAGAAAACAGCAGCCAAAATAATAATGGCCTTTGGCTCTATTGAGAATGCCTATGAGCATATTGATGAGGTAACACCGAACAAAGCCAGAGAGTCCATGATAAACAACAAGGAGCAGGCATATCTTAGTAAGATCCTTGCTACTATAAAGACAGACTGCGAATTTGACTATAAGGTGGAAGATTGCAGTTATCAGGACATCTTTAATGAAGATGCCTATAATTATTTTAAGAGGCTGGAGCTTAAAAGTCTCTTAAACCGCTTCTCACGTGCCAATGTATCTGTTACGAAGGAAAAGGAAAAAGAAGGATCAAAATTCGAACTGATAGAAGAAAAAACAAAGGCACAGGAAATCCTGGAAGGGGCAGTAAAAGCACCGAAAGGCACTGCAGTAGGCTTTTATCTGACGGCTGAGGAAGAAACGGCAGTATTGGCGCTTTCTTACGAAGAGAAAGCCTGGCTGATACTCGCACAGGAACAGGCAAGTGAGGAAAATGTGACAATACAGGATATGAAGACAGGACTTGCTGCTCTTATTTCTACCGATAAGTCCTTTGCTACCCTGCACTTAAAGGAACAGCTGCCCCTTTTGCCGGAAGGATTAAGCGGAGGAATTGATGATATTGTGATTGGAGCATATCTGCTGAATCCTTTGCAGTCGACCTATGAGTATGATGATATTGCCAGAGATTATCTAAAGCTTACGCTGCCTTCGCAGAGCGAGATACTTGGGAAAGGTTCTCTGAAAGAATTTTTAAAGAACAAAAAAGAAGAAAGTATTGACTATTACTGTAATCATGCATATATAGCAGGTAAGGCTATGCCTCTTATAAGGGAGGAATTAAGGCAAAAAGAAATGGAATCTCTCTATGATACCATTGAAATGCCCCTGGTATACACTTTGTTTGATATGGAGCAAAGAGGTATAAGGGTTAACAAAGAGGAATTAAAGGAGTACGGAGATAAATTAACAGTTGGCATTGAACGGTTGGAAAAAGAAATATTTGAAGAAGCCGGAGAAGTCTTTAATATCAATTCCCCGAAACAATTAGGTGTTATCCTGTTTGAGAAGCTCCATCTGCCCAACGGCAAGAAGACAAAGACAGGGTATTCCACCTCCGCTGACGTGCTGGAAAAGCTTCAGTACGATGCTCCTATTGTAAGCAGGATATTGGAATACCGCCAGTTAACAAAACTAAAGTCCACTTATGCAGACGGCCTGGCTGTCTATATCAGTGCCGATGGCAGAATACATGGAAAGTTCCATCAGACCATTGCTGCTACGGGACGTATCAGCAGTACGGAGCCGAATCTTCAGAATATTCCTATTCGTATGGAATTAGGCAGGGAAATCAGAAAGGTATTCATACCGGAAGAGGGCTATCTGTTCCTGGATGCGGATTATTCCCAAATTGAGCTTAGAGTTCTTGCCCACATGTCAGGAGATGAAAGGCTGATAGAAGCCTATAAGCAGAATGAGGATATTCACCGGATTACAGCTTCCCTGGTATTTCACACACCTTTTGAAGAAGTTACCTCCGAACAAAGACGCAGCGCCAAGGCTGTTAACTTTGGAATTGTCTATGGAATCAGCTCTTTTGGACTGGGACAAGGCCTGAATATATCCCGAAAAGAAGCAGAAGAATATATTAACAGATATTTTGATACCTATCCCGGAGTTAAGACCTTCCTGGATGGTCTGGTAAGTGAGGGTAAAAGCCAGGGATATGTTACTACCTTATTCGGCAGAAAAAGGCCCATACCGGAACTTGCCTCTTCGAATTTTATGACCCGCTCCTTTGGTGAGAGAGTGGCAATGAATTCACCGATTCAGGGAACGGCAGCAGATATTATAAAAATTGCAATGATACGTGTAAATGAAAAATTAAAGGCATCAAAGCTTCGTTCAAGGCTCATATTACAGATTCATGATGAACTGTTAATTGAAACCGCAACAGATGAAACAGAAACTGTAAGGAAGCTGTTACAGGAGGAAATGCAGCATGCGGCAGATTTACTCGTATCTTTAGAGGTGGACGTCAATGAAGGACCGAACTGGTATGAAGCAAAATAATGAGGTAAAGGTAATCGGGCTGACCGGCGGAATCGGAAGCGGCAAATCAGAAGCCGCCAGGATACTGGTGGAAGATTATAAGGCTCTTTTACTGAATACAGACCGCATTGCCCATGACTTTATGGAGAAAGACGGAATATCCTATAAGCTGATAGTGGAACATTTTGGCGGGGACATTCTGGACGAAGAAAAGAAGATTGACAGAAGCAGGCTCGCAAGGGAAGTATATCAGAATTCAGAGAAGTTAAGAATTCTTAATTCATTTACACATCCCTATGTTATGAAATATGTTAGAGACAGGATTGAAGAAACGAAAGAGACAGCCTCCCATCCTTTTGTCTGTGTGGAAACAGCCCTTCCAAAGGAAGCTGCCCTTCAGGAGTTTTGCGATGAGATCTGGTATATCACTGCTGGCAGAGAAGTAAGAGAAGAACGACTGAGGAATTCCAGGAATTTTAATACAGAGAAATTTAAACAGGTGCTGTCGAATCAGCTTACAGAAGAGGAATACAGAGAGTTAAGTACACATGTTTTACAAAACAATGATTCTCTGGAGAATTTAAAAATTCAGATAGAAGAATTATTGCAGTTACTTTACGGAGGACGCAAAGGATGGTAAATAAAAAGTACCCGGAACATCTGGTTTTTGGATTGGATATTGGTACCAGGAGCATAGTAGGCACGGTGGGTTATAAAGAGGGAAACCAGTTTATCGTGGTAGCCCAGTGTGTCAGGGAGCATGAGACCCGTGCCATGTTAGACGGTCAGATTCATGATATCTTCAAAGTGGCAGAAACCATAGAAGAAGTGAAGAAGGAGCTGGAAGAGCAGGTGGGCAGACGGCTTACGGATGTCTGCATTGCTGCTGCGGGACGTGTTCTTAAGACGGTAACGGTAGAGGCGGAATATGAATTTTCAGGAGAAACCGTTGTCAATGAAGAACATGTGCATTCACTGGATTTAATCGGCGTAGAGAAGGCCTATGATACTCTGCGTCAGGAGATGAAGGAAGAGAATCTTCGCTTCTATTGTGTCGGGTATTCTGTTATCCAGTACTATTTAAACGGCTATATCATTGGTAAATTGGAGGGGCATAAAGCCAATCGCATCGGAACGAATCTCATAACGACTTTTCTGCCGGATGAGGTAATTGACAGTCTCTATGCAGCGGTAGAAAAGGCCGGCCTTTATGTTGCCAATCTGACCCTGGAACCGATAGCTGCCATCAACGTTGCCATACCGGAGAAATTCCGTTTATTAAATATCGCCATGATAGATGTAGGAGCGGGAACCTCCGATATCTCCATAACGAAGGATGGAAGTATTATAGCTTACGGCATGATACCAAGAGCCGGAGATGAGATAACAGAGGCTGTTGCAAGGAGATATCTGGTGGATTTTAAAACTGCTGAAACCATTAAGCAGTCCTGTCTAAAGAAGAAAAAGGTTACATACAAGGATATTATGGGCATCAGTCAGAAAGCCACGACAGAAGAGGTTATTGAAGGATTAAAGCCTACCATAGAGAACATGACGAAATGTGTTGCGGATAAGATTATAGAGTTAAACGGAGGAAAGGCTGTCAGTGCCGTGTTTGTAGTGGGCGGAGGCGGAAAAGTCCCCGGTTTTACAGAAGGGCTGGCAAGATTCTTAGGCCTGGAGAAAGAAAGGGTGGCCTTAAGAGGAGAAGAAGTCCTGGGGGATGTTACTTTTCTTCAGGAAAATATCAAAAAAGACCCGCTTCTTGTTACTCCGGTCGGTATCTGTCTGAACTTCTATGAACAGAAGAATAATTTTATTCTGGTACAGGTCAACGGCGAAAGAGTAAAGCTCTATGATAACAGCAAGCTCACCATCGCCGATGCCGCTATTCAGATAGGTCTTCCCAATGAATATCTCTTTCCTAAAAGAGGTCAGGCTGTCAATTACACGGTAAATGGTATAAAGCGCCTGGTAAGAGGTGAACTGGGAGAAGCCGCCCTGGTAAAATTAAATGGTGAAATTGTTGGTATAAGCCAGCGTATTGAACAGAATGATATCATTGAGATCAAAGAATCCAGTGTAGGTGCAGATGCGAAAATTACGGTCGGAGAACTCTCTGAATATAAGAGCAATATTACCTTTATCTTAAATGATACCAGAATACTCTGCCCCAAATATGCGGCTGTGAATAAGGAACTGGTCACCGGATACTATGAAATAAAAGACGGAGATAATGTTGAGATCTTAAATTATTACACACTAAAGCAGGTATTGGAATTTATGGATATCTCCTATACCGGTACTATTTACGTAAATAATATGCCTGCAACGGAAGAAGAAAAGATATACGAAAACTTCTCTATAAAGTGTGAAATCTATGATTCTTTGGAAGCTATGAGGGCTGCACAAAGGTTAAGAGAAGATTATTCCTTTGAGACATCGGAGGAGGAAGATTACGAGGCTTTGGGCAGTGAAGAGATATTGGCGGCTCAGGAAGCTGCAGAAAGCCCGGAAGCTGTAAAAAACAAGGAATTCACAAATAGCCCGGAAGCTGCGAAAGGTGGGGACGACAGGAAAGATATCTTTATCATTGTGAATAAGCAGCCGGTGAAACTATCGGGTAAGAAAGACTATATCTTTGTAGATGTATTTGATTTCTATCCCTTTGATCTGACAAAGGCTTTGGGTTCGGAGCTTGTAATAACCTTAAATGGGGAAAAGGCCGATTTTACGGCACCCCTTAAGGACAGTAATATTGTTGAACTTTACTGGGCTCAATAATCTTATTGACAAACAGGGAAGAATAAGGGATACTTTTCATGAGTTATGTGAACTAACAAACTTCTAAAGACTAAAAAGCTCACACAGGAATGGAGAGAATTATGAAGTTATGCAGTCTGGCAAGCGGCAGCAGCGGCAATTGTACTTTTGTTGGCAGCAGCCATGCCAATATACTCGTTGATGCAGGAATCAGCGGGAAAAGAATAGAATACGGATTAAACTGTATAGATGTCAAACCGGCAGATTTAGAGGGGATTTTAATAACCCATGAACACTCGGACCATATTCAGGGTATCGGAGTATTGGCAAGGCGTTATCATACACCTATTTATGGCACGAAGGAAACCCTTTTTGCAATAAGCAGGATGAAAAATATGGGGGATATTCCGCCGGAACTCTTTCGTCCGGTATTGCCGGACGAAGGTTTTTATATAAGTGATATCTTAGTAGAACCTTTTAGTACCTCTCACGATGCGGTCAATCCGGTGTGTTATACTTTTACTTCGGAAGGAAGAAAGATTGGTATGGCAACAGACCTTGGCGTTTATGATGATTACATCATATCAAAGCTGGCTGGTTCAGAAATCCTTCTGCTGGAAGCCAACCATGATGAAAATATGCTCCTGGCCGGTGCATATCCCTATTATCTTAAGCAAAGAATACTTGGAGAGAGAGGACATTTATCCAATGAGACTTCAGGAAAACTGCTTGGAAGAATTCTTCACGAGAAACTCCGCTATATTACACTTGCCCATTTAAGCAAAGAAAATAATTTTGAAGATTTGGCATATGAGACAGTAAAGCTGGAATTAAATAAGGTGATTTCCGAGAAATCCTATGCCTTAAAAGCCGATTCTGTATTAAGTGTTGCCAAAAGAGATATTCCGTCGGAAATGTTATGCACAATCTAGTTCTGTGCCATTTAATATAAAGGATACGCCCAATTCAACTACATAATAAGAATATACGATATTCGGGAAAATGGAGGAAATTATGAAAAAAACTATCATATCCGTTGTAGGGAAAGACCAGGTTGGAATTATTGCAAAGGTTTGCACCTATCTTGCCGGGAATAAGATTAATATTATGGATATTTCGCAGACAATTGTCCAGGGGTATTTTAATATGATGATGATTGTGGATGCCAATGAAGCCACGAAAGGTTTTGATGTCATTGCTACGGAATTAGAGGAGTTGGGAAAGGAAATCGGCGTTGTTATAAAAGCACAGCATGAAGATATCTTCAACGTGATGCACAGACTCTAACAAACAGATAATCGGAGGTAACTACATGATTGACATGAATGAGGTTATAGAAACCAATAAGATGATTGAACAGGAGAACCTGGATGTCAGAACCATAACCCTTGGAATAAGCCTGTTAGATTGTGCTGATAATAACCTGGATGTATTAAATAAAAAGATATATGATAAAATAACAACAGTGGCAAAAGACCTGGTTGCTACCGGAGTAGCTATCGAGAGAGAATATGGCATACCTATTGTAAATAAGAGAATTTCTGTTACTCCTATTGCGCTGGTAGGAAGCTGTGCCTGCAAATCCCCGGAGGATTATGTGACCATAGCAAAAACCTTAGATGCAGCAGCAAAGGTAGTAGGAGTGAATTTTATCGGAGGATATTCAGCATTAGTATCCAAAGGAATGACAACGGGTGACCGTTATTTAATCGAATCCATACCGGAGGCACTTTCTGTCACAGAGAGAGTATGCTCGTCTGTTAATGTGGGTTCTACCAAGACCGGCATCGATATGGATTCTGTTAAACTGTTAGGTGAAATTATACGAAGGACAGCAGAAAATACCAAAGAAAGAGATTCTATCGGATGTGCCAAGCTGGTAGTATTCTGCAATGCACCGGATGACAATCCCTTTATGGCAGGTGCTTTTCATGGAGTGACGGAAGGAGATGCCGTAATCAATGTGGGTGTCAGCGGACCGGGAGTTGTAAAGAATGCACTAAAACGTGTAAAAGGAGCCGACTTTGAGACTCTTTGTGAGACAGTAAAGACTACGGCATTTAAGATAACAAGAGTTGGTCAGTTAGTGGCCAGGGAGGCTTCCAGGCGTTTAAATATTCCTTTTGGAATTATTGACCTTTCTTTGGCACCGACGCCGGCTGTGGGAGACAGTATTGCCGAGATATTTGAAGAAATGGGTCTTGAGCGGGCGGGAGCACCCGGGACAACAGCAGCTCTGGCGCTTCTTAATGACAACGTGAAAAAAGGCGGAGTTATGGCTTCTTCCTATGTGGGAGGCTTAAGCGGTGCGTTTATTCCTGTCAGCGAGGACAGAGGTATGATTGAAGCCGTAGAAGTCGGAGCCCTGACCCTAGAGAAACTGGAAGCAATGACTTGTGTCTGCTCCGTGGGTCTTGACATGGTAGCAATACCGGGAGATACAAAAGCAACCACTATCTCGGGAATTATAGCGGATGAGATGGCAATCGGCATGATAAACCAAAAAACAACGGCTGTCAGACTGATACCGGTAATCGGCAAATCAGTGGGTGAGATGGTAGAATTCGGCGGACTTTTAGGATATGCACCGGTAATGCCGGTAAATCGCTTTGCCTGCGATGATTTTATTAACAGGGGCGGAAGAATCCCGGCTCCTATCCATAGTTTTAAGAATTAAAAAATGCCAGTCCCGAAAATGAAGAATTGTAGGGCGATGTAATGCAGAAAGGAAGCAATATGAACCAGACATTAAAAGAACTTGATTATAAAAAGGTATTTTATTATTTTACTGAAATTTCAGCTGTTCCGAGAGGGTCTAAAAACAATAAGGCAATCAGTGATTATCTGGTGGAGTTTGCGAAAGCAAAAGGGTTAACTTACCGTCAGGATGAGTACGAGAATGTAATAATATTTAAGGAAGCCACACAGGGATATGAGAATGCTCCTGCATTAATCTTACAGGGACATATGGATATGGTATGTGAGAAGACCAATGACTGTACCCATGATTTTTTAAAGGAAGGAATTGAGCTGTTTACAGAGGGCGATTTAATTCATGCAGACCGCACCACTTTAGGCGGAGATGATGGAATTGCGCTTGCTTATATTCTTGCACTTTTGGATGATGATACATTAGAGCATCCGAGGCTGGAAGCGGTTATGACCACCGACGAAGAGACCGGAATGGACGGAGCTATTGGGCTTGAGGTATCAGATTTTAAGGGAAAGTTACTTCTTAACATTGACTCGGAGGAAGAAGGTATACTTCTTACCAGTTCTGCCGGCGGTCTGACAGCAACCTGTGAGCTGCCCTTAAAACGAATTACCGCAGAGGGACTTAAGATAATTATAGCCATATCAGATTTGCAGGGCGGACATTCCGGTGCAGAGATTCATAAAAACCATGTCAATGCAACGAAATTAATGGCAAGGCTTTTATTTGAACTTAAGAATGCCATGGACTTCCATTTGGTGGAATTTAACGGTGGTCTAAAGGATAATGCTATCCCCAGAGATGCCAAGGCAGAAATTGTGATAGATGCGGATGAATATGACCGTTTTGCAGATATTATAAGCGGACTGTCAAGAAAATACAAAAATGAATACGTAACGAATGAACCCCATCTTAATATTGGAGTAATGCAGGGCGAAGAGGGTGAGTATAAAATACTCCATCCTACTTCCTTTGAAAAGCTGCTTTTTATCCTGTTAAATACTCCAAATGGTGTACAGTGCATGAGCAGTGATATTCCGGGGCTGGTAGAAAGTTCCTTAAATCTTGGAATTTTCCATATGGAGGACGAGAAAGCCATTATCTGCTTTTCTGTCAGAAGTTCTGTAAACAGCTATAAAGAATTCTTGGCAAAGCAGCTTAATTATATCTGTGAATTCATGGGCGGGGAATTTGTTATAAGAGGCCAGTATCCTGCCTGGGAATATAAAAAGGATTCTCCCTTAAGGGAATATCTCTCCAAAGTATATGAGGAGCAGTATAATAAAGAGCCTAAGCTGGAGGCAATCCATGCAGGACTTGAATGCAGTTTCTTTGCAGAAAAGATTCCTGGCATTGACATGGTATCCCTGGGACCTGATATGTGGGATATCCATACACCAAAGGAAAGACTTAGTATCTCTTCTACGATAAGAGTTTATAAATATATTGAAAAAGTGATCGAGGGAATGAAGAATCTATGAGTAAACGCAAGATGTACGGTCTCCTGGCCTTTATTCTTTGTACTTTTGGCTTGCTGGCACTGGTAATCTGCTATGAGACAAAAGGCTATCTATGGGGGAAGGAAGGAACAAACAATTCAATAGGAGGAGACCTGGCATCGGTGTCTGGGGGAGCGGATTCTGTAACAACCGCTCCTGACAAAGTAACCCAGGCGGCAGCTAATGATACAAAGGATAACGGGCAAAACGGTGAACAGGGCGATGGAACAACGGATACTGTCACACCGTCTGCCGCCCCGGAAGAAGGGGATATTAATTTATTTTTTGCGGGAGATATTTATTTGTCCGATGCAGTGGCGGCTATTTATAAAAGTAAGGGAATAGGCGGCATTGTAGATTCTGAGCTTTTAAAGGATATGCAAGACGCGGATATAACCATGGTGAATCAGGAATTTACCTTCAGTCAGGGCGGTAAGGCTGCGGAGAATAAACAGTATACCTTCAGAGTAAATCCGGACTACGTTTCTGCCTTTCAGGATATGGGAATCGATGTGGTAACTCTTGCCAATAACCATTCTATGGATTTCGGAACAGAAGCGCTAAAGGATTCCTTTACTGCTCTTGACGGAGCGGGAATTGCATATGTAGGTGCCGGCAATAACCTCCAGGAGGCAAGGAACATCCATTATGTAGAAGACAAGGGGAAAACACTTGCCTTTCTGGCCGCCTCCAGAGTTATACCGGAATATAGTTGGAATGCTACGAATACGAAGGCAGGAATGCTTACGACCTATGACCCTGCATTTTTACTGGAAGATATCAAGACTGCCAGGGAAAACAGTGATTATGTAATTGTATACCTTCATTGGGGCATTGAGAGAATGGATACTCCAAAAGATTATCAAAGAAATCTTGCCAAACAGTATATTGATGCCGGGGCCGACCTGGTAATCGGAAGTCACCCTCATGTTTTGCAGGGAGTGGAATATTATAAAGGTAAGCCTATTATCTACAGCCTTGGTAATTATATATTCTATAGCAACATCAAAAGCACCGCTGTCTTAAAGGTAACCTTGGATAAAGACCTTAACCCAAATATTCAATTGCTTCCGGCCTATGCAGAGAACGGTAAGACAAAACTTTTATCGGATACAGAGAAAGTCCGTGAATTTTATCAATATATGAAGAGTATCTCTTTTGACGTGAATTTTGGAGAAAGCGGATATGCTTCTTTGAATCAATAAACAGGTACATAATGCCTGCAAAATCCTTGATGCAGACTTGAGTCGTATTGAGGAAGGCATGGCGGCATACACAAATGGGAATTAATGTGAAATGATTTTACAATAGCAGAACATCATGCTATAATAATACCTACCATAATATGGTAATTTATGCTTAGGAGCCGCATATGCAAAAACCAGAGACAGGAACCAAAGAAAATATCATTACGGAAGAGTTATACAAGGAACTGGAAGATCCCCTTGGAATGCAGATTCTAATCAGGGGACAGGAAGATGAATTGCTAAATGATATTACAGAAAGTCTGAAGGAACAGGTAGCTGCTGAAATAGCTCCCAAGGGAGAAGCAGTGCAAAACTCCCGTAAGAAGCACAGAGGGTTAAAAGCTATTTTTGTGACTGCTGTTCTGGCTATTATAGTTGTACTTATCATTATTATAACACCTTTCGGACGGGGAATTCTTTTTAATGCTGTCTCCAGTTATGCTTACGGAAAGATGGTCCACGATGAAAACAGTACCCTTAATCAGGAAACGCCAAGCCCGTCTCTGACACCTACGGACATTCCCACTGCCACACCAACGGCCGCAGAGGCAGCAGACCAGGAGGATAAGACGGTTAATATTCTGCTATTGGGGGAAGAGGCAATTGATTCCGGGATTGCAAATGGCAGAACGGACATTATGATGATAGCGACTTTGGATAACAAGGGAAAATGTATTAAACTGACTTCCCTTATGAGAGATATGCTGGTGCAGATACCCGGTTTTCGGGATAATAAATTAAATGCTGCTTATGAGTATGGCGGAGTGCCGCTGCTTTATGAGACCTTAAGCACCAATTTTGGTATTCATCTGGACGGTTATATGCTGGTAGGATTTGATACCTTTGAGGATATTATAGACAAGCTTGGCGGTGTTACAATTACACTGACAGGAACAGAGGCAGACTATTTAAACACTACCAATTATATATCCAAAGAAGAATACCGCCATGTTACAGCCGGCTCACAGCTGCTGAACGGCAATCAGGCATTGGGTTATTGCCGAATCCGTTATGTAGCCACAGGAGACCATGAACTCAATGATTTTGGCAGAACCTCAAGGCAAAGAATTGTGTTAAACGCTATCTATGAAAAATATAAGACCAAGAGCCTGCCGGAGCTTGCCCTGCTTGCAAACAGCATCCTTCCTGATATAACAACAGACCTTTCAAAAGAACAGTTTACAACCTATCTGAAAGAGCTGACAGAAATCAAGGGAAACGACTTAAAGACCTTAAGAATACCTGCGGATAACATGTATGATGTGGGAACAGTCAGGGGAATGTCAGTCTTAATACCTGATATGAAAGAAAATACAACTCTTTTGCAGAACTTCATCAATGAAGGAAATGGAGAGGAGTAAGCATAAGAAACCGCTTTATAATAATATCATGACAAAAGGAACAATATGGTATACCTGTAGACACTGATAAAAGCCGGTGTGTGAAGGATTCCTTACTGTTTCTTTTTTGTTTGCAGTGTTTATTCAATAAAGATGGTATGACAAACCGGCAGAGACCTGGGAGGAAGCATTATCATTAGGAAATGGCAGACTTGGAGGCATGGTTTTCGGAAATGTCTACAGTGAACGAATACAGCCTGTCAGGTGGTATAGTTTTCAAAGACAGGCATATAATGTTAGGGACATTTCGTAAACAAGGTGCGTATAGAAAAATAAACAGCGTTTTCATACGTAATGGGGAAAGATTGGCAGTTATAGATAATAACCAGATAAAGAAAAAACTTCACAGGATAAGCGCAGAGAATCAAAAAAGAGCGAAAAGAGAGAGCCGTGCAGGTAAGCAGCCAGGAGCCAAAGGGCAAGTAGAATTGGATATTCACAGGATTACCGCATGGAAAAGTACGGCAGGAGCTCAAAAGAAACCTGAAAAGCTAAGTATAGCAAGTATTCCTAGAAAGCCCTTTAAGCTATGGCCGGCAGGGATTATTAAGAAAATTAAGAGGCAAAGCAGGGTAAGGAAGCAGATAAGAATCAACGAATATGAAGGGGCGCCTGCACGCAGATTGCCTCTTGCAGCAAGGAATAAGTATAGGGTAATCAGCAGCAATAAAATACTGATTGGAGCCATTTTAATACTTGCGATACTTATCTTGATAAGAATGCTGTCCTGGCTGGATTCTTACAGCTTAAACAAAGCTTATAAGACCATAATAAAAGAAGGAATCAATTACGATTATTTTCGGGATATGCTGCTGCCTCAGGAATTATACAGAGATATTAACGTATGCTATCAGAAGGGGCAGGAAGAGGAAAGCGAATGCAAGGCAGAGTATGCTGCCATTTATACCATGTTAAAGCAGAGTAATCTGATAAAGGGTGATGATGTATCCGAAAAGAAACTGTACTATTTACAGGAAAGATTAAAAGACAACAAGTCTTTTCAGGAATTAACGGGATACTATCAGACTATACTCTCTGATGTTAAGCTTTTTCCGGTAAAGCAAGGGACAGAAGCGGAGAAGGTATCCTTTGGTGACACCTGGAATGAATTTAGGAATTATGGCGGCAACAGAAGACATGAAGGAACGGATATTATGCCAAAGGAGAATATCAGAGGAAAGTATGAAGTAATCAGTGCATCGGATGGAATAGTTGAAAGGCTTGGCTGGTTGGAACAGGGAGGCTACAGAGTTGGTATCAGAGCTCCCCACGGAGCCTATTTTTATTATGCCCATCTGGACTCCTATGCCGAAGGCCTAAAAGCCGGAGATATTGTAAAAGCCGGAGAACTGTTAGGATATATGGGAGACAGCGGATACGGAAAGGAAGGCACAAAGGGCATGTTTCCGGTACATCTTCACTTTGGAATTTATTTAGATACCGCCCTTGGAGAAACCAGTGTAAATCCCTATCAATGCTTGCTTTATCTGGAGAAAAAACAATAAAAATGGGCCTTTTAATTTATTTCCACAATGCGGCAATTTGTGTTATAATAAAACTGGATTTATTTGATTTGTGATAAAAGCAGAAACAATTAGGTTACCGATATAAGCTGAATTAAGTTTTTATTTCTTCAACTTATCCGACATCATAAATTAATATGTAAGAACAGGAGGGATACGATAAGAACTTCGTATCCGGAAAGAGGTTTTAATGGAAATACAATTATGGAGAGAAATTCTGGACCCTTATGCCTTGGCAGTAGATGAACTGGTGGTTAAATTCAACCACATTATTGAAGAGTATAAGAAGAAAGGGGAATACTCGCCAATAGAACAGGTCAACGGAAGAGTTAAAACCATTTCAAGTATTCTGGGAAAGGCCCAGAAGAAGAACATCCCCTTGCAGGATATTGAAGAAAAGATGGAAGATATTGCCGGCATTCGTATTATCTGCCAGTTCGTAGAAGACATTGAGAAAGTAGTGGAAATCATAAAGATGCGTACTGACATGCAGGTAAAGAGCGAGAAAGATTATATAACCAACATGAAGCCCAGCGGCTACAGAAGCTACCATATGATTATTTACTATAAGGTTGAGACCTTAAACGGCACCAAGCAGGTACAGGCGGAGATACAGATTCGTACGTTAGCTATGAATTTCTGGGCTACCATAGAGCATTCACTCCAATATAAGTACAAGGAAAATATGCCGGAACAGATCAGAACAAGACTTAGTAAAGCAGCAGATGCTATTATATCCTTGGACCAGGAGATGTCCTCCGTCAGAGATGAAATCATGGATGCTCAGAACTCCTTTAAAGTGAAGGCCAACATGGTAGCTGATATACTGACTAATATCCAGAATCTATACATGGTGGCAAATAAGAGAGAAGTTGTTAAAATACAGGATGAATTCTTTAAAATATATGAAACCGGTGACCTGGAACAGTTAGAGCGCTTTAACAGGGAATTGGACAAAATCTCCGAAGGCTACCGGGCTCAGAGCCTTGGGTAAGTAAAAAGGAATACTGGAGAAAAGTTTGAAAATTCCTTTCAAACTACTTATTAAAGCAGTAACGCATACAGGTATGCGTTATGCAGGAGGAAAGAATGAAATTACCGCAGACATTTGAAACACGCATGAAAGAAATGCTGGGAGAAGAGTTTAAAGAATACGAGAAAACCCTGGAAGAGAAGCATTACAGCGGAATAAGGGTAAATACGTTAAAGATATCACCGGAAGAATTCGAAAGGATTGCACCATTCTCTGTTACGAGAATCCCATGGATTAAGAACGGTTATTATTACAATCAAAATGAACAGCCTGCAAGACATCCGTATTACTTTGCCGGGCTTTACTATATACAGGAACCAAGCGCAATGACCCCTGCAAGTTTACTTCCCGTCACACCGGGGGATAAGGTGCTGGATATTTGTGCTGCTCCGGGAGGAAAGAGTACGGAACTTGGAGCAAAGCTTTGCGGCAAGGGGGTACTGGTATCCAATGATATCTCCAATTCCCGTGCCAAAGCTCTTCTTAAGAACATAGAACTCTTTGGTATACGCAATCCGGTAATAGCCAGTGAGGCACCGGGAAAGCTGGTGGATTATTTTACGGAGTACTTTGATAAGATTCTGGTGGATGCGCCCTGTTCCGGCGAAGGAATGTTTCGCAAGAGCCCGGCTATTATGAGGAACTGGGAACAATATGGTGTGGAGTATTACAATAAACTGCAGAAAGAGATTATCCTTCAGGCAGCCAGAATGCTAAAGCCCGGAGGATATCTTCTCTATTCCACCTGCACCTTTTCAAAGGAAGAGAACGAAGGAACCATCTCCTATCTTTTAGAGCAGTATCCGGAATTTCAGGTAGTGGATCCTCTTACAGATTCCAGCGTTTCCTATGAAGGATTCTCCCATGGAAGACCTGAATGGGGAAATGGAAGGGAAGAACTTAAGAACTGTATCCGGCTGTGGCCCCACAAAATAAAAGGAGAGGGGCATTTTATCGCGCTGTTAAGAAAAGGAGATTCGGAGGGCGCTAATCTGGCTGCAGAGTCAGGTAACCCGGGAAGAGCGAAACTGACAAAAGAAGCGGAAGATTTTCTTGCAGAGCTTTCTCTCCCCATAAAAGAAGAGAATCTTCTGGTAAAAGAGGACAGGCTTTATCTTCTGCCAAGCGGACTTCCCGAGTTAAAGGGGCTTCGTCTGCTCCGTCAGGGACTCTTACTTGGAGAAATGAAAAAGGGACGTTTTGAGCCCAGTCAGGCATTGGCCTGTGCTCTGTACAAAGGGGATTACCATAAGACCATTGACTTGTCAGGAAACAGTGCACAAGCAATCAAGTATCTAAAATGTGAAACCATAGAAGCAAACAGTACGAAAGGCGACGGTTACCATCTGGTAACAACCGATTCTTACTCCCTGGGCTGGGGAAAGTTAGCGAAGGGTTCTCTGAAGAATAAATATCTTCCCGGCTGGAGATGGATGTAATATCTGCATTGAAGCACGCTACATGATTGATGGCAATGCAGCAGACTGTCAAGCAGTTATGGAATACAACACGAGTTTAGAAAGGAAATTGCCGTCATATGGGCGAATATCTTCGTTTGGATAAATATCTTGCGGATATGGGAATTGGTACCCGCAGTGAGGTGAAAGGGTACATTAGAAAAGGACGGGTAAAGATTAACGGGCAGGTGTCAAAACAGCCTGAGAGTAAAATTACTTCGGCAGATAAGATTACCTTTGATGAAAGGTCTATCTCTTATATAGAAACTGAGTACTTTATGCTGAATAAACCGGCAGGAGTAGTCTCTGCCAGCAGAGACAAATTCGCATCTACTGTTGTAGATTTGATAGAGGAAGGAAAGAGAAAGGACCTCTTTCCTGTGGGAAGGCTGGATAAAGATACGGAAGGTCTTCTGATTATTACAAATGACGGAGAGCTTGCCCACAGATTGCTCTCTCCCAGGAAACATGTGAAAAAGCTGTACTTTGCCAGGGTACAGGGAAGAGTGACCGAAGAGGATATTAAAAGGTTTCAGGAAGGCATGAACCTGGAAGAGGACTTTACGACCCTTCCGGCTGAACTGAAAATTATAAAGGCAGGGGAAGAATCAGAGGTACATGTTACTATCAGCGAAGGGAAATTCCACCAGATAAAGCGCATGTTTGAAGCTGTGGGAAAGGAAGTCCTTTATTTAAAACGTCTTCAGATGGGAACTCTTGCCCTTGATGAAAGTTTAAAACCCGGAGAATACAGGAAGCTTACCGATGAAGAAATACGGCTATTGCAAAATTGAAAACATATATGAGGATTGGAATAAAATGACATTAAAGAACGAGATATTTCAAGGAATAGAAGCGGTTCTGTTTGATTTGGACGGAACCTTGATAGACTCCATGTGGATATGGGAGGATATAGACAGAGAATATTTGGGACGGTTTGGAATTGATTTGCCGGAAGACCTGGAGGAAATGGTACAGGGAATGAGTTTTTCAGAAACGGCAGGGTATTTTAAGGAGCGTTTTAATATCCCTCATTCCATTGAGGATATCAAAGCGGACTGGAACAGGATGGCATGGGACAAGTATTCCAATGAAGTACCTTTAAAAGAAGGGGTACTGACATTTTTAGAAGCATTGCAGCAGCAGGGAATTCGAATGGGCATAGCTACCAGCAATTCAAAAGAACTGGTGGAGCTGGTTATCTCAAAGCTGGGCGTGAAGGAGTATTTTCATTCCATCAGAACCTCCTGTGAGGTTGCCAAAGGAAAACCCTCCCCGGATATCTATGAGCTGGTGGCCAAGGATTTAGGTGCCGGAGCAGAAAACTGCCTGGTATTTGAGGATATCATTCAGGGAATCCAGGCCGGAAAAAACGCAGGGATGAGAGTATGCGGTGTTTATGATAAGAATTCGGAGAGAGATGCTGACAGGAAAAGAGAAGAATCGGACTATTATATCCAATCCTATCTGGAGTTAGTGTGAAATAAAAGACCATTTCACATCCGGCATTGAGTGGCCTCACGGCCAAATGTCCGTTAGTGTGAAATAAAAGACCATTTCACATCCGGCATTGAGTGGCCTCACGGCCAAATGTCCGTTAGTGTGAAATAAAAGACATTTCATACGCAGCATGGAGGTTTATTAAAAGCATGAAAACTATTATAGCAGGTAAAAACGAAGCCGGACAGCGATTGGATAAGTTATTGTTTAAAGTACTGAAAAAAGCCCCGAAAAGCTTTGTTTATAAAATGCTGCGCAAAAAGAACATAACCTTAAACGGCAAAAAGGCGGAAGGTTCTGAGATGGTCAATGCAGAGGATGAGATAAAACTGTTCTTATCAGAAGAGACCATTGAGAAATTCTCTGATAATTATGTCAGCCCCCTGCCAACGACAACCTCTGAGCATAAGGCTCCTGCGAGTCTCAAGGAGAATTTTCAGGTGGTCTATGAAGATACCAATGTGCTGATTGTAAATAAGCCTGCCGGGATGCTTTCTCAAAAGGCCAAAGAGTCGGATGTTTCGCTGGTGGAATATGTAATTTCCTATCTGCTGGATACGGGAAGTATCACGCTAAAGGAGCTGGAGACCTTTAAACCCGGTATCTGTAACCGTCTTGACCGGAATACCAGCGGGTTGGTAGCGGCAGGAAAGACCTTGGCAGGGCTGAAGACGCTGTCGGAACTTTTTAGGGAGAGAACTCTTTCCAAGTATTATCTCTGCCTTGTTAAAGGAGTGATAAAAGAGGAAAGAAAGATAACGGGATACCTTATAAAGGATGAGAAGACCAATCAGGTCAGGATTCTGACGAAAGCAGCAGAAAATGCCGACTACATCGAGACGGAATACACCCCTGTAAAGGGCAATAAGGATTATACCCTTTTAAAGGTGAAATTAATAACCGGAAAGACCCATCAGATCAGAGCGCATTTAAGCAGTATTGGCTGCCCTATTATTGGGGATGGCAAATACGGAGATAAGAACATAAATGAAAAGTTCAGGCAGAAATTCAGACTTACCCATCAATTGTTACATTCCTATGAGATGGTATTCCCAAAGAATCTGCAGGGAGAACTTAACAATCTTTCCGGATTACAGTTTACGGCGGAAATTCCTAAGTATTTTAGTACTATTATAAAAGCATGTATGAATGAAGGCTGAACTTTCGGCTTACTCTTTTCCAGGTGAGAAACCTATATCAGCAGAAAAATCTATGTATGGGCTGGATAAGAGTAAGATTCGAAAGTTCAACTTATATTGAGAAAAAAGGAGGAAAGGAAATGCCCTCATGGAATTCCAGAGGTCTCAGAGGTTCCGCACTGGAGGAACTGATAAACCTTACCAATACAAAATACAGGGAGAAGAATCTTGCTCTCATTCAGAAAATACCTACACCTATAACGCCTATAACCATAGATAAGGAAAACCGTCACATTACACTGGCTTATTTTGAGGAGAAAAGTACGGTGGACTATATCGGTACGGCCCAGGGAATACCGGTGTGCTTTGATGCCAAGGAGTGTGCCAGTGATACCTTTGCCCTTCAAAACGTTCATGAACATCAGGTGGAATTTATGAAGGATTTTGAAAAACAGGGAGGAATTGCTTTTCTCTTAATCTATTATTCTAAGAGGAACTATTATTACTACTTACCCTTAAAGGATTTACTGGTATTTTGGAACCGGGCGAAAGAGGGAGGAAGAAAGAGCTTCCGATTCGAAGAGCTTGATTCTGAAAACACCATATCCTGTATGAACAGTATTTACATACATTATCTGGTCAACCTTGCTAAAGATGCAGAAAGCAGAGAGAGGCAGCAGTCTTATTGAGCCGGAAAAGAAAAGGTTGACACAAAGTATGCATTGTATTATAATTGTTTCACATCTATCTGCTAATGAATTATCACGTTACCGCGATGAAGTAAACGCATTCCATTGTATTTCAATAGAGTAATTCATAGAGTTTTACATAAACTATTTGAGATTAGGGACCTGGAAGATTGTATTTTACAGTATTTTCAGGTTTCATAAAGAACGCAGAGAGATTCCGGTTGAAAGAAAATTTTAGAGGAAAGAGTACGCCGCAGATTCCTTCTTTCAATCATAAGCGGCGGGAATCCAAAGCTGCCAAGATGACAGCTCTTGATTTCGACAGGTATGGATATGAACGATAAACTGCTGCATACACCGGAAGGTGTCAGAGATATTTACAACCATGAATGTGAGAGGAAGCTTCATATACAAAGTAAGCTTCATCATGTGATGGAACTTCACGGTTTTCGGGATATACAGACGCCAACCTTTGAATTCTTTGAAATCTTCAGCCAGGAGAGAGGTACGGTCCCTCAAAAGGATGTGTACAAGTTTGTTGACAGAGAAGGTAACACCCTGGTTTTAAGACCGGATATAACGCCGTCTATAGCACGGTGTGCCGCTAAATATTACAAAGAAGAAGAGCTTCCCATCCGTCTGTGCTACATGGGGAGTATTTTTATAAATAACACCAGTTATCAGGGCAAGTTAAAGGAAGCTACCCAGCTTGGAGCGGAGCTTATCAATGACCCTTCCGTGAATGCGGATGCGGAAATGATTGTCTTAACCATTGAATGCCTGTTAGAAACCGGGCTCACGGAATTTCAGGTGGAAATCGGAGAAGCAGGATTCTTCTATGGTCTGACCGAAGAAGCGGGTTTTACAAAAGAGGAAGAAGCCCAGCTTAGGAACCTGATTGAAGAAAAGAATATGTTTGGCGTGGAAGAGCTTTTATCCGAAAAGGAAATCAGCGAGGAATTAAAGAAAGCCTTTCTGACCCTTACAGAACTTTTTGGTTCCACGGAACGGCTTCTGGAAGCCAAAAAGCTTACAAAAAATAAAAAGGCCTTGGAAGCCATTGAACGATTAGAAGAAGTATATGAGATACTTACCCTGTACGGACTTGAAAAATATATTACCTTTGACCTTGGAATGCTCAGTCAGTACAACTATTACACAGGAATTATCTTTCGTGCCTATACCTACGGCACAGGCGATATCATCGCCAGCGGAGGAAGATATGATAACCTGGTAGGGCAGTTCGGTAAAGAAGCACCGGCTATCGGAATTGCCATTCTGGCAGACCAGCTTATGCTGGCCCTTACAAGGCAGAAGATTGTAATAGAGACCAAAGAAGATAATACCCTGATACTTTACCGCAAGGATTTTCGAAAGACAGCTATTTCCTTAGCAAACCGTTTCCGCAGTCAGAACATGAATATAGAACTTATAACTTTTGAAGAAGGACATTCCCTTGCAGAGTATAAGGAATACTGTAAACGAAACAGTATAGGCGGTATTCTTTTCTTCGAAAAGGAAGATTTTGTGGAAGTAATTAATGTGCAGACAGGGGAGATTAACACAGCAAGGCTATCGGAATTTTTAGCCTGATAAATAGTTTGTATTGAATATGGGAGAACATGCGGATGAGATATTTAACATTTGCCCTGGCCAAAGGAAGGCTGGCAAAAAAAACAATGGAAATACTGGAGCAGGTAGGATTTACCTGTGAAGAAATGAAGGACCCGGATTCCAGAAAACTGATATTTGTAAATGAAGAGCAGAAAATTAAAATATTTTTATCAAAGGCAAATGACGTTCCGACTTATGTGGAATACGGAGCAGCCGATATCGGTGTGGTAGGAAAGGACACCATACTGGAGGAAGGCAGAAAGCTCTATGAAGTCATTGATCTGGGCCTTGGGAAGTGCCGTATGTGCGTGGCAGGACCGGCGTCTGCCAGAGAACTGCTGCAGCATGGAGAATTGATTCGTGTGGCAACCAAATATCCGAATATTGCGAAGGATTATTTTTATAATAAAAAGCATCAAACAGTGGAAATTATCAAACTTAACGGCTCCATTGAGCTTGCTCCTATTGTCGGACTATCAGAGGTAATTGTGGATATCGTTGAAACCGGCTCTACCCTAAGAGAGAACGGACTGGAAGTTCTGGAGGAGATATGCCCTCTCTCCGCCAGAATGGTGGTGAATCAGGTAAGTATGAAGATGGAACAGGAACGAATCAATAAGCTGATAACGGATTTGAGAGAAGTTCTTTCCAGAACAAAATAAAGCTGTGTAAATTTGTGAAGCAATTTACATTTCTGGTCTGAGTACGCACTATGGCATACACAACTTTGTGCCTGCGGCTTAAAGCTTGCAGACTTTGAGAAAGGTAGGTTTTTATATGAGGATTGCAAGGTTAGAAAAAGGGATAAAAGAAGATATTCTAAAGAACCTGTTAAAAAGAAGTCCCAACCAGTACGAGTCCTATGAAAAGGCGGTAGTGGAAATCATAGAAGAAGTAAAACTTAGAAGGGATACTGCGCTTTTTGAATACACCAAACGTTTTGATAAAGCCGATATCAATGAATTGACTATCCGTGTAACCACGGAAGAAATAGAAGAAGCTTACCGGCAGGTTGACCCTAAGATAGTAGAGGTTATCCGAAAATCCGCCGAGAATATCAGAGCTTATCATGCAAAGCAAAAACAATACAGCTGGTTTGACAGTGAACCAAGCGGCATTATACTGGGACAAAAGGTAACCCCGCTGGCTGCGGTGGGAGTTTATGTACCCGGCGGAAAGGCAGCTTATCCCTCCTCCGTTTTGATGAATGTAATCCCCGCTAAAGTGGCAGGCGTTAAGAGAATTGCCATGACCACCCCGCCGGACAGCGAAGGAAAGATTTATGCCGGAACCCTTGTTGCCGCAAAGGAAGCAGGAGTTACGGAAATCTATAAAGCAGGCGGTGCCCAGGCTATAGCAGCCCTTGCCCATGGTACCGAGTCCATAAAAAAAGTAGATAAGATTGTCGGACCCGGTAATATCTATGTTGCGTTGGCAAAAAAGGCGGTCTATGGCCATGTCAGTATTGACTCCATTGCGGGTCCCAGCGAGATTCTGGTACTTGCCGATGAGAGCGCCAATCCAAGATATGTGGCTGCCGACCTGTTATCCCAGGCAGAGCATGATGAGTTGGCAAGTGCCATTCTAATTACCACCAGCGAAGATTTGGCCTATAAGGTATCCGAAGAAATCAAGAAATTTACCGCAGTGTTATCCAGAAAAGAAATCATTGAAAAGTCCCTTGAGAATTACGGCTATATTCTGATAGCTTCTGATATGGACGAAGCGGTGGAGACTGCCAATGAGATAGCTTCCGAACACCTTGAGATACTTACAAAGGATCCTTTTGCCATTATGACAAAGATACAGAACGCGGGAGCAATCTTCCTTGGAGAATATAGCAGCGAACCCCTGGGAGATTACTATGCGGGTCCCAATCACGTTCTCCCCACCAACGGAACAGCCAAATTCTTTTCACCTTTAAGTGTGGATGATTATATTAAGAAATCCAGTATTATCTCCTATTCCAGAGAAGCCCTGGAGCCGGTCTATCAGGATATCATCCGTTTTGCGAAGGCAGAAGGACTTACTGCCCATGCCAATTCCATTGCGGTGCGTTTTGAAGGGGAGGAATAGGGATGGACAGAAAAAGTACTGTAAGCAGGAAAACAAAAGAAACGGATATTACCCTTACAATTGACCTGGATGGAACCGGAGAAGGAAAGATAAAGACCGGAATCGGTTTCTTTGATCATATGCTGGAGGGCTTTGCGAAGCATGGCTTCTTTGACCTGGAGGTAACATCAGCAGGAGATCTGCATGTGGACGGACATCATACCGTAGAGGATACGGGAATTGTATTGGGACAGGCAATCAGGCAGGCTTTGGGTGAGAAGAAAGGGATTAAAAGGTTTGGGAATTTTATGCTTCCCATGGATGAATCCCTTATTGTATGCGCCATTGACTTATCCGGCAGACCTTATCTGGTCTGTGAGCTTGGAGAGCTTGCACCTATGGCGGGAGAACTTGATACGGAATTGATACAGGAATTTTTCTATGCCTTATCCTATAGTGCCGGCATGAACCTTCATATTAAGAAGATTCATGGCAGCAACACCCATCATATTATTGAGGCAGCTTTTAAGGCCTTTGCAAAGGCATTGGATGAGGCAACTTCCTTTGACAGCAGAATAAAAGATGTTCTGTCAACAAAGGGAATGATAGAAAAGTAAAGTCAGGAGGCAGTCATGGGAAAAAAGATTATACCATGGATCGTTTATAATAGAGAAAATACAGAAGAATTCTTGGCACAGGGAGTAGCCTATGAAGCTTACGGAGCTGATGAACTCTACATTAGATGTGAGTCAAAAGACTACGCGGTGCGGGAAGACTTTCTAAAGACGGCAGGAGAATTAGCAAAACAGGTGGATATTCCTATCATCATAAGCTGCCATCTGGAGCGTTTTGAAGATGTAAAGAAGGCACTCTATACCGGAGCCAGGGCCATGGCGGTAAATGTGGCAGACCTGGGATTAAAGGACATCAGTGCCAATAATACAGGTTCGGGGGTACCGGGTGCTATTTTAGCAGAATCGAATTTAAAGGAACCCCCCGGCATAAAAGCGTTAAAAGAAGCTTCAACACGTTTCGGAAAAGAAAGAATCTATTTAGAGATAAAGGGAAATGAAGTAGGCAGCAGTCTTTTCGCCTGGGCAGCAGAGTTTGTTTCAGCAATTATTATAGAGCAGGCAGAACTTCAAAGTGATTGGGAATTAACAGAAACAGAAATACCTTTCATTATTAAGAGCAGTGCCGTTACACTTTCCGAACAGGAAGAAACCTCCAGGGAAGAAGTTGTTCAGTCTCTGGCAGAGAAAGAGTTATCAAAAGAGAAAGCAGAAGGCATTATAACGGATTGCTTTAAAACTGAGAATCTATATACTGTAAAAAAACTCTTAAAGGAAAAGAATATCCCGGTAGATATTTATGATAACAGCATACCTTTTTCTCAGATGAAAAAAAACAGTGACGGACTGTTAACTGTAGTGGTACAGGATTATAAGACCAAAGAAGTCCTTATGGTTGCTTACATGAATGAGGAAGCCTATAATATGACGGTTCAGACCGGCAGAATGACATACTACAGCAGAAGCCGCAGCAAACTCTGGATGAAAGGAGAGACCTCCGGGCATTTCCAATATGTAAAAACACTGACGGTGGATTGTGATAAGGATACTCTTCTTGCAAAAGTACGCCAGATAGGCCCTGCCTGCCATACGGGAAACCCCACCTGCTTCTTTGAGGAAACCTATAGAAGGCCTTACGATGACACCAACCCGCTGACGGTATTAGATGACGTCTATAGTGTTATTTTAGATCGCAAAGCAAATCCCAAAGAAGGTTCCTATACCAATTATCTTTTTGATAAAGGGATTGATAAGATCCTAAAGAAATGCGGAGAAGAAGCTACAGAAATTATAATAGCTGCCAAAAACCCGGATTCCTCTGAATTAAAATATGAAATATCAGACTTCTTATATCACATGATGGTGCTTATGGCAGAATGCAATGTGGATTGGAAAGATATCATGAAAGAGTTGGCCCATAGAAGATAGTAGTGAATCTATTGCCAAATACAGATGATTGTGTTTCCATTCAGGCACTTTGGTGGAATTCGCAGCTCTGAACTGAAAAATGAATGGAATCAGAATCATCGTCCGTTTCTAAGCTATCTTGTATTTAATATTAGTCTGAACTATAATAAAAATACAATAATGAAATCGGAGGTTCAACTTATGTCTAGACCAACAATCAATTTTGCTTCAGTTACATTAGATTGCCCGAATCAGGAGGCTTTGGCAGATTTCTATACTGCATTACTGGATTGGAACAAAAAGAGATTTGATGAAGAATGGCTTGCTGTTATTTCACCCGATGGGCACATATGCTTACTTTTTCAAGAAACAGAAGACTACATCCCGCCTGTCTGGCCAAATGAAAAAGGAAAGCAGCAGCAAATGACACATTTGGATTTTGCCTCAGCCAAAAATGAAAAAGAAGCTGTTATAAGTCATGCGCTGGCCTGTGGTGCCACTTTAGCATCCATGCAGTATTCCCAGGACTATACGGTTTTTATTGATCCGGTGGGACATCCCTTTTGCATCAGTTTCTTTGCATAGACAGCATACTGAACTCAGCAATGTTACAGTTTAACATAATGTTGAAAGCAACAATGTTACAGTTCAGCATCATGTTAACTATAACATAAATAAGATTTAGTTCAGTATTGCAAATAACGTAAGAACTTCAATGACGATACCCAGATGGGAGGTGATTCCGTTCAGGCATTTTCTATTGAGGGATTTCGCATGACACTTAAATGACAGCAGTTATGACTAGGCCAAAATACGCCATGTTTGAGCACACAGCCTTACATGACCAAAGAATAAGCAGCGAGTTTGGCGTAATTTGACCTGCCAGGAATAACGGCTGTCATTTTAGTGGAATTCGAAATCCCGAACTGGAAAATGAATGAACGGAATCGCCTCCCATCGTCCGTCTCCAAAGTACAAGTCTGACCTGCAACACAAATAATAAAATTTTGGAAAATAATACTTGATTTCCCTGGACAATAATGATATAATGCTTAATTGAGAGTGTAAAAAGATTTGGAAGGAGTGGACGAAAGTCCACTCTTTGTATTTATAGAAAGGTTTGGTGAAAATGGCAAAGAAAGAAGAATATGAACAGAAAACAGAACGGTTGTTAGAGCCTATCATGTCCGAGCATCAGTTTGAGGTAGTAGATGTGGAATATGTAAAGGAAGGAAGCAACTGGTACCTAAGAGCTTACATCGATAAACCCGGAGGAATCACCGTAGATGACTGCGAATTAGTCAGCAGAGCATTAAGCGATTTATTGGATAAGCACGATTTTATACCTGATGCCTACATTTTAGAAGTCAGCTCACCAGGCCTTGGAAGACAGCTTAAGAAGGAAAAAGATTTTAAGAGGAGCCTCGGTGAAGAAGTGGATGTAAAGCTTTATAAGGCAATTGAGAAACAGAAACAATTCACAGGTATTTTAAAGGCTTATGACGAAGAGAAGATTACACTGGAATTTGAAGAGGGTGAGATTTTGGAGATTCCGAGGCAGAATATTTCCTTAATACGCCTTGCATTCGATTTTTAACATTGTTTCCATAGGACCCGCATACAAAAGGAAAGTGAAAATAAACCCCGTAAAGCAGGAGAAAAGAGGAGGATTCGCAGAAAATGAACGGTAACAAAGAGTTAATTGACGCATTAAACCAGATTGAAAGAGAAAAAGATATCAGTAAGGATATTCTGTTAGAAGCCATGGAGAACTCATTGGTGGCTGCCTGTAAGAATCACTTTGGCAAGGCAGATAACATCAAAGTTAACATAAATAGGGAATCAGGTGCTGTAAATGTCTATGCGGAAAGAGAAATTGTAGAGACAGTAACAGACCCGGTTACTCAGATAAGTGTTGTGGAAGCAAGATTGAAATTTCCTAGAAATGATATCGGTGACATCGTTAGTGTGGAAGTAACTCCTAAGAATTTTGGACGTATTGCTGCCCAGAAAGCAAAACAGGTAGTAGTACAGAAAATCAGGGAAGAAGAAAGAAAAGTACTGTATAACCAGTATTACAGCAAAGAAAAAGATGTGGTGACCGGTATTGTACAGCGTTATGTAGGAAATAATGTAAGTATTAATCTGGGAAAGGTAGATGCTGTTCTTGCTGAAAATGAACAGGTAAAGGGAGAGCATTTCAGACCCACCGACCGAATAAAATTGTATGTACTGGAAGTAAAGGACACTACGAAGGGTCCCAAAATCACCGTATCCAGAACTCATCCGGAATTAGTGAAGAGATTATTTGAATCAGAAGTGGCAGAAGTAAAGGACGGAACGGTAGAAATTAAGAGTATTTCCAGAGAATCCGGTTCCAGAACGAAGATAGCGGTTTATTCCAACAATCCGGATGTTGACCCTGTCGGTGCTTGTGTCGGTATCAATGGAGCCAGAGTAAATGCAATTGTAAATGAGCTTAGGGGAGAAAAGATTGATATTATCAATTGGAGCGAAGATCCGGCGATTCTCATTGAGAATGCTTTAAGTCCTGCGAAGGTTGTAGCGGTTTCTGTAGATGTAGCAGAAAAGAGTGCCCGTGTTATCGTACCGGATTATCAGCTTTCTCTGGCTATAGGTAAGGAAGGACAGAATGCCCGTCTGGCAGCAAGATTAACAGGCTTTAAGATTGACATCAAGAGTGAGACCCAGGCTGACGAAATTGGATGGTAGGAGTATGGCAGCAGTTAAGAAAATTCCCCAGAGACAGTGTATCGGCTGCGGGGAAATGAAGAATAAAAAAGAAATGATCCGTGTGATCAAAACACCGGAGGATACCATAATGCTTGATACTACAGGCAAAAAGAACGGAAGAGGTGCATATCTGTGCAAATCGGAAGAGTGTTTTTTGAAGGCAGTAAAGAGCAAAGGCCTTGAACGGTCCTTGAAAGTAAGTATTCCCCCAGAGGTGTACGAGGAATTGAAGAAGGAGCTGATTGGACTTGGCATATGAAAACAATAGCGCAAAGACAGAACAGGATACTGCATGCAATGCAGGTAACGCAAGCAGTGCAGGCAGCACAAGCAATGCAAGTATTGAAAAAAAAGTATTTTCTTATATTGGCTTAGCAGCTAAGGCGGGAAAACTGGCAAGCGGTGAATTTATGACTGAAAAAGCCGTAAAGGAAGGAAAAGCGAAGCTGGTTGTAGTTTCCGAGGAAGCATCGGATAATACGAAAAAGATGTTTACCAATATGTGTACTTACTATAAAGTGCCGATTTACTTTTTTGGCGATAAGACAAAACTCGGTCATGCTATTGGAAAAGAATTCAGGGCGTCCCTGGTTCTCTTAGACAAAGGCCTGGCGGATGAGGTAGAAAAGCAACTGAACATGTTAATGATTGACACGAGTGCCGAAAGCATCGAGTCATGATAAGTGGAGGTAGTAAGTATGGCAAAAATAAAAGTATACGAGTTAGCAAAAGAAATTAATATACACAGCAAAGATATTGTAGGCTTTTTGAATGGAAAAGGCGTAGAAATAAAGAGCCACATGAGCAGTATCGACGATAAGGAGATTAGCATGGTAAAAGGGCATTTCGCTCCGCAGTCAGGTCAGACTGAAAACAAACCCTCTGTAGCAGCTACAGGATTGACGACAGAAATCAAAGAGAAGAAGGCGGAGACTGCACCTGTAAATCAGTATAACAGACCTCAGACAACTTCAACCGGAGGACAGAATACACAAAGAAACGGTTCCTCTGAACATAATAATACACAAGGCTTCCGTAGTTCCTACCAGGGCCAGAGAGACGGCGAGAACAGGGGACAGAGACAGGACGGAGGCCAAAGAAATTACGGCGACAACACAGACAGAAATGCTCATTCCCAGGAAAGAACAGAGCAAGTTCAGAGACCGGACAGAGAAGGATTTACCCGAGCACAAGGTGCTCAGTCACAGGGAGCGCATTCTCAGGGGCAAGGCGCTAACAGATCTTCTTATCAGGGCCAAAGACAGGACTATAGTCAAAGACCGGATAGAGAAGGATTTACACGGGCACAGGGCTCCCAGGGACAGAACTCCTCTTACCGTCAGGGACAAAACAACCAGAACAATCAAAACCGCCCTTATAACAATAACCGCCCTCAGGGACAATACGGCTCTCAGGGCTACCAGGGTAATTCACCAAGACCTCAGGGTGAGAGAACCGGTCAGGGCTATCAGGGTAATTCACCAAGACCTCAGGGTGAGAGAACCGGTCAGGGCTACCAGGGTAATTCACCAAGACCTCAGGGCGAGAGAACCGGTCAGGGTTATCAGGGAGGCGGCAACCGTCCCTACGGAAACAATAACCAGGGACAGTATAACAGAAGCTATAATGGCAATAATCAGGGACAGTATAACAGAAATAATGATGGAACGGGAAGCCAGGGACAATACAACAGAAACAGCGACGGAACCGGCAGCCAGGGACAGTATAATAGAAACTATAACGGTAACAATCAGGGACAATATAACAGAAACAATGATTCGAACAGACCGGCAGGAAATGGTCAGGGAAGGCCTTATGCAGGGGGATCAAGACCGGCAGGAGGCGGAGGCTTCCGTCCGGGACAGTATGGCGGCAATTCTGCTAACCGTAACGGGCAAGGATTTGGCGGTATGAATAAGGATAAGGATGAGTCTAATGATACCAGAAGAAGAAGTAATACTGGAACCAGAACAGACTCTACCAAGAAATTCGATGGACCTATTGGAATGTCAAGAAGTGATTCTGCAAGCGTAAGAAACAGCAGAGCAAATAAAAATCCGAAAAATGCAAAGAATAGTTATGAAAGACACATTGATAATGAAAACAACGATGAGATTAAACTACCTAAAAAAGGACAGTTTATTAAACCCAAGGCTATATTGCAGGAGAGCAAGGAAGATGAGATCAAGACAATTATCCTTCCTGACATACTGACAATTAAAGAACTGGCAGATAAGATGAAGATGACTGCCGCAAGCCTTGTAAAAAAGCTTTTTCTTTCAGGTAAGATGGTTTCAATCAATCAGGAAATCACATTTGAAGAAGCTGAAAGTATTGCTATTGAGTATGAAATAATAGCAGAGCATGAAGTTAAGGTTGACGTTATCGAGGAGCTCTTAAAAGAGGAAGAAGAGGATACGGAAGCTCTTGAAAAGAGACCTCCTGTTGTCTGTGTAATGGGTCATGTAGACCATGGTAAGACTTCTCTTCTGGATGCTATCAGAGAGACCAATGTAACTTCTCATGAAGCAGGTGGTATTACACAGCATATCGGTGCTTATGTGGTTGAGGTAAACGGAGAGAAAATTACTTTCCTTGACACACCCGGACATGAAGCTTTTACTTCTATGAGAATGCGTGGCGCCCAGTCAACTGATATTGCCATTCTGGTAGTTGCAGCGGATGATGGTGTAATGCCTCAGACAATAGAAGCCATCAGTCATGCGAAAGCAGCAGGGATACAGATTATTGTTGCTATCAACAAGATTGATAAGCCAAGTGCAAATATCGAGAGAGTGAAGCAGGAATTAACTGAGTATGAGCTGGTTGCTGAGGATTGGGGCGGTGATACCGTATTTGTTCCCGTATCTGCTCACACAAAGGAAGGTATTGAGCAGCTTTTGGAAATGATTATTCTTACAGCTGACTTAGTAGAATTAAAGGCTAATCCTAACAGAAATGCCAGAGGTATCGTAATAGAGGCAGAGCTTGATAAGGGAAGAGGTCCTGTAGCAACAGTTCTTGTTCAAAAAGGAACACTCCATGTAGGTGATTCCATTGCTATCGGTTCTGCTTACGGTAAAGTAAGAGCGATGATGGATGATAAGGGAAGAAGAGTAAAAGACGCAACACCTTCCACCCCTGTTGAGATTCTTGGACTGAATGAAGTACCCGATGCAGGTGAAATCTTTATTGCTACCACTACCGAAAAAGAAGCAAGAGCTATTTCTGAGACCTATATTTCTCAGGGCAGAGAGAAACTGCTGGCAGATACCAAAGCAAAATTATCCCTTGATGGATTATTTTCTCAGATTAAAGCCGGTAATATCAAGGAACTTAACATCATTATTAAGGCAGATGTTCAGGGTTCTGTGGAGGCTATGAAGCAAAGCTTGTTAAAACTTACTAACGAGGAAGTAGCGGTCAGGATATTACATGGTGGTGTAGGTGCAATCAATGAGTCCGACGTTAACCTTGCCAGTGCTTCCAATGCCATTATCATAGGTTTTAATGTAAGACCGGATAATGTGGCAAAGGAAAAAGCTGAAAGTGAGAAGGTTGATTTAAGACTGTACCGTGTTATTTACAATGCAATCGAAGATGTAGAAGCTGCTATGAAGGGAATGTTAGAACCCATCTTTGAAGAGAAAGTTATCGGCCATGCGGAAGTAAGGCAGGTATTTAAAGCTTCCGGTCTTGGAATAATAGCAGGTTCTTACGTTTTAGACGGAAAAATTCAAAGAGGCAGCTTAGCAAGAATAAGAAGAGAGGGAACGCTGATTTATGAGGGCACGTTGGCTTCCTTAAAACGTTTCAAGGATGATGTAAAAGAAGTTGCTGCAGGTTACGAATGCGGTCTGGTATTCGAGAAATTCAGTGATATCAAAGAATTTGACCAGGTAGAGCTCTATATAATGGAAGAAGTTCCTAGAAAATAAGAAGATATACAATGCGCCATGGGGAGATAGAGTTCTATTCCTTATGGCGCAAACCTTAACAATGATAACAGTTAGGAGTTTATATGAGAAAGAACAGTATTAAGAACACAAGAATTAACGGAGAAGTTCAAAGAGAATTAAGTATGTTAATCGGCAGGGAAATCAAAGACCCCAGAATTCATCCCATGACTTCAGTAGTAGCAGTGGATGTGGCTCCGGATTTAAAATCTGCGAAGGTATATATCAGCGTACTTGGGGATGAGCAAGCTCAGAAAAGTACCCTGGTCGGCCTGCGCAGTGCAGCTCCTTATATGAGAGGACAACTTGCAAAAACCGTTAATTTAAGAAATACCCCTGAATTAATTTTTGTCATTGACCAATCCATTGAATATGGTGTTAACATGTCACATCTGATTCATGAAGTAACAAAGGATTTACCCAGTGATGAAGAAGAGACTACCACGGAAGAGGCAGAAGAAATAGACGACGAAGAAGTAGAAGTAGAAGAAGAAACAAGTGAAGGTTCTATGCCGGAATAGCTTAAAAGCATTTTCTATACAAGTTTATGCTGTATAGTCTTTGGTATAAACTTGAAGTGAATAGAAAGGGGTAGGTGGTTAGTATGGATTTGCTGAAAGAAGTGGGGAACGCCAAACTGATAGGAATAGCCGGGCATATGAGGCCGGATGGGGACTGTGCCGGTTCCTGTCTGGCCCTATACCGTTATTTAAGACAGACAAAAAAAGATGCACAGATAGATTTTTACCTGGAAGAAGTTCCGGAAAAGCTGCGCATAACAAAAGATGCGGCAAAAGTGAAACAAAGTTACAAAGAAGGCAGGGTGTATGAGGTATTCATTGCCCTTGACAGTGGAAGCCTGGACCGTTTGGGATTTGCAGAAGAATATTTTAAAAGTGCCATAAAAACAATTAACATTGATCATCATATCAGCAATACCAATTTTGCACAAATAAATCATGTGGTAGCCGGTGCCAGCTCAACCTGTGAGGTTCTGTATGAACTTATGGACAAATCCTATCTCAATATCGCTATTGCAAAAGCGCTATATATGGGGATTATTCATGATACAGGTGTTTTTAAGCACAGCAATACTACTAAAAGGACCATGGAGATAGCGGGAAGTCTTATAGAAATGGGAGTTCCTTTTACTGAAATGATAGATGAGACCTTTTACCGGAAGAATTATCACCAGAACCAGATTCTTGGCAGATGTCTTTTGGAAAGCATTTTATTAATGGACGGAAAATGCATAGTCTCCACTCTTAGCCGGAAGATGATGGAGTTCTATGAGGTAGAATCGGCAGACCTTGATGGAATCATTGATCAGCTTCGTATTACAAAAGGCGTAGAAGTAGCAATCTTGATTTATGAAGTGGATTTCCATGTGTATAAAGTAAGTATGCGGTCCAATGGCGCTGTAGATGCCAGAAAGATAGCGGTATACTACGGCGGCGGAGGCCATATTATGGCTGCAGGCTGTACGATGCATGGAACTCTTCACGATGTGGTCAACAATCTTACACCCCACATTGAATTCCAGCTAAATAGCAGATAAGGAATGGGAGTACGACCTTGATAAACGGAATTATAAATGTATACAAAGAAAAGGGTTATACCTCACACGATGTAGTTGCTAAACTCCGTGGAATATTAAAGCAGAAAAAAATAGGACATACCGGTACCCTTGATCCTGATGCAGAAGGAGTGTTGCCGGTCTGCCTTGGTAACGCAACGAAGCTCTGTGATATTCTGACGGATAAAAGTAAAGCTTATCGTGCGGTGCTGCTTCTGGGAACTACCACTGATACCCAGGATATAACCGGAAAAGTAATAGAAGAGAGAGCAGTTACCGCCAGCAAAGAAAAAGTATTAGAGACCATTCTTTCCTTTAAAGGAGCTTATGATCAGATACCACCCATGTATTCAGCCTTGAAAGTTGGTGGAAAACGACTCTATGAGCTGGCCAGAGAAGGCAAAGAGATTCCGAGGGAAGCCAGAAAGGTTGAACTACATAGTATTACCGTTGAGAGTCTTGATATGGATACGAAGGAAGCCGTAATTGTCGTAGAGTGCTCAAAAGGAACCTATATCAGAACCCTTTGTCATGACATCGGAGAGAAACTTTTGTGCGGAGGCTGCATGAAAGAGCTGACAAGAATACGTTCAGGTGAATTTGATATCTCAAAGAGCCTGAAACTGGGAGAGATTGAGGCAAAGCTCAAAAGTGGCACATTGGATGCCTATGTAAAAGCGGTACCGGATATGTTCCCTGAGTATGGAAAAGTTACTGTAAAGAAAGAATTTGAGAAGCAGCTCTATAATGGGAACTTTTTGTCCCTAAGTCAGTTGGAGCAAGAGTTTTCCGATACTTCCGATAAACTTACGAGAGTGCTGATCTTTGACGGAGAGAATAATTTTGTGGGCATATATGAATATTGTCCGGAGCAAGGGATAATAAAGCCCTATAAAATGTTTTTGTGAATAAATTTGTGCTGAGGCCGTACAATCCCGCGGCGTGTTGGAAAGGAAATGGTTGTTAGTATGGAATATATAGCAGGAACAGCAGATTTTCAGTTGGAAAAAAGCGCAGTAACCCTGGGAAAGTTTGATGGACTGCATTTGGGACATCAGCTTTTACTGAATAAGATTACAGAGCAGAAAAAAAAGGGATTAAAGGCAGTAGTGTTTACCTTTTTCTATCATCCGGTAAATCTGCTTTCAGATAGAGAAATGGAATTAATCTATACGGAAGAGGAAAAGCAGCATATTCTGAAAGAATATGGCTTGGATGTCATGATTTCTTTTCCTTTTACCGAAGAGACCAGATCTATGGAACCTGAAAAGTTCATTGAAGACATCCTTATCCGTAAGATGGATGCCAAATACATTGTAGTAGGTTCTGATTTTTGCTTTGGCAGGAACAGGAGAGGAAACACCAGGATGCTTCAGGAATATGCCGATACCTACGGCTATGAGCTTGAAATTATTGAAAAGAAGACCATTGAAAGCGAAGAAATCAGCAGTTCCTGTATCAGAGAGCAGATAAGCAAGGGGAATATGGAGAAAGTTACGAATCTTCTTGGCAGGCCCTTCTCAGTCATGGGAGAAGTTCTCCATGGAAGAAAAATCGGCAGGACCATTGGTTTCCCTACTACGAATCTGATACCGGAGAAACAAAAGTTACTGCCGCCCGATGGGGTATACATCTCCATTACGACCATTGACGGAGTAGAGTATCCCGGTATCACTAACGTGGGGCATAATCCTACGGTAGGAGTTACACCGGAGAAACGGGTGGAAACCTATCTCTTTGACTATGATAATGATCTGTACGGAAAATATATACAGGTAGCTTTCCTGGAGCGAATGAGGGGAGAAGAAGTATTCGGGTCTCTGGAGGAACTGAAGGCTCAGATGGATAAGGACCTGGAGTATGGCAGAAAATACTTTAAAATTTAGAGAATTTTAAAACAAATAAACC
>JAEXGM010000054.1 GCA_023450835.1 Bacillota bacterium | reverse complement strand
AAAATCACATTGATTTTTAAGTGTAAACATGCTACAATGTAAGCCGATTATGTAATAGAAAGGTTGTGATGTTAGGGTTGGAGAAAAAGCTGACTTTGTATGGCTTTAACAACCTCACAAAAACACTTAGCTTCAACATCTATGATGTTTGCTATGCAAAAAGTGAGAGAGAACAAAAGGATTATATTGCTTACATTGATGACCAATATAATTCTGAAAGATTAACAAAAATCTTATGTGATGTAACACAGATGATTGGAGCACATATACTGAATATCTCAAAACAGGATTATGATCCTCAGGGAGCTTCTGTAAATATTTTGATTGCAGAAGGTGACCTTTCTTCGGAGCATATTGATGAATCCTGCAATCAGGGTAAATACACTGACCATTTAAGAGATACGGTACATGGGCATCTGGATAAAAGTCATGTTACAGTTCATACTTTTCCGGAGTATCATCCCGATAACTCCATATCCACTTTTCGTGTAGATATTGATGTGTCTACCTGCGGGGAAATATCACCGCTTAATGCGCTGGATTATCTGATTGGGAGCTTTGACTCGGATATTATTACGATTGATTACAGAGTTAGAGGTTTTACCAGGGATGTTGAGGGCAAAAAATACTACATCGACCATGATATAACTTCTATTCAGGATTATATTGATGATGTAACTCTGACCAAATACGATGCTATTGATGTGAATGTATATCAGTCAAATATCTTTCACACCAAGATGCTCATAAAAGAAATAGAACTGCAGAATTATCTTTTCAATCTGGACGTGTATGAGCTGCCGCCAAAGCAAAGGCTTGATATTACCAGCAACCTGCGCAAAGAGATGATTGAGATATTCAGCGGTATGAATATATATTAGTGGAGAGGAGGGATGTCGGGTAAAAGCTTTCCGACAGGGAAGTGCACTCCGACGGCAATATGAACTTACTCCTTCAACAAAAGGCGCCGATTTTTGAGGCATTGAAGAAACATAAGGGGAACAGGGTAGTACCTTTTGACGTTCCCGGACATAAGGGCGGAAGAGGAAATAAAGAGCTCACGGAATTTTTAGGTGAGAATTGTATGAAGGTGGATGTGAATTCCATGAAGCCTTTGGACAACCTTTGCCATCCTACTTCGGTAATTCGCGAAGCAGAGCAGATTGCAGCCGATGCTTTTGGGGCGGAGGCCGCCTTTTTTATTGTAAACGGAACTACGGCAGCAGTGCAGGGTATGATTATGTCTGTCTGTAAGACAGGGGATAAAGTCATCATGCCAAGAAATGTCCACCGCAGCGCGATTAATGCGCTGGTAGTGTGCGGCGCAGTTCCTGTGTATGTAAATCCCGGTGTCAACAGAGAACTTGGTATTCCTCTTGGTATGTCCTTAGAGGAAGTGAAAAAAGCAATTATAGAGAATCCGGAGGCCAAGGCAATTCTCGTAAATAATCCGACTTATTACGGCGTATGTTCCGATCTTAGGGGAATTGTATCCTTTGCTCATGAACATAATGTAAAGGTATTGGTGGACGAGGCTCACGGAACCCATTTTTATTTTGGGGATAATATGCCGGTCTCTGCCATGGCAGCAGGTGCGGATATGGCGGCTGTCAGTATGCATAAGACAGGCGGCTCCCTGACACAGAGTTCCTTTTTATTGTGCGGGGAAGGAATAAATCCCCATCATGTAAGACAGGTACTTAACTTAACACAGACCACCAGCGGTTCCTATCTTTTGCTGGTATCTCTTGATGTGGCCAGAAAGAACCTAAGCCTTAACGGGAAAGAAATCTTTGCAAAAACAGTGGAATATGCAGAGTATGCCAGAAATGAAATTAATAAGCTCGGGGGATATTATGCCTTTGGAAATGAGTTGATTGACTACGACTGTATCTTTGACTTTGATCCTACAAAACTCTCCGTTCATACCAGAAATGTGGGACTGGCCGGAATTGAAGTATATGATCTGTTAAGAGATGAATACGGCATCCAGATTGAATTCGGGGATATTAGTAATTTTCTTGCTATCATATCTGCCGGTGACCGTGCAATGGAAATTGAGCGTTTAATTGCTTCCCTGTCAGAAATTAAAAGACTTTATGGTAAGGATGACAAATCCGGCATGTTTGACCATGAATACATTAATCCGGAGGTTATCATCGCACCGCAGCAGGCTTTTTACAGTGATAAAAAGTCTTTGCCTATAAAGAAATCCGTAGGACAGATCTGCGGAGAATTCGTAATGTGCTATCCGCCGGGAATTCCAATTCTGGCACCCGGTGAGAGGATTACAGAGGACATTGTAAACTATATTCTCTATGCCAAAGAAAAAGGATGTCTCCTTACCGGTACGGAAGATATGGCGGTAAATAATATCAACGTTGTGGATATTGCGGACTATTGAAAGACATAATTCACACAAGTTTGAGCCTGCGAAATCCTAGGCCCGAATTTGAAGTGTATTGAGGAAAGTATGATTCATACTAACATGAAAGGGTATGATTAAAAGATGGAGCTGTGGTATACGGAAAACCATACGGAGGAAGCTCGTTTCTCCATAAAGATTGATAAGCAGTTGGTCAGCCTTCAGAGCGACTTTCAAAGAATTGATATTTTTGAATCCAAAGAATTCGGAAGAATCCTCACACTTGACGGCTGCCTTATGGTAACGGAGAAGGATGAATTTATATACCATGATATGATTACCCATGTGCCAATGGCAGTAAATCCTGCAATTCGCAAGGTACTGGTAATCGGTGCAGGAGACGGCGGAACGGTAAGAGAACTTTTACGTTATGAAGCAATAGAGCATATTGATATGGTGGAGATAGACGAAGAAGTTGTTAAACAGTGTAAGGAATATTTGCCTCAAACTGCCTGTAAACTTACAGATCCCAAAGTACATCTGTACTTTGAAGACGGTCTTCGCTTTGTCAGAGGGAAAGAAAGCGAATACGACCTGATTATTGTAGATTCCACTGATCCCTTCGGCCCAGGAGAAGGCTTATTTACAAAAGAATTTTACGGCAACTGTTACAGGGCATTAAAAGAAGACGGAATTCTGGTAAATCAGCATGAGAGTATGTATTATTCATCCTATGCCGCCTCCATGACCAGAGCGCATAAACGGATTCAGGATACTTTTCCCATTGCAAAGGTCTATCAGGCACATATCCCGACTTATCCTTCAGGACATTGGCTGTTCGGCTTTGCGTCAAAAAAGTATGACCCGATGAAGGATTTAAAGGCGGATGAATGGAATAAATTAGGACTTAAAACCAGATATTATAATACAGACCTTCACCTAGGCTCCTTTGCTATCCCAAATTATGTGAAAGAACAACTGGAAGAGTCCATGGAATAACAAAAACAAAAGGTTTATCTGTAATAATATAGGAAGCTGTAACAATATACGAATAATGTAGAGAAGTACAAAGGAGGTCTTACGATGTCAAAAGCATTAATTATCGGTGCCGGAGGAGTAGCCGGAGTAGTAATTCATAAATGCTGCCAGAACCCGGAGGTTTTTACAGAAATATTAATAGCAAGCAGAACTGTTTCCAAGTGCGATGCTTATAAGGCTAAGATTGAAAAAGAACAGGGGAGCAATCCTCTTTACGGGAAGGATGCCTTCACTAAAATAACTACTGCTCAGGTGGATGCGGACAATACCGAAGAGCTGATTCAGTTAATAAACAGTTTCAAACCGGATATTGTTATCAACGTGGCTCTCCCTTATCAGGATCTTACTATTATGGATGCCTGCCTTGCCACAAAGACCGATTATCTGGATACTGCCAACTATGAACCTCTGGATACAGCAAAGTTCGAGTACAAGTGGCAGTGGGAATACAGAGAAAGGTTTGAAAAAGCAGGAATTACAGCAGTTCTTGGCTGTGGCTTTGACCCGGGGGTAACAGGGGTATTTTCTGCCTATGCCATGAAACATGAGTTTGATGAAATTCACCAGCTTGATATCTTAGATGCCAATGCAGGTGACCATGGCTATCCTTTTGCAACAAACTTTAATCCGGAAATCAATATCCGTGAGATAACCGCTAACGGAAGCTATTTTGAGAATGGAAAATTTATTGAAACAGAACCCCTCAGTATTAAGAGAGTGTATAATTTCCCTGAAATCGGAGAAAAGGATATGTATCTTTTACATCATGAGGAAATGGAATCCCTTGCACTTAATATCAGAGGAATTCAAAAGATTCGTTTCTTTATGACATTTTCCGAACGATATCTTACACATTTAAGAGTACTTGAGAATGTCGGCATGACATCCATCGAACCCATAGAATTTGAAGAAAAGCAGATTGTTCCGCTGCAGTTCTTAAAAGCAGTTCTTCCGGATCCCGCTTCTTTAGGACCCAGAACCAAGGGAAAGACCAATATCGGATGCATCTTCCAGGGCGTAAAGGACGGCAAGGAGAAGAATTACTATCTGTATAATGTCTGCGATCACGAAGAATGCTACAAAGAAGTAGGTTCTCAGGCTATCTCTTATACCACCGGTGTACCGGCTATGATTGGTGCTATGATGGTATTAAAGGGACTTTGGAAGAAACCGGGTGTCTATAATGTGGAAGAATTCAATCCCGATCCTTTTATGGAAGAGTTAAACCGCTGCGGACTTCCCTGGAAAGAATCCTTTGCACCGGAGCTAGTTGATTAATAAATTAATTTCCACTTTTGATTAGAGCTTTGCAGGTTGTGTTCAACCTGTAAGACACGATAGAGTTTGGTTGAAAAAACGAAAGACAGTTTTTCAACTGCAGATTCCAGAATATTCAATCAAAGATTGGACATTCACGAAAGGGGTCAGTGTGAAAATTAAAAGGCAATTTTCACGCACATGTTTGTGCCTGGGTAATCCCCGGCGCAAACATGAGGCGCATTGGAAAGGGTTGGTTATTAAATGAAAGGTGTATTAAACTTTGAACCGAAGAGCTTAAAGACACCGGTTTACATCATGGATGAATCTCTTCTAAAGAAAAATCTTGAGACGTTAAAATACGTTATTGATAAAACAGGCTGCAAGATATTGCTTGCTCAAAAGGCATTCTCCATGTTCTCGGTGTATCCTCTTATCGGAAGATACTTGCAGGGCACCACTGCCAGTTCCCTCTATGAGGCCAAGCTTGGCAGGGAAGAGATGGAAGGAGAGGTACATATTTTCTCTCCGGCCTACAAAGAAGAAGAGATGGAAGAAATTCTTTCCCTGTGTGATCATATAGTCTTTAATTCCTTTTCCCAGTGGGGAAAATACAAAGAGGCGGTAAGAAACAGCAGCAGGCATATTTCCTGTGGTATCCGTATAAATCCGGAGTATTCGGAGATTGAAACGGATATGTATAATCCATGTTTTACAGGCTCCCGTATGGGCGTAACTTTAAGCCAGTTCAGACCGGAAGAATTAGATGGTATCGACGGCCTCCATTTTCATACTATGTGTGAGCAGAACTCCGATGTCCTGAAACGCACATTGGCAGTTGTGGATGAGAAGTTCGGACCATATATCAGCAAGATGAAATGGATAAATTTCGGCGGCGGACACCATATCACCAGAAGTGATTATGACCTTGAAACATTGATTGAAGCGATTCTCTTTATTAAGAATAAATACCAGGTTGAAGTGTATTTGGAACCGGGAGAAGCAGTAGCTCTTAATACGGGCTTTCTGGCAGCAAAGGTTTTGGATACCCTGCATAACGGGATGGACCTGGCAATTCTTGATACTTCGGCTGCCTGTCATATGCCTGACGTTCTGGAGATGCCTTACAGGCCGGAGGTAATCGGTGCCGGAAAGCCGGGAGAGTATGCTTATACTTACCGCCTTGGAGGACCTACCTGCTTATCGGGAGATATCATTGGGGATTATTCCTTTGCGGAACCTTTAAAGGCAGGAGATACTCTGGTGTTCTGCGATATGGGACACTATACTATGGTAAAGAATAATACCTTTAACGGTATGGGACTTCCCTCTATTGCCCTTTGGAGCGAAGAGAAGGGGACTCAGATAATAAAAGAATTTGGTTATGAAGATTTTAAAATGAGATTATCTTAATATAATATTTTAGAGGCTGCTGCAAAAAGAAACTCTGGGGCGGATGACTTACTGTAAGTCATCCGCCCCAGAGTTTCTTTTTGCAACAGCCCTTTCATTTATCCCGGCCTAATCTTGAAAGAAATACTCAATAAATGAAATAACAGAGTCTTTTCTTTTAAGATTAGAGTCTTCTGCGGTTAGTTTAGGAAGAAATATCACTCCATCGCTGTAATTCCCTTTGTAGTTCTGAAATACTGCCGTACCGGAGATATCAAGGCCGTATATTTTGCCATCATTTCCACCGGAACCTTTAAAATCTGCATACACATAGTAGGGTTTAAGTTTCTCCAGAAGACTGGGGGGAAGGACATCCTCAAGAGAGCAGGCATAATCTTTGTATACGGCCCAAAGTAAGGATTTATAATCCGATAGGGCAACATCTGCTTTACCGGTACTTGTCAGTGACATGAATTTAGCAGTGGAACTTTCCTCCGGCCAGTTAATATCATTTTCAGCAATATAGGAAAAGGGATACCCGTTGTCTACACTGATTTTATAATCGGATTTTTGCAGGTAGGCGGGAAAGTCTTTGCTTATATGGTCAACAAGTTCGGCATTGTTGACATCGTTTAAGAGGATACAGTAGGAATCATATCTATGTAAGTTGGAAGCGATGGATTTATATGCGATTACTATAACTATTATAAGGCAGATAATGACGAGAGCGGTTATACGGTAATAATCCCAATAATATTGCAGTTTTTGCTTTGTGGTAAGTCCTATAAGAGGGCTGGCTTTCTTTGTCATCAACTTGTTCTCCTTTAAGCATAGAGTGCTGTGTTTATTATAGAAATTAAAAAATTGCAAGTCAAGTGCCGGGAAATATTTCTGCTATTTACAGCAATATGTTGCTTTATATTACGCAAACGATTGCCTAATTTCCCGTTGCAACAAAAAAAATATTCATGTAATATAATTGCATACTAAACTTATAGGTTTTATATGAATTATTTTGAAAGGGGAGCAAATTATTATGAAAAATGCATCTGTATTCTCCAGAAAAGCACTGGTACTGGCAATCACCCTGGTTTTATTTACCGGTGTTTTAACCGGATGTACCGGCAAGGATTCCGCGGAAGAAACGGGCGGCACTTCTGCAGGCAGTACATCTGCCAAAACAGTGTCTATTACCAATGTTTCCTATGACCCTACACGTGAGCTTTACGAACAGTACAACAAACTATTCCAGGAATACTGGCAGAAGGAAAAAGGACAAAAAGTGGAAATTATACAGTCTCACGGCGGTTCCGGAAAGCAGGCCCGTTCGGTACTTGAGGGCAATGAAGCAGATGTGGTGACTTTGGCTCTGGAAGGAGATGTGGATGAATTGCGTAAGGGGGGTCTGATAGAAGACGGCTGGGTGAATGAGTTTCCAAAGAACAGTGCTCCTTATACCTCTACCATCGTCTTTTTGGTACGCAAGGGAAATCCTAAAAATCTGAAGGATTGGGACGATATTGTAAAACCCGGTGTGGAAGTTATTACTCCCGACCCTAAGAGTTCTGGCGGTGCCCGTTGGAATTTCCTTGCGGCATGGGCTTATGCCGACAAAAAGTTCAGCGGGGATGAAGCAAAGGACAAAGATTTTTTGAAGGCCTTATATGCTAATGTATCAGTACTTGATTCCGGTGCCCGCGGTGCTACCACTACTTTTGTGGAAAACGGACAGGGGGATGTGCTGTTAGCCTGGGAGAATGAGGCTTTCCTTTCTATAAAAGAGCATCCGGAGGATTTTGAGATAATAACCCCCTCCTTAAGTATTCTGGCTCAGCCGTCAGTAGCGGTAGTGGATGAAAATGTTAAAAAGCATGATACGGAAGAAGTTTCAAAGGCGTATCTTGAATACCTGTATTCAGATGAGGCACAGCGCCTGGAAGGAGAGAATTACTATCGTCCTTCTGACCCTGACATTTTAAAGGAGTTCAGCGATACCTTTGATTTAAATATTCAGCTTGTAAATATTGACGATGATTTCGGGGGATGGGAAAAAGCAACGGAGAAGTTTTTTGCAGATGGCGCGATTTTCGATCAAATATATCAGAAGTAAAGGGGATAAAAGTGTTTCATCTGAAAAAAAACTTCAACAATCGAAAGAGCAATATTATACCTGGCTTTGGACTTTCCATGGGAATTACTGTTACTATGCTAAGCCTGATAGTACTGATTCCTCTGCTTTCAGTTTTTCTGACCCTTTCAGGTACCAGTTTTTCTGATTTCTGGCAGGCTGTAACGGATAAGCAGACAGTGGCTGCCTATAAAGTGAGCCTTTCCTGCGGAGCCATTGCTACCACCGTGAATGTGGTCTTTGGAATTCTTCTTGCATGGATACTGACTCGCTACCGGTTTCCCTTCCGGCGGATATTGGACGGCTTGATTGAGCTGCCATTTGCACTTCCTACCGCAGTTGCAGGTATTTCACTGACCACCTTGTATTCGGATAAAGGCTGGATAGGAAGGTTATTTGATAAAATAGGCATCAAAGTTTCTTATACGTCCACAGGAATAGTGATTGCCATGATATTTATAGGCATTCCTTTTGTGGTACGTTCCATACAGCCGGTGTTGGAAAAGCTGGACCCCCAGTATGAGGAAGCGGCAATGGTTCTGGGAGCCAGCCGCTCCCGCATCTTTTTCAGGGTTATTTTTCCGGAAATTCTGCCGGCAGCCCTTACCGGATTTGGTCTGGCTTTTGCAAGGTGTATCGGTGAATATGGCAGCGTTGTGTTTATAGCGGGAAATATTCCTTATAAAACACAAATCACACCATTAATTATCATGAACAAATTGGAGCAGTTTAATTATGCTTCCGCTACCTCGATTGCATTGGTAATGGTGGTCTTTGCTTTTATTCTGCTCTTTGGTATCAATCTGCTCCAATCCAAAATTCATAAAATTGCAAGGGGGTAAAAGAGTTGAGACAAAAAGTTGTCAAAGTAATATTTATACTGCTTGGAGGGGCATTTTTGTTTCTCATGCTTGTTCTGCCACTTGCCACTGTGCTGGTATATGCCTTACGGCAGGGAGTTGAAACTTTTTCAAAAGCAGTTACCGATGTGTATGCAATAAAAGCACTGCAGCTGACTTTACTGGCTACCGGAATTACGGTAATTGTCAATACCATATTTGGAATATTTGCAGCTTGGGTTATTACAAAATTCCATTTTCGGGGCAAACAGATACTTACCACACTGATTGACATTCCTTTTTCCATCTCGCCTGTTATTGCAGGTTTAGTGTTTATTCTTGTATTTGGACGGATTGGATGGGCATATCCACTGCTGGAAGCGTGGAATATTAAAATTGTGTTTGCGGTGCCCGGTATTATATTGGCTACAGTTTTTGTTACCTTTCCCTTTGTCTCCCGTGAGCTGATTCCCTTGATGCAGTCCCAGGGCAGTGATGAGGAGGAAGCGGCGGCTCTGATGGGGGCCGGAGGCTTTCGTATTTTCTTTAAAGTTACCCTTCCCCATATTAAATGGGGGTTGTTATATGGAGTGATTCTTTGTACGGCAAGGAGTCTGGGCGAATTCGGCGCTGTATCGGTAGTATCCGGACATCTGAGAGGGAAGACCAATACTTTGCCACTTCATGTAGAAATTCTGTTCAATGAATTCAAACTGACGGCTGCTTTTGCCGTTTCCTCCATTTTAGTGCTGATTGCAATCATATTGCTGATATTGCGGAATATTGTGGAATACCGTGTCAAGAGAGAAGAAAGGTAAGAAGATATGTATGTTAAACTCGAAAATATAAATAAAAAATTCGGCAGCTATCAGGCGGCGGATAATGTCAGTTTTACTATTGAAAAGGGGAAGCTGATTGGGTTACTTGGTCCTTCCGGCAGCGGTAAAACTACTATTTTGCGCATGATTGCCGGATTAGAGACACCGGATGGCGGGGATATCATAATTGACGGTAAAAGGGTGAATAACCTGCCTGCCAGTCAGAGAGGAATTGGATTTGTATTTCAGAATTATGCGCTTTTTCGGTATATGACGGTGTTTGATAACATTGCCTTTGGGCTGGAAGTACAAAAGAAAGACAAAGCCTATACAAAAAAAAGAGTGGGGGAGCTCATTAAGCTGGTTGGGTTAGAAGGGCTGGAAAAACGCCGCCCCCATCAGCTTTCCGGCGGACAGAAACAACGTGTGGCCTTTGCACGTGCCTTAGCTCCGAATCCTCAGTTACTCCTGCTTGATGAACCCTTTGCCGCCATTGATACCAAAATTCGAAAAGAGCTGCGTACCTGGCTTAGGGAGACTATCAACAAAGTGGGTATCACAAGTATTTTTGTTACCCATGATCAGGAAGAGGCGGTGGAAGTGGCAGATGAAATTATCATTACCAATAACGGCCGTATTGAACAAGTCGGAACCCCGGTAAACATTTATAAAAATCCCGCTACACCCTTTGCGGCAAAATTTATAGGTGAGTCAATTGGATTTGAAAACTACGGACGTCTGCATGGGTTTGAAGCCAATAGTGGTTATACAAAAGCTATCGTCCGGCCGGAATTTGTGCGTGTTACCAAATTGAATCAGGAGATTTATCCCCATGCGTCAGAACGGGGAATCGTGGAGGATATTTTCTTTCGTGGAAATATGCTGGAATTACGGGTTGCAGTAGGAAATTTGAAATTCATCTCTTACCGTTCCCTGGAGGACGAGGTGCTTACTGCCGGTGAAGAAGTCAGTGTTTTAATATACCGGCTGTATCTTTATAATGATCATCAGGTTCAGCTGGTAGAAAACACGATGTTTAAGAATAATGATGTTTTCGCTATTTAATGGGGATAAATCAATGGGTCCATTTAACTCAAGGGAAACGATGAAATCTATCTTTATATGTACGCTCCTGCATTTATATTAGCAACACTCTCTCTGATTGTCAGCTTGTTGGGTAAAAAAATCTTCATGGGAAGTTTGTGCTGCCTGCGGATTCTGTCGATAAGGGTCTGGACGGCGATGGTTCCCATTTCGACGATTGGCATTCCTACGGTTGTAAGCATGGGAGAAACATATCCGGAGAGTTCAATATTATCCATACTGATGATAGAGAGCTGCTCCGGCACTTTGATTTTAGACTCGGAAAAACGGCGTAAAGCAGCGATTGCGGCGATGTCGGTCGCACAGAAAACAGCAGTGGGAAGCGGATGTGCGGTACTTAGCAGATAATCAGCACCTTGATATCCTCCGGCGCCGTTTTGAGGGCAATTACAGACCAGGCTCGCAGAATATTCCAGACCATGTTCATGGAGCGCATCAAGATATGCCTGGTACCGCACCTCACTTGAAATCTCGCCAATATAACCGATTCGCCGGTGACCATAGGAGATAAGGTGTTTCATTGCAATTTGTGTTGCATCATATCCATTGCAGATAACCTGATCGCAGTCGGCCGTAATGATGTTGCGCCCTACATAAATCAAGTTTTTATAGTACTTTTCCAAAAAAGCCATATTACTTTTGCTGACCCGTCCAAGAATTACTGCGCCATCTGCGTTAAAGGATGCTGTTTTTTCAGGAATGAGGCCCGGGTTCGAATCAAGAACAGAAAAGGAAAGACGTACAGGATAGCCCTGCTCCATAGCTTTTTGCTCAATAACTCTTGCAAGCTGTGCGAAAAAAGGATCATCCTCTAATGTTTTGGTTCTGCCTAAAACACATGCTAAGGTGCCTTTAGAGGTTTCCTGTTCTTTTATCCTTCCGCATTTTAACTCTCTGGCACTTAGATTGGGCGTATAGCCGGTTTCTTTGATAATTGACCAGACCCGATCCCGTACCTCCTTGCGGGCAAAGCTGTCATCAGGGGAGTTAATAATTCGTGATACAGTAGAAACAGATACTCCGGCCTGTGCCGCTACTTCTTTTAAGGTCATATTCGAATCCTCCTCATCCTAAATCATATAAAATATATATGAATAATATGATATAATATTATTTTAATTATTTCAAGAAAAAAGAAGTATAACGTTTGCGTATTTTCTGAGTTTTCCTGTGTAACGTTTGCGTAATAAGCTCTGGATTTTTATAAGAGCCACATTTACAATGATTAGTAACTTAGTGGGAAGGAATGGTTGGTAGTGTGGAATTGCAGATAAAACAAATAAGTACGGATTTCCTGATTATTGGCGGCGGTACGGCAGGATGCTATGCAGCCCTGACCTTTACGGAAGTGTCTGGTTGTAAGGTACTTATTGCAGAAAAGGCGAATATTAAACGCAGTGGCTGTCTGGCAGCCGGAGTGAATGCGATCAATGCCTATATAGTACCTGGTAAAACTCCAAAAGATTATGTGGACTATGCCCGTTCTGACGCAGAGGGCATTGTAAGAGAGGACCTGCTTCGGACTATGGCAGAGGGCCTGAACCGTACGGTTGCCAGGCTGGAGAGCCTGGGGCTGACGATACTGAAGGACGAACAGGGGAAGTATGTGACCCGCGGTAACCGCAATATTAAAATCAACGGAGAAAATATTAAACCGATCCTGGCCGGTGCTGTGGCCGCTGATCCTAAGGTTACCATACTGAACCGGGTAAATGTATTCGAATATATAGTCAGAGAAGGAAAGATTCAAGGCGCTTATGCCATTGATGTGCTGGAACCGGTCCTGTATGTAATCACAGCAAAGGCTGTACTCTGTGCCACCGGAGGTGCGGCCGGTCTGTATAGGCCTAATCACCCCGGATTCTCAAGGCATAAGATGTGGTATCCCCCTTTTAACACAGGTGCCGGCTACGCTATGGGAATTCGTGCCGGCGCAGAAATGACCACCTTTGAAATGCGCTTCATCGCCCTTCGCTGTAAGGATACCATTGCCCCTACCGGCACCCTTGCACAGGGAGTTGGTGCCAGGCAGATAAATGCGCAGGGAGAGGTCTATGAGGGGAAGTATGGTATTACTACTTCACAGCGTATATACGGCACGGTGACGGAGAATCTGGAAGGGCGCGGCCCCTGTTATCTTCGTACAGTGGGCATTACAAAGGAACAGGATGAGGATCTGCAGAAAGCATATCTTAATATGGCCCCCGGACAGACTCTGCGGTGGGTGGAAAGCAGTCGGACACCCGAAGTAGAGAATGTGGAAATTGAAGGCACAGAGCCGTATATTGTAGGCGGTCATACTGCCAGCGGTTACTGGGTGGATACGAACCGGGAAACTACAATCAAGGGGCTGTTTGCAGCAGGAGATGTTGCCGGCGGATGTCCTCAGAAGTATGTGACCGGCGCTTTCGCAGAGGGGGAAATCGCAGCCAGGGCAGCTGTCAAATATATGGACAGTGAAAATCCCTCCATTGATATGGCAGAGGTAATTGAAAGAAAACAATGGCTGGAGAGCTTCTTAAATTCCCGGGGAGCAAAGAGCAGTGCCGACGAACTGGAAGAAGCCATGCAGACTGTTATGGATGAGTATGCAGGCGGGATAGGTTCCGGTTACCGTTTTTCAGAAAGATCACTGGACATGGCTTTAGAAAAAATATCTGAGATAGAGAAACAATCTGACTTTCTAAGCGCTTTAACAATGCAGGAACTGGTCTATCTGCTGGAACTGCGGGAACGTCTTACACTCTGCAAATCAGTCATTGCCCACCTGGGTGCCCGTAAGGAAACCCGCTGGCACAGTTTTGCCGAGCATACGGATTATCCGGAGAGCAGTGATAAATGGAAGCTGTATGTAAATTCCCGGTTAGAGGGCGGAAAGCTGAACATCATTTTCCGGCCGCTGGTGCAGGAGGGAGAAGAATATGAGCATTGAGATTTCGAGAGATGTTTGTATTGGCTGCGGTCAATGTGCTGATAGCTGTCCGGGTACCTTAATACAGCTGGATGATGAAAGAAAAGCGGGTATTCGCCACGTGGAGCGCTGCTGGGGCTGTGCTTCCTGTGTAAAGGAATGCCCGGTGCAGGCAATTGCCCTGTTCCTTGGTAAGGATATGGGCGGACTGGGCGGAAAACTTACAGTACGGCGGGAAGATACCCTGCTCCATTGGACAATTACCAAGCCGGACGGAGGTATACAAATTCTTACGGTAGACAGTCGTAATGCAAATAAATATTAGGAGTGAATCATATGGCATTAACACATTTAGATAAACTGGAGGCCGAGGCCATCTATATTTTCCGGGAAGTAGCGGCAGAATGTGAGCGTCCGGTTATGCTTTATTCCATCGGCAAGGATTCATCGGTAATGCTCCATCTGGCAATGAAAGCATTTTATCCCGAGAAACCGCCTTTTCCTTTTCTGCATATAGACACAAGCTGGAAGTTTCGTGAGATGATTGAATTCAGGGACAGGCGGGCAAAGGAACTGGGTATCCAGATGCTGGTCTACCGTAATGAAGAGGCCATTGCACAGGGAATTAACCCTTTTGATCATGGTGCAGCCTATACGGATATCATGAAAACACAGGCTCTTAAGGAAGCCCTTAACAAGTACCAGTTTACGGCGGCCTTTGGCGGCGGACGGCGTGACGAGGAGAAATCCCGTGCAAAAGAAAGAATTTTTTCTTTCCGAAATGAACATCACGCATGGGACCCCAAAAATCAACGGCCCGAAATGTGGAAACTTTATAACACCCGAATCAATAAAGGCGAAAGTATAAGGGTGTTCCCAATTTCGAACTGGACGGAAAAAGATATTTGGCAGTACATACAGCGTGAGAATATTGAAATCGTTCCGCTGTATTTTGCTGCGGAACGGCCTGTGGTATACCGTGACAGCAATATTATTATGGTGGATGATGACAGGATGCGGCTGCTGCCGGGAGAGGAACCGGAGTATAAAAAAGTACGTTTCCGCACCCTGGGCTGTTATCCGCTTACCGGAGGTGTGGAATCGGAGGCTGGCACTCTGGATACGGTAATTGCCGAGACCCTTGCTGCCGTAACCTCGGAGCGTACCAGCAGAGTCATAGACAACGAGGCGGCCGGAAGCATGGAACGACGCAAACGGGAGGGGTATTTTTAATGAGTAGTGCAGAAAACGGACTTTTAAAATTTATCACCTGCGGCAGTGTGGATGATGGGAAATCCACTTTGATCGGGCATATTTTGTATGATTCCAAGCTTTTGTATGCTGACCAGGAACAGGCCCTGATTCTGGACAGTCAGGTGGGCAGCAGAGGCGGTGCAATTGACTATTCCCTGCTGCTTGACGGGCTGATGGCGGAGCGGGAGCAGGGAATTACAATCGATGTGGCTTACCGTTACTTTACCACAGACCAGCGCAGCTTCATTGTGGCAGACACTCCCGGACATGAGGAATATACCAGAAATATGGCAGTTGGGGCATCCTTTGCTGATTTGGCGGTAATCTTAGTGGATGCCTCTCAGGGGGTACTTGTGCAGACGCGCCGTCATGCCAGAATCTGCGTTCTCATGGGCATCCGCTATTTCGTGTTTGCAGTAAACAAAATGGATTTAATCGGATATGACAGAGAACGTTTTGCCAGAATTTCTGAGGACATAGAAGAATTAGGGAGAGAGGTAGGACTGCAGAATATTGCCATCATTCCTCTTTCTGCTACAGAAGGGGATAATGTCACCAGATATTCTGATAAGATGCCATGGTATCAGGGGGATACTCTTTTAAGGTATCTGGAAACGATAGATATTACGGGAAGCGTACCTGAAAAGGGCTTCTGCATGCCGGTGCAGAGGGTCTGCCGCCCCAATCACAGCTTTCGCGGCTTTCAGGGACAGATTGAGGCAGGAAAAGTTGCTGCCGGTGACATGGTTACCATTCTGCCAAGCGGTGAAAATGCACAGGTTAAGTCAATTTATCTTGCGGATGCAGAAGTAGAGAGTGCAGTACTGGGGCAGCCGGTAACCATTCAGCTGGACCGGGAAGTGGATATCTCCAGAGGGTGCGTACTGGCCAAAAATGCGGAACTTAAAACAGCAAAATCATTTCTGGCTGCTCTGCTTTGGATGGATGACCAAAAACTGATTCCGGGAAAGGAATACTGGATGAAATCAGGTACAAAGTTAATTCCCGCCATTATAACAGGCATCCGCCATAAGATAGACGTAAATGACGGAACTCTGATACCTGCGGATTCCATTGCAAAAAATGAAATCGGACATTGTGAGATTGAACTTTCGGAGCCTGTGGTATTGGATGAATTTCGTTTACACAAAACGTTGGGTGAACTTATAATAATAGACAGGGTAAGCCATGCTACGGCGGCCTGCGGTGTCATTGAAGCCATTAATGAACAGCAACAGGATAATGTATACCTGAAATCGGATTCTTTTAAGCTGCAAATCAATCTTTTTGACCAGTTTTATTATCACCGGGATATACATACCGTATTACGGCACAGCGCATCACCGGCTGTTTATACGAAAGGCGATGCACTGTCCCTGCGTGAGGAAGGTTTCTGCTATCCTTCAGATTTTGACCTGGCGGCGGAAGCTGGTTTTGCCAATATACGTGGCGGTATCTTTACAGGATTTGGCCTGCGGGAGGCGAAATATCCGCTGTTAGATACAAATGGAATTGAATTGGATGAGAATTCTCAGGGGGGATTTGAAAAATACCACAAGGTAGCAGTGTGGAACTTATAGGATAAAGGTATACGGCTTGCTTCCGGGGGATAGAAACTTTAATCAATTGGAGGCGGAGAATTTCAATTACCAGATGGAGTTTTTTAATAATATTGATGCGAAATATGAAAGAATATTGCCAACTAAGGAATTAGCGGAAGAGTATAAATAAACAGAAAAATTCTTTTGTAGGAAAGGCACTTAAAATTAGCACCGGGCATAGATTAATAATAACCCCCCAATCGTTGAGGTGCTTTTACAGTGAAATCTTTTCCAAAGCCACTGAGCGCCAAGGAAGAAACGGAGATCCTATGCCAATGCATGGAAGGCAGTAAAGAAGCAAGGGATGTCCTGATTGAACGAAATCTCCGTCTGGTAGCACATATTGTTAAAAAATATAACACGGCGGATAGAGAAATAGATGATTTAATATCCATTGGCACAATTGGTCTGATAAAAGCAATCGACACCTTTGATCCGGATAAAGGTATACGGCTGGCCACCTATGCCTCAAGGTGTATTGATAATGAACTGCTTATGATGCTAAGAAGCGGCAAGAGGCAGGCGAAAGAAGTCTACCTTTACGAACCCATTGGTTCTGATAAAGAAGGGCATGAGATAAATCTTTTGGATATTATCGAAAGCTCCGAAGCTGATATTATTGAGGATATTGAGCTGCAGGGAAATGTCAAGCGGCTCTACGAACTGGTTAATAAAGTTCTCAGTAAAAGGGAAAAGCAGATTATTGAAATGCGCTACGGGCTGAATGCACAGGAAGAAGTGACCCAGCGCGAAATAGCAAGTAAAATAGGAATCTCAAGGTCTTATGTATCAAGAATCGAGAAAAAGGCGTTAAAGAAATTGCGGGAAAACTTTGAGAAAGAATACAGGGACCATTATTAAAATCCATACTAAATAAAATAAGACATTCCCTGACAGCTTTCTTTGCGCCAGAGGAATGTCTTTTTTATATTTTTATTTTACTCCCGGCGGCAGACACGCACTCCCTGGTCAGGGCCAGAGCCGTTTGCTTCAAATTTCCCTCGGTAAACAGGCTCGCAGCAGCTGATATCACCAATCCATCCGCCGCCTTTCCAGACCCTTTGTGAACCGGATGTTACCTTGTCTTTATAATTTTCTCCATACCAATCCCAGCACCATTCTCTGACATTTCCTGACATATCATATAATCCCAGTTCATTTGGTTTTTGTAAACCGACCGGATGTGTCTTATTTTTATTATTTTCAATGGAAGACCAGTTCCAATCAACGGTTAGATAGTTATCACCCGCATTTCTCCAATACCAGGCCACTTCATCTGCATTGTCATTACCGCTGTATAAAAAACTTTTGCTTAACTGCCCTCCGCCTGCGGCATACTCCCATTCTGCTTCTGTCGGCAGCCGGTAGCCATTGGCATCTTCTTTGGTCGTGACCGTCCATCTGATGTCATCATATTCACTCTTATTGTCGGAATCTTTCTTATCTTTGTCTATATTGTAATAGGGCTCTAATCCTTCCTTTATGCTCCTTTTATTACAGTATTCTATACAGTCATACCAACTGACCGATTCTACCGGCAAATCTTGTCCTTTGAACTGAGAAGGATTGTTTCCCATTATTTCCGTCCATTCTTTTTGCGTCACCTCATATTTCCCTATATAAAAATCTTTTATTGTTATGTCTGTTCCGTAATAGTTTGACTTAGTATTTATAAAGGTTCCGCCTTTTATTAATACAAAGCTGTCCGGCTTTTTTTGTGAGCAGGAGCATAAAGTCAGCAGTATGATTTGTAGAATCAATAAAAACAATATTTTTTTCATTAGTCCTTTCTCCTTCTGAACCGATTGAATCATTATGCGGCAGATGTGTAAAACATTGCCTCTTTATGAAAAAGTAATGTTCGGACAAATTTTAATTATTGAAAGGCCGTTCCTTTTTATTAGAAACGGCCTTACATCAAAGGATTTTGAAGTATCTTATATTATATAGTATGTAGGTAAGTTTTTTACTGTTCTGCCGGTTATCTAACCGGACAGTTTAGAATTAATAATCCTTTTACCAAACGGTTACATTCGCATAACCGCTGCTTTGATATCCCTCTACGCATACTGCCTGATAAGCCCAGCTGCTTCCCAAGTTCATACCATTATTTTTCCAGGCATTAACATGGTTGGCGAAATTAATCTGTACATTGCTGCCGGTAGCTCTCTTTGCCTGTCTTACACTCCAGAACTGCTGGAACGTCTGAGTACCGTCAATAGAGGGGGCGTTATATCTCGTAGCTGTATAAATGTCATATGTACCGCCATCACTTGTTACCGATCCTTTATAGGTTCCGGTTGGCCTGTATGTACCCCAGCTGTCTACAACATAATATTCGATAAGGGAGTTTCTTGTCCATCCATATAAAGTCAAATAGCCATTACCGGATGGCGAAAAGGCACCCGCATTGTAATTGGCGACTCTGGATGCACTGCCGGTATTCCAGCCTTTACCTACAACGAAATTTCCGCAGTTTGTCCAACTAACGCTGAAATTTCCATTGGAACCATTGGTAGCAGTAACGGTACCTCCTCCATCAGTCCAATTCTGCCAGTAATCCGTAGCAGCGGATGCTGTTCCTGTAAATAAACCTGTAAAACTCATTGCAACTGCACATAAAAATGCCAAAACCTTCTTTGTTAATTTGTTCATATTAACCCCTCCAATATATAGTTTATAGTTTCACTTACCTACATACCATCTAAAATATTGATACTATTAAAATTAATGAAAAGCCTTAAAATATAAATACGGTAAATTTAAATAAGACAGGTTGTACCATTTTAGTTTGCCGATTATTGATGTGTTTTTTTGTATAAGTAGTTTTGTGATTGGAATTTAAGTCATCCAGAGTTTATTTTTATGATAGTAACTTGAACTAGAAATATATTGAAGTAGTTAGATAAACTAGTAAGATTATAAGTCTTGAATACAGATATCCAATATTGAGAGTCATTAAAATTGAGAAAATATTATCTAATCTTTATTTATTTTTATAATACCTCATATATTTACATTTTACTTTCCATAAATTGCTATTTTGTTATCAAAATTTGCTAATTTTCAATAATTCATTCATCCGTAGGGTACTCAGACTTCCCATCTGATTAATCAGAGTGACCGGCGCAAAAAAAGTCTTGTAAACCAAGGCTTACAAGACTTTTTTACTATAAATTAACTTTAATTTTCTTTTCAGGAAGGGGTGAAACATCTGCGGAAAAGTAAATCCCTTTTTACGATTTAATCATCTTGCAGTGTCCGCTGTTTTTAAATAATCATTGGATCTCTTAATAAAATCAGCCATGATTTTATCCATCGTATTAGAAACCTTATATAATTTGGCATTGTTCTCATCAAGTATTCTATATTGTTCCGTCATCTGTGTATGGATATAATCAATAACTTCATTTCTCATCTTAGACATTTCAACATAAGCTCGAAAAGAAATCTCAGACATCTGGCTCAAATTTTCCTGTGAACTGCAATCAATAGCGGTACTATTTGAGGCGGCAACTTCATCCTTCATGATATCTATTTCTGATTGTACTTTGTTGAATTCTTTTATTGCAGCTATTGTTTTTTTCGATTCGTCCTCGGCAGATACAGTTTCATCTGCCATATCTTGAGGCTCTTGTTCTAAGTCTGATTTATACTCAGGTTCTGGCTGCGGTGCTTCAATAGAAGAGGGGTCCTCAGTATGCTGGGACTCAAGTTGCATTGTATTTTGCAGCTGAAGCTGGGAGAGCTGAAGGTTTAAATTCTCATTTTGCTGCTTCAAGGATTCAGATTCCTCTGAGATGGAAGAAATTTGGGATATAAGTTCAAGTTTCTCTTCATTAAGTTTTTTAAGATTCTCTTCAAGTATTCTTAAATCAGCTTCTAAAAGACTGGCTTTCGCTCCGCTGGCCTCGCTGTTCTTTATCTGTGTCTTCAAGGTAGTAATCGTTGCGTTCAAGCTTTCATTTTCTTCACGGAGAGTGTTTATAATGATATCGACCTCGGAAACCTTATAACCCCTAAAGCTTTTTTTCATGCCATCCATCCTTTCGCTACATTAATATATATTAATTGCGTCTGTTGCTGCAACAAATAAATACAAAAAAATATCGAAGATTTCGTTCTTACGTTAACTATATTAGCTTATGGAACTTTATTTGTCAACTAAAGACAAGGATATCCATAATATGCATAGAATTAACCGTGTTTATTGGCGTATATTGTATGATTAATTTACATTCAGGGAGAAATAAATCTGAAATTTACATTATAATACAAGTTATATAATGTATTTATCTTACTGCAAATGGAAAAAATGGAACAATAAGGAAAATTTCGATTTTTCAAGGCTTTTTTAAGCAAAAAGTGCAATTTTACAGACTAATTTCACTTGAAATGGCATAGAATTTGTATTATAGTAGGGTTCAAGACTAATTTTTGTAATTTAGTGTGTAGGAGAGAAAACATTGATATGGGCAGCATCCTAATAGTTGGAAGTTATGGAACATTTACCAATGAAATTATTAATAAGTTCTACAAAGAAAATTGGCGTATTTATACATTAGTCAGTAATAAAAAGTCAAGAAAGCATGCCCATGTATTTGAACAATATATATTTCATTATGACAGCGACAGTGTAAGAGCCCTTATCAGCAGCAGCCGTCCGGATGCGGTTCTTTTTACAGGGGCTTACGACCCGTTATACAAATGGGACGATAAGAGTATGTTTGAGGAATCCTCAAGATATATAACCGGTCTCAATAACCTGCTCATGTGTGCGGGAATGTTTGGCGTCAGGCACTTTATATATATATCCTCCGAGACGGTATATGAAGATGAATATATCATAGACATCAATGAGGAGGTACCGGCTTCCCCTAATAGTGTTAAAGCCATGACAATTTCCCAGGGAGAGAACCTGTCACTGCATTTTAATCAGACAACACAAATGGAAGTAACGGTCCTGAGAGTGGCAGGAATGTATGGTATTCCTGCTGACAGAGAAGCCTGTACGGATATTTTTTCAAGTATATGCCTGAAGGCTCTGATAACCAGCCGTTTGCAGGTAAATGCCAAAAAAATTTTATCAGCTCTTTATGTAAAAGATGCGGTAGAAGCAATAGCGCTGTTAATTAAAGCACCTGAGAGAAAACAACATCTCTATCATATTTCTTCGATGGAAGAAGTAACGGGGGATGAGGTTGCCAGGCTGATTCAAGAAAAATATTCAAGCCAGATTGATATTGTGGACCAAACAATAGGCCTTAAACACAGAATTATATTATCAAATGAAAGATTTCGCGAGGAATTCCCTTTTGAAATCAGAAATAGCTATAAGGAAATAGTGCCTAAAATTATTTCCTATATGAACAGTCATAAGAATCTGTTTTTGCATAAGGATGAAAAATACAGCGGGAATGGATTGGGAGAGCGGATATCTCGCCTGCTCAGAAAGGTTTTCCCTTTTATTGAATGCCTGGTTTTCTTTATTCCTTTTTTTATATTGAATAATAGGACCGCAGGCAGTCCTTATTTCAGTGAGATTAACTTCTATTTATTATACGTGCTGTTATTTGCTGTGATTCATGGCAGACAACAGGCCATTTTAGCTTCCCTTCTCAGTGTTATTGGATATTGCTTCCGGCAAATGTATACAACTTCTGGTTTTTCCATATTAATAGATATTAACACCTACATTTGGATAGCACAGATTTTTGTGGTTTCTCTGACAGTAGGGCATTTAAAAGATAGATTCATCGAGATGAAATCAGATAAAAACGAAGAAATAGATTTTCTTACGGAACGTTTGGAAGATATTACTGTTATTAACAGCAGTAATATGAAAATCAAGAATTATTTTGCGGATAAAATAATCAGCAGTTCGGAAGGTATCGGCCGAATTTATGAGATTACCTCCAAACTGGACAAGGCCGCAACCGGTGAGGTGCTGTTCGCATCACTGGATACCCTTTCAGAAATCATGAATACAAAGGATGTTTCAATTTATCTTGTGTCAAATGCGGAGTATTGCAGACTGGCCTCTGCTTCCAGTGAAAAGGCACGTTTTCTTGGAAAATCAGTCCCAATGAAGAATTATAAAATGATTTTTGAAGTATTGGCGGGTAAGCAGGTATATATTAATCGTTCTTTAGACAGAACACTGCCGATGATGGCCAGTGCTCTTTTTGATAATAATAATGATATGAGAATTGTAATATTCCTGTGGAGTATTCCTTATGAGCAAATGACCCTGTATCAGGCAAACCTGCTTACAATCGTTGGCGCACTGATTTATTCCGTCGTGGTTCGGGATGCAGATTATCTGGATGCTTTAGCGAACCGCAGATTCATTCCGGAAACAGCAATTCTGCAGGAAGCTGCCTTTCGCGGAATGCTTGATATTTACAGGCATGCGGGAGAGAAAGGCTATACAGAACAGAGTGTTTTCTATGTCCAAAAGGATTCCAGGTCCATAAAGGAGATGAGCGATATTATTAAACCGTTACTGCGGGAGTCAGATTATATTGGCATCATGCCAGATGGGAACCTTGCAGTTCTGCTGACAAATACCAATGAAGCAGAATCCGTCTATGTCAGAAAACGTTTGGGGGAGAAGGATATTACGACTTATCCGGAAAAGGAGCGCTAAGATGCCGGTTCTGCTTATCTTGATATTGAATTCACTGATTGCATTGATAGTATTTATAACGGCTTTCTTTCGAAAAAAAGGTCAGCGAAACACGGTGGTTATGCTGTCCTGGTTTATTCTAATCGTACCACTTTTCGGATTGTTATATATTTTACTGGGCCTGTTCTTTAGTTTCTTAAGCCGGAAGAAGAATGTTGATATGAGTGATATCAGCTTTAACCAGGAGAGAGAGAAGATAATATTGCCCCCCAATAGTGAAACGGAGATGAACTATGTACCGATTCAGGATGCCATGGCGGTCTCTGATACCTCAAGTCTTAGGAGACTTCTTCTTGATACTCTGCGTAACAATGCGAAAAAAACGGTTTCCAGCATTGTAGTGGCCATGAACAGCGAGGATACCGAAACCTCTCATTATGCGGCCTCTATTATTCTGGATGCATTGTCGGAATGCCGTACTACGGCCCAAAATATGATTCTGCAGATGCAAAAGCATCCGGAAGATGTGGAACTTAATCTTCTTTCCCTTGATTATATTCATGAAATTCTAAGTATGAAAATCATGAACGAAGTGGAGCAGAAATCTTATATTTATATTATGGACAATGTTGCAGAGAATCTCTTTCATCATAATCTTTGGTATATGACTGCAACCCATTATTTATGGATGACGGATTTGTTCATCTCAATTAAGAATTATGATATGGCGGATAAATGGGCTTCCAGAGCCGGTTTGTACCGCCGGTATATGCTGGATACCTACAAAGCATTTCTGCATTTATATTTTGAACAGCAGAATAAGACAGCCTTTTTTGATTGTCTGAGTGAGTTAAGGGAATCGAATATTATTGTTGATGAAGAAATTATGAACCTGTTCCGCTTGTATGACGGCTCATAATTCTGGAAAGGGACAATGGTTTCTATAAAAAATTACTTTACAATTTTAATATTGATGGTAATGGTATTTGTAATGTTTATGTTTATCGGCGTCTCTACGAATATTCTGTCAAATACTTCCGGGAATACAAAGGAGACAAATAAGCCTGACATTAATATCAGCGATACGATAACGGCTGATTCTCTGAATTTGGATAAATCGGCCTCTATCCTGCCTGTTAAGGGCAGAGAGGTCTTAGACCAGGGAGGGAAACTGCGCATCGCTATTTTGTCAGGGAGTACAGAGAATATAAATACACAGGTCCTGATAGAGTGGTGTGTGTATAATAAATACCTGTACAAGGTTTTCAGTGCCTTACCGGACAAAGAAGAAATAGCTGGCTATGACGCAGTACTTTTTGGTGATTACGAGGTTACGGCAGAGGATTCGACAGACTTATACGCTTATGCTGATTTGGGAAAGACAATGATTTTTACAGGGCTTCCTGATTACCAGGTTATTTCTAAGAGCAAGGAACTGGCCGCTTTCTTTGGCATAAAGGGTGAAGTTGCTGAAAATGTGACAGCTGATGGAATTAAGATTTTTTCGAATTTCATGATAAATAAAGAGAGGATTTATACAAAGGGTGACTATTTCGGCGAGAAGGACGACACAAAGGTCAATGTCCCGTATTATTCGCTGGCAGCAGGATATGAGGTATATGCGGTAGGAATGCTTAAGAATCAGGAGGAGCTTAAAATCGAAGATAAAGACCTTCCGCCGCTGTTATGGAGGACGGCAACGAGAAATTCCTTTGTATGCGTCGTAAACTGCGACATTTTTGACAGTACGTCCCTGCTTGGTGTACTGACAGGGTTTATGGCCCATCAAAGTGAATATTATCTCTATCCTATTATAAATGCACAAACAATATCGCTGCTAAGTTATCCTTATTTTTCTGATGAGAATTATGAAGTGATGAATCAATTATACAGCCGGAATTCAGAGGCAGTGGCCAGGGATTTGCTGTGGCCGAATATTATTCAGATTCTAAAAAAATACGGAGGCTCCTATAACTTTTTTGCAGCTCCCCAGCTGGATTATCTGAATAATGTGGCTTCAAAGGAGGATTATCTCATATTTTACCTGGAGGAGATTGAAAAACTTTCAGGCGGACTGGGACTTTCCCTGGGACAGGTGTCTGGCATTGATATAAAAGATATACTTGCTAAAAATGAATTGTTCTTTAGAAAATATCTGCCGGATTATCATTTTACTGCCATTTATTCGGCAGGTTTTAGTACCGGGGAAGTGGAGAAGGTGCTAGATAGTGATTTCCTTCAAGATATTAATCTGGTTATGTCAGATTATAAAGAAGGTGATAGTCTGCTGGGCTTCTTAAACGATAAGGTGCTTTCGGTAAAATATAATCTGGATGGTTACCGGCATGAAACCATGGACGACCTGAGGATGAGCTGTATTGAAAATGCTCTTGGCATGTGCAATATGGGAGTGGATATTAAACGTGTCCTTTATCCCCAGGACAGCTCTGATGAGTGGAATAATTTGAGCCTTAAATGGTCCAAAGGCAATACTTATTTTAAAGATTATTCTATGCTGGACATGGTATCGGTCTATGAAATGGAAGAACGGGTGAGACGTTTTCTGGCACTGGATTATTCCTGTGAATATAAGCAGAATACTATTGATATTCATATAGATCATTTTGAAGAGGAAGCTTACTTTATATTGAATACCAGTAATAAGAGGATAGATGATGTGGAGAATGGTACGGCTAAGAAGATATCTGATACCTCCTATCTGATTAAAGCACAAGGGACAGAGGTAAAACTTCATATGAAGGAGGAAAATGTCCTCGAAAAGCCTGAGAATAATAAGTTAATACCAAGTAACGCGAAATAAAACTGTCCGGAAAGAACATGTGGCAAATAGGCGGGAAGGAGGCTGTGATGAAGGTTTGTATGATAGCGGAGGGATGTTACCCCTATGTTGTTGGCGGGGTATCCAGTTGGATACACAGCATCATAAAATTATTTCCCAATATAGAGTTCAATCTCATTACAATTGTGGCAGACCGAAGCGTCAGAGGCAAGTTTGCATATAGTCTTCCGGATAATCTGACGGAAGTACATGAGGTCTATCTGCAGGATGTGGACTGGGTCGGAAAATTCAGGACTGAAAAAAAACGGGTGCACTTAAAGAAAAAAGAAGTAGAAGCATTAAGAAGTCTGATTATGGGACAAGACGTAGACTGGCAGGCGGTGTTTCGAATTTTCAGTCGAAAAAATGTTTCTATTAACAATATTCTGATGAGTCCTGAATTTCTGGAGATTACAAAGGATTATTATTCTCTGCGGTATTATGACATTACCTTTTCAGATTTCCTGTGGACCATGCGCTCGATCTATCTGCCGCTTTTCTTTGCACTAAAATGCATACCGCCTGAGGCCGATATTTACCACTGTGTATCCACCGGCTATGCAGGTATTATCGGCAGCAAGGCCCTGTCCATCTATTCCAATGCAAAACTGCTTATCAGTGAGCACGGTATTTATACCCGTGAGCGGGAAGAGGAGATTATCAAGGCAAAATGGGTTCAGGGTATTTATAAGAGCATATGGATCGAGCAGTTCCATAAAATGTCCAAATGTGCATATAACTTTGCAGATCTGGTGACTTCCCTTTTTAAACAGGCCAATTCTTTGCAAATAGAGTTAGGCTGTCCGGAGGAAAAGGCAATCATTACACCGAATGGTATTGAAACAGAGAATTTCGAGAATATTCCTATGAAAGAACCGGAGGATGGGTATATTAATGTAGGAGCAATACTTCGTGTTACACCTATCAAAGATGTAAAGACGATGATTAATGCATTTTACTATGCCCATCAGAAACAGCCGAAATTAAAGCTGTGGATTATGGGACCGGATGATGAGAATCCGGAATATGCGGCGGATTGTCATGAGCTGATAAAAGCTCTGAATGCTGAAAATATAGTATTTACAGGCAGCATTCGTACGGCTGATTATATTGGAAAAATGGATATGACCATACTTACCAGTATCAGTGAAGGCCAGCCCCTTACGATTCTGGAAGGATTTGCCGCAAAAAAGCCGTGTATCGCTACGAACGTAGGTAACTGCTACGGCTTGATCCATGGAGAGAATGATTCCTTTGGTGATGCAGGCATCGTCGTGCCTATTATGAATATTTCGGAAATAACCAATGCCATTTTGAAGTTAGCTAATCATCCTTCCCTGGCAGCGGAGATGGGCATAAATGGCTATAACCGTCTTATGGCAAAATACAGAAGCGTTTATATGGAAGATAACTATAGAAAGATTTATAAAACCCTGGCTGAAATGAGTGGTGTCACTTATTCAGAAGAAGTATTTGTTCTTAAACGGAAGAAGTAATATAAACAAAAGAGGTGAGAGCGGATATGGCTGGTATAGGTGTTCAGCTAAACAGAATATTTGATAAGCAAACGTTGACCGCATCTCTTTACGGCATTGGCTTTAGCTTTGTTTACACCATTGCCCCAATGCTGGTAGTGATAGGATGCCTTTTTGGAATGTATCGGGTGCTGGGATTTGATCAGGTAGGATATTTGGAACGGGAGACCTTTTCCAGCAGTATTCTGTATATATTTATCTTTTCTCTTTTGACCTCATCTCCTTTTAATTCGGTGCTTTCAAAATTCCAGACCGATAGAATACATGAGCAGCATTATGAGGATATCAGACCCTGTGTCTATGTGGGAACCATCTCAAATCTTACCCTGTCCTCCCTGATAGCTATACCATTTTATATCTATGAGGTGGTGATTGGTCATGTGGCGGTTTACTATGTATTTACGACATATATGGCTTATTTAGGGCTGACCCTGACATTTTCCTCCATGGTATATAATTCTATTTTAAAGCAGTATAAGAAAGTTTCGTTCTATTTTTTCAGTTGTATGGCCCTGACGTTTTTATTATCCCTCTTATTTCGTTTCATCCTGAAATTTTCTATTGCCTATAGCATGCTGCTTGCTTTGAGTATTGGCTTTTTGTTGATTGCGGCCTTGGAGATAGGCAATGTATTGCGGTATTTTCCTGGAAACAGCCGGAAATACAGGGATGTTCTCCATTATTATAAGGTGTATTGGAAGTTGATTGCCTCAAATTTTTTATATACCCTGGGGCTGTTTATTCATAATTTTGTATTTTGGACTCATCCGACCCATCTGATAGTACGTGACACTTATGTCTGCAACCAGTCCTATGATATGGCTACCTGTCTTGCCATGTTTACCAATATATCTGCCAGCGTATTGTTTATATCCAGAGTAGAGATGCACTTCCATGACAGATATAAGGATTATACCCAGGCTGTTATCGGCGGTAAGCTTGACAGTATTGAAAAGGCTAAAAAGAGGATGTTTCGAGGGCTTTCCTCTCAGCTTTTGTCCCTTACCCATATTCAGTTTATTGTTTCGGTGGTCATTTACCTGATAGCCATTGTGGTTCTGCCGATTATCGGATTTTCCGGAATGATCATGGAGATATATCCCCAGTTGGCGGTAGGTTATTTTATTGCATTTTTAATGTATTCAGAACTGCTGTTCCTGTATTATTTTGATGACTTGAACGGAGCGGTAATCAATGGTGTGATTTTTGCAAGTGTTACCTTAGCCGGTTCCCTTCTGGCAACGCGATTTTCTGCCATCTGGTACGGTGCAGGGTTTACGGCCGGTGCCTTTTGTTCCTTTACTTTCTCTTATTTCAGACTGCGCTGGATCGAGAAAAACCTGGACAACCATGTATTCTGCCGCGGGACTGTCCTAAAGCAGGTATACGATGATATGCCCAGGGCGGATGTTTATAATGTATATAAATAAGATTTATTGAACAAAGACTATATTGGGAGGAATTATATGTCGTTATTACTTCAGCTTTTTATTTGTGCATCTGGGCTGGTCCTGATCTTCATGGCGAGAAAAGCCAGCGTTGTCCGTAAAATGACAGAAAAACAAAGTCTGTTCTGGATTATAGGCGGTATCATTATAATTATATTTGGTTTGGTTCCCGGGCTGGTGTATTTTATATCCGATCAGTTTTCCGTACAATACCCGCCGTCCATCATATTTGCAATAGCTATTATTCTTGCGACTTACGGAATCTTTAACTGCTATAAGGCGAATGCTGAATTATCTGCACGCGTACAGGAGCTTGCAATGCAGGTATCCTTGTTAAATGAAGAGAACAGTCATTTGAAAGATCTGATAAAAAGAAAGGACAAGACTACTGCGGAGAATCATGAAGTATGAAAAAGAAACTGCTGTTTATTATTAATACCATGGGCAGAGCCGGTGCGGAGACCGCGTTGATAGAACTGCTGAAAAAGCTGGATTCCATGGGTGGCTATGAGCTTTCCCTCCTTGCAATTATTCCCTGCGGAGAGCTGTTTGACAGGGTACCAGGGAACGTGAATATTCTGAACCGGCATATTAACAATGCTTCCGTGCTTTCTTTTTCCGGGCGCAGGCGGATAGTAAGAGAAGTTCTATATTCGTTTTTTTATAAGATGACGGGTTTTCAGACACTTGGAACTATGATAAAAAATATCAGGGAACAGAAAGCCTCCGGCAGAAAACTGCAGTATGACAAGCTGTTGTGGAGACTTCTCTCAGACGGAAGACCGGCGCTGGAAGAAAACTATGATTTAGCGGTGGCTTATATTGAGGGAGCGGCAGCCTATTATCTTGCAGATAAAGTAAAGGCTGTCCATAAGGCGGCATTTATCCATATTGATTACCAAAAGGCAGGCTATACACCTTTGATGGACAAAGACTGTTATGAAAAAATGGAGAAGATATTTGTAGTTTCCAAAGAGGTCGGAGAGAAATTTTGCAGTGTTTACCCTAAGTATAGGAACAAGGTCCATTTATTTCGGAATCTGCTGGATAAGGAAGGGATTGTTAAGAGGGCGGAGAGCGGAACCGGGTTCACCGATGGCTTTTCGGGTATCCGTCTCTTGACTGTGGGGCGTCTGCATTACCAGAAGGGTTATGATATTGCCGTTACGGCACTGGCAGAGCTGCGTAAGGCCGGTTATAATGTGCGCTGGTATGTTATAGGCGAGGGAATGGAAAGAAGAAATCTGGAGATGCTGATTAAGAAATACGGTGTGGAGGAATACTTTATCCTGATGGGAGCCAGGGATAATCCGTACCCATTTATGAAGCAGGCGGATATCTACGTCCATGCAACGCGTTTTGAAGGAAAGAGCATTGCAATTGAAGAAGCACAAATACTTGGAAAGACAATAGTAGCATCGGATTGTACCGGTAATACGGAGCAGATTATATCAGGATATGATGGCATCTTACTGTCATTGAATGTGGAGAATCTGGTTTATGAACTTAAGCGGCTTATAGATGACCCTAAAACACAAAAGGAATATGCAGAGCATGTGCTGGAAAAACAATTGGAGTATCCTGAGGATCTGGAAGGCATGCTGGCTATGCTTAACGAGGAGAAGCGGTATGAATAAAGTATTGATTATAGTTCCTGCATTTAATGAAGAAGCGAATATGGCAGCGTTATTTAATAATCTGTGTACACCGGAAATCCAAAGCTTTGCGGATATTCTGGTCGTAAATGATGCGTCTATGGATCAGACCGGATTTATTGCAAAAAACTATAATGTCTCTGTAGTTACCCATGTATTTAATCTGGGATATGGTTCTGCCCTGCAGGTGGGCTATAAATATGCCGTTCGCCGCGGGTATGATTATGTCATCCAGATAGACGCGGATGGTCAGCATAACACCTCTAATATAGCGCATATTTATCAATGCCTGACGACACAGAATGCGGAGGGTAACTTACCGGATATTGTTATTGGTTCCCGTTTTGTGGAGGGGAGCCAGTCTTTTAAGATTTCGGGAATAAAGAAAATATCTCTCGCTATGTTTTCCTGGGTGATTAAGAAAGCTACGGGAAAGGTAATCACCGATCCTACCTCGGGCCTGCAAGGTTTAAACAAAAAAACATTTACATATTATTCTAAATTTGGTAATTTCGATTACTTTTATCCGGATGCCAATATGATCATCCAGATGCTGCTCTTAGGTTATAAGGTTGAGGAGACGGCATCTGTTATGCATGAAAGAAAAGCCGGTTCCAGCATGCACACGGGGCTGCTCAGGCAGATGCTCTATATGATGATTATGCCCCTTAGCATCTTAACTGTTATAAAGCGTGTAAAGAGCGGATTACAGAAATAATCGTAGAGGGGTTCAATATGTCACGAAAGGGTACTGGTTTTAAATTAAAGTGGATGGCGCTTCCGAGAACAGAAAAAGCTGAGGCTTTGAATAATCCCTATTGCGGATTATACGAAATCTATCGTTTTTATGCCGATTCTGAAAGGCTGCAGCCGGGAGGGATAATAGTGGAAGAGGCTCCTGTTAATACAGCTCATCAGTTGTGTCTTGTGGAAATCAACCTCCTTGCCTTTAACGAAATGCCGTTATCAGAGTATGCCATAAGCAATATAGAGCGGATATTCCGGTATTTTATCCTGCGGAAAAAACAGATGATTGTGCGTTTTGTATACGATTGGGAGGGGAAAGGTATATTAAACGAACCCAAGGATATCTCAATCATTCTTAATCATATGAAGCAGCTGTCGCCGCTTCTGAAAGAACATTCGAACAGTATTTATATACTGCAGGGACTTTTTATCGGCAGTTGGGGGGAAATGCACAGTTCAAGGTATCTAAGCGAGCGCAATATGACACGCCTGGCAAAACACCTGTATGAATGCGCCGGTGATAATACGCAGATAGCACTGCGTTGTCCCAGTTTCTGGCGGATGATATTTCAAACCTATAAGCCTTTAGATACTGAGACCGGTTATAGGGATATTCAAAGGGCCAGGTTTTCTCTCTTCAATGACGGCATGATGGCTTCAGAGGTTGATTTTGGGACCTACGGAGATATAAGTGCTATGGATTCCAAAACTTACAGCGACAAATGGGTACGTGCCGATGAACTTAAGTTTCAGAGTGAATTATGCAATTATGTTTCCAACGGCGGTGAGGTTATTAATGAATGTGCATATAATGACGCGGCACCGGCAATAAGTACTTTGAGGGATATGAGAGTTTCCTATCTGCATAGTGAGTATGACGAGCAGGTACTCAATAAATGGAAAACCAGCAAGGCTGGTTCGGTTAATGCCTTATGGAAAGATAAGACAGCGTACGAATACATCATAGCGCACCTGGGCTATCGTTTTACCATAGAAGAGGTCAGCTTGTCCCTGACCTCTGATAAGAACGGTAACTTGGAGCTGTCCGTAAGAATCACAAACATGGGATTTGCCCCCTGTTATCACAAATTTCAGGTTAAGTTCCTGATTCGCACCGCATCCCTTTTAGAGGTGTATGAATATGCTGTTGATACAGATACCCGCAGGTGGCTGCCGGGAGAAAAGATAGAGTTAGCGGCGGTGATTCCCACAACTGAGTGGATTCCAAAGCAGCAGGAACACCAAAAATACATTCTGTCTATGGGTATTTACGATCCGCGTTCTAAGCAGCCGATTCAGATTGCAAATACCTTCGCCGCACCTGATTATACCGGGGTTTATAGCCTTGGAAATTTTATTCTTGATAGTTAAGAGGTTAGGGCGTGTTTGAAAACTCATTGCGTCGTTCTGAACGTCCCACTTTGCGGTATACTGCGTCGCAATTTTGGAAACGTAGGCCCGCTACGCTCCCAAAACTGCTCCTTGTCTCCCACAAAGTGAAACATTCAGCCCACCACAAGCAGTTTTCAAACACGCCCTAGGTTGAAAAAACGAAAAGATGTTTTTTCAACTACGGATTCAGGAATATCCAATCAAAGATTGGATATTCACGAAGGGGGATATTATGGAGAATTCATTGCTAAGCGTTGTTTTAATTGCAAAAAGAAATACGACCTTGAGCATTTTAAAAGCGCTGAACAGTATTTTTAATCAAATATATTCGCCAATCCGAGTGCTGGTGGCAGATGCAAATGAACCAAACAGCATATACAGTCTCAGTTTGCAGGAGGATTTGGCCGCATATCCCAATGTAGATTACCTTAAGATGGATCAGCTGCTATCCATTGCTGAGATTCGAAATTATATCCTTGATTATGTGGAGGGGGAATATATAGCCTTCCTAAACAGCGATGATTCCTGGGACGCGGCGAAGGCATTATTGCAGTTGGAGCAGCTTAAGAGCAATGCAGAGGCAGCAGCTTCCAGCAGTAACGGGATGCTTCTTGACAAGAGAAAAGCACACATAGCTGCTGAGCCGCTGATTGACCATTTGACCTTTGATGCTTCAAGATGGATTTTGGATAACCCGGCAAAAATGTCTGCCCAAGTCATATATCATACGAAATCGGTTAAAGAGGCAGGCGGTTTTGACGGACGGTTTACTGATTTTATGGACGGAGATATGCTTATCAGGCTGAGCAAGAGAAAAAAAGTCCTGATTATACCCGTTAACTTATGCGAATGCAGTATTACTCCGGATAATAAAGAGTATGAGTTTAATGAACTAAGGGACTGTCAGAATATCCTCGATAAATACATGGATATCCTTTTGGTAAACAAAAAGATGTCACAGATTTTTTATATTAGAATGATACAACTGGCAAGGGCTAATTATCTGTGGCTGAATTATTTTGGATATATACTTATCTATTTTATGAAGGCTCCGTTCCGCTCCGTTCTCTTGTTGTTTCGGACTCTTGGAAAATTTCTTAAGTATCTGTTAAAATGGCTGTTAAGATGCATTTCCCAGGTCAATGAAAATATACGGCTCAGGAAGGATATTCGTCTTTTTCAGAAAGGAAAGTTTGAAAAAGTAAAAGCGTTAAAGCCAGTAATACCGCGGACTGTGACGAAAGAGAAAAATATTCTTTTTTCTTCTGCCCGCCAGTATAACGAAGAGAATTCCCTTGATTTCCTGTTTAATCACAGGGTGAAACACATCGTGATTCCGGAATATGTGACTGTTATAAAAAAGAGTATGTTCTATGGCTGTGACCAACTGGTCTCCGTTGAAATACCAAATACGGTGCAAGAGATTCAGGCCCGTGCCTTTCAGAATTGCAAAAGCTTAAAAAATATTTTGCTGAAGGAAGGAAGCCGCCTTGGAAAAATCGGTGCCTACGCCTTTGCCGGCTGCAGTGCACTGGAGAATATCAGCCTGCCCTCCGGTATTGTTGAGATAGGAAAAGGCGCTTTTGCCGAGTGCTGCGCTTTGAGAAAACTGAACTTTACCTATATGCGCCAGGGAGAAGAAAAAGAGGGCAGTATTTTTCCCACAGCCCTTGTAAAGATTCCGCGCTATACCTTTGCCGGCTGCACGAATCTTTCATCAGTTGAATTTGGACAGGGCAGTATGCTGGAATTTGTGGGAAGAGGTGCCTTTATGGGCTGCGGCAGCCTTAAGAAAATATTTCTGACAGGAAAAGTAAAAGTTTTGGGAAGTTATGCTTTTGCATATTGCAAACAGCTTGAGACAGCAATATTACCGCAGATTGATACATTGGAATATATGGGGGAAGGTGCCTTTATGTATTGTGAGGCATTAACTTATTTTCAGCTGCCCACCCAAATAGGGAGGATTTATGAGCGCACTTTCTACGGGTGCTCCGGTCTAAAGCAGATTAAAATTCCAAAGAAAGTGCTTTCAATCAATCATCAGGCCTTTGCCAAATGTACTTCACTTGTAAAAGCAATCATTTTATCGGGAGACATTGCTATTTCACCGACAGCCTTTGAAAAGCGTGTAGAGTTTCAGAGACAGGAGAATTTTGAGGAAGAGAAAGCTTCTAAATAGCAGGGGTATAAAAATGGGTATGGATATTAAGAAAAATTATATATACAATGTCATATACCGCTTATCTATTTGCATTTTGCCGCTTATTGTTACACCATATGTAGCTCGTGTGCTGGGGGCGGAGCAGGTTGGAGTATATACCTTTTCCAGTACGGTTGCCTGCTATTTTATAATGTTTGGAAAGCTGGGACTTGATAATTACGGAAACCGGAGCGTAGCCGCCTGCAGAGAGGATATAGAGAAGAGAAGCAGAGTCTTTTGGGGGATTTTCATCATACAAATTATGACTTCTATTCTCTCCATTCTAATCTTTATCCTATTGGTCCTGACGGTCTTTAAAGAAGACCGGAGGGTATATTGGATGCAGCTTATCTATGTTGCTTCCATCCTTTTTGATGTCAGCTGGTTCTTTTATGGCATGGAAAGGTTTCGATTGACCACAATAAGAAGTCTGATATCCCGAACGCTGATAATTGTTTGTGTTTTTGCTTTTGTACATTCGGACAGGGACCTTTGGATATATACCGGCGTGATGTCAGCTTGTTTTATGCTGGAGCAGGTACAGCTTATTCCGTTTATGTTCCCCCTGGTAAAGAGGGTAAGACTGAAAAAGGAAGATATCACCTGTCATATTGTACCTAATTTAAAATTGTTTATTCCGCTCTTTGCTTTAAGTATCTATAACTGGCTGGATAAAATTATGCTTGGTATTATAGTTAAGAGCACCGCAGTTGTAGCTTTCTATGCTTTTGCAGAAAATATTATTAACCTGCCCAAAGGAATTCTATCAGCACTGGATACTGTTATGCTGCCGAGAATCTCAAATCTGGTTGCCAATAACCGTATAGAGGAAGGTGTGCAGAAGATGAAGAACTCTATCAGATTTAATGGTTTCGTCTGCTGTGCACTCTGTTTTGGTATTGCGGGAGTGGCACCAAACTTTGTCCCCTGGTTTTTCGGAGCGGAATATACACCCACGGTTCTTTTGACCATGGAGCTTGCTATGGTTATGATTCCTATGAGTGTGGTCAATGTTGTGCAGACGCAGTATCTGATTCCCTTCCATAGAGAGCATGTCTATATGGGGGCAGTGTCTTTGGGGGCAGTAACAAATATTTTATTGAATTTGTTGTTAATTCCAGGGCTTGGAGCCTCCGGAACTGTCATCGGTACATTTGGAGCTGAGTTGGTCGTATGCACCTATCAAATGGTTTATATACGGCATATTTATAAGGTCAGTCAGCTGTTTAAGACTTTACGGCCCTTTGTAGTATGCGGCGTGCTGGAATTTGCGGCGGTTTATGCTTTAAGCGGTCTTCCTGTAAGTGCTGTTCTAAGGCTGCTTCTTCAGATTTGTGCCGGAGGTATTGTCTATCTGGCCGGATGCGCTATTTATGTTATATTTATCAGTAAGGAATACCGCTCTGTCGGGAATATTATAAATGGTCTGAAAGATAGTATGTAGTGCGAATTATTGAGAAGTATAATTCACACATGTTTGTGCCTGCGAAATCCTAGACACAATCCCCAGGCACGTTGGAAAGGGCATGGTTTGTCAGCAGGAATTACGGAAAGTGAGGTGAGAACAGCAGATGATAGTTGATACAAGAGCCTATGTATGGTCTTTGATTTTGGTATTGCTATGCAGTATGATACGGGATTTCCTGATTCCGCTGATTGTTTGGAGAAAATACCTTCAAAATAAAAGCTATAGTTACCGTTTTTGGTTCTGCTTGCTTTCTCAGGCCGCACTGGAGATTAATCTGGTATATCTCCTTGGATTTTTTAATATCTTAAACCGTTTTGCGATTATTGGAAGCAATGTGCTTATTTACTCCCTGATTATCTGGAACTTTTCTGATAAGCAGTTTTTTCATCGCTGTAAGACAACTGCTCTGGAATTATGGGAGGCAAGTAATGAGGAGAGATTAGTCAAATACTTGACCCATAAGAACAAAGAAAGGTCAAAGGCTCTATGGCGGGTAATACTGCAATGGCAAATTTGGAGGTATATGAAAAAGAATTGGCTGGAAACCATTCTCCTGGCAGGCCTGGTTCTATATAATATATGGTTTCTCACCCATTTTGTTATGAAATATCATAGCTATCAGTTTCCGGATATACCGGTGCATCAGTCCTGGATTTACGGCATGGAGAAGGGCAAAATGTTTGTAGAGGGAGTGTATCCCTATGGAATGCATGTTATGATACTTATCATTCGTGCTTTCTTTCAATTAAATTTACGTGAAATTTTGCTCTATTCAGGGACATATCAAACGGTTCTTCTTATCATAGGCATATTTTTGCTGGCAAAACAGATTTTTTATGCTAAGTATACACCTATAACGGTTGCTGTTGTAGTCAGTCTTATGCTGAATCAGAGCCGTTATGCCGCTGCTCTGCCCCAAGAGGCAGCTATGTATGCAGTAATCGGACTGGCCTATTTTATGTTCCGCTATCTGAAACAGGACAGAAAAAAAGCAGTGGTTGAAAGTGATTCTGCATTTCGCTCTTTTTTTCGCATGAATTCCTACATTAACCGGAGATATATTAATTCGGATGCGCTCTTGGTTATGATAGGTGTCTCACTGGTTATTGCATATCACTTTTTTACCGCTATTGCAGCTATTTTTATGGTAACAGCAATCGGACTGGCCTATTTGCCAAAGGTTCTGAAAAAACAGTATTTTGTTCCATTAATGTTCTGCGGAATTATGGGGGCGGTCATAGCAATTCTTCCGATGGCAGCCTTTCTTGCCAGAGGGGTTCCCTTTAACGGCTCTATGAATTGGGCCACCAGCGTAATCGAAGGTAAGGAGTGGCAGGGCAGTGAAGTCGGCTATGAGTCTGATTTGAAGGAAGCATTAGGGGAAGGAGCCGCCGGTGAAGGCACTACAGAGGATAATCCATCCACAGAAGAAGAAACCGATGTAAAAATTGATTATTCAAAGATGACTGCAAAGGAAATTGTAATATATGTTTATAATTCCCTATTCAGCTTTGCCAGTACGACCATATATAACGAAGAAGCAATACTGGTACTGTTTGTCTGTATGCTGTTAGGATTTTTATGTGCGGTCCTGATGATTTTACGGAAAAAGACCAGAAATGACGGGCAGGTATACCTGGCAATAATCATTAATATGGTTATTCTTTGTATCTTTGGAGCAGCTAAAAAGCTGGGAATTGTTCAGTTGATTGAGGTTGCCAGAATAGCGACTTTTGCGGAGCCAATCAGTGGCTTTCTCTATATACTTCCGCTGGATTTTGCATTTCGAATGGCAGGAGGCTGGAAGAACCGGTATTATCAGGCCTTCTTAAGAACGGTTTCACTTTTTCTTGGTGTTGGTATAGCTGTTTTGATTATTATACTTGGCTGGGTGCATAGCTTCTTCTATTTTGACCAGGCATATTATAATGAATCGGAGTATGCGCTTCGAAATATTAAGAAGACATATGCGAAAGAAACTTATACGATTGTATCTCCCACAGAGGAATACTACGATGTTTTGGATTATGGATACCATACCCAGCTGGCAAAGTTTATCGATATGGTAAATGGAAAGCAGGAACTCTTTACTTTCCCGACTAAATATGTCTTCTTTTTTATTGAAAAACATGTATTAAATGATTACATCTATGGCAATGTGGATGTTGACCTGAAATACGCAATCAAGAATTTTGCTTATTTGGGTGATGTGCAGGATTATTACTATCAACGCGCGGTCATTGAATCCCAGGCATATTATTGGGCGATGAAGTTTAAAAAGATGTATCCGGATAATTTTAAGGTTTATTTTGAGGATGATATTTATGTGATATATATGATGCAGCAGAATGTCTATAGCCCTTATGATCCTCAAATTGATTACTTGTCTGATTATGCTGATGAAATTAAAGCAATAGAAGCGAAAGATGATAATACACAATAATAGCAAAGGTATGGTTGTTTTATGTATCCTATAAATCAAAAATTATCAACCAGAATCAATATACTGAAATTCCTATCGATAATTATGGTGGTTTTTATCCATAGCAGTCCGGAGGTAACGGCTTATAATAGTTTGGCAGGAGGAAGTTTATCCAAACAGTGTCTTGATTTTTTTATTTATAGTATATCACAGTCAATTTCAAGAACAGCCGTTCCGATATTTTTTCTCATTTCAAGTATTCTGCTTTATTCGAAAGAGTTTCGATGGCTTACCAATATGAAAAAGAAATGCAGGTCTGTTCTGCTGCCATATCTATTTTGGAATAGCTTTTGGATATTGTTCAGTTATGCCGCCCAAAGCATAAAAGGGATTGCTGAGTATTTTCCCAGGGACAGCTATTATGTCCGTGATTATGGTATTCTGGAATGGCTTAGGGCGTATACCTATCTAAACGGCAACTACCCGTATTTGTATACCTTATGGTTCTTAAGGGACTTGTTCCTTCTGAATTTACTGGCTGTTGTAATTAAAAAGCTTGTTGATAAAGCACCGGCTTTCATACTGATTCTCATTGCAGGTTTATGGTTTAGCAATATATCCCTACCTTTTCTGGACAACCAGACCATTGTGTTTTTTACCCTGGGGTACTATATAGTAAAATACCGGCTGGATGCGAAAATGCTTGACCGCATAAATTCGGTTATTGCAATTATCTTCTTTGCAGGGTTCACTGTTATGGATTATACCTTTTCCTATACCTTTCCGGCCGTTCATAATCTGAGTGTAGTTATCGGAATTTTGTTCTTTATAAAATTATCGGGCCGGTTACTTTCTTATAAAATATGCGGCAGAATTGTTTGGTTATCGAAGTATTCTTTTATTATATACGTATTTCATGAGATGAATTTATCAATGTTAAAAACACTGTCACTCATTGTATTTCCTCAAACTATTCTAGTCCAGCTAATGGAATATTTGATGATACCGGTGATTATTATAATCGGATGTATTATTTTTGGAGTAATATTGCAAAAAATAAGTCCGGGGTTTTATTCCATTGTAACCGGAAACCGAAATAAAGGCCGGTGAGTTGAAGGTAAAGGAGAAAAGGATGGATCAGAATCAAAAGTTGTGCATTGCTTATGCAGCGGATGACAAGTACGCAAAATATCTTGGCATTTCGATACTGTCTTTGTTTCAGTCGAATAGAGACTTCACGAAAATCGTAGTATTTGTGATGGATTGCGGAATGGGGAATCCTAATAAGGAAAAGCTTAAGCTGATTGCGATGGAATATGACCGGGAAATATATTTTATATCCATGGAGGCGGCAGTTTCCGGGCTGGAATTGAATATGGGGACCAGAAAAATATCGATTGCTTCCTATGCAAGACTGTTTTTAGCTTCTATTATCCCTAAGGATTACGACAGGATTTTGTATCTGGATTGCGATACCATTGTTTGTGATAAGCTGGCGGATTTCTGGAGTGTGGATTTGGAGGGGTACATGGTTGCCGGTGTTCGTGATACGGTGGACAGTTTTTTCTTAAAGAAGATTGGAATGGAACCGGATGAATACTATGTCAATGCGGGGGCGATTCTAATCAATTTGCATAGTTGGCGGGAGGAAGGACTGGAAAAGAAGTTCAGGGATTTTATTCAAGAACACAATGGCAATGTGCCACACCATGACCAGGGTACCATCAACGGTGTCTGCAGGAATAAAAAGCGTGTCATAACGCCCAGATACAATGCCACTGCTAATATTTATTCTTTCTCTGCAAAGACCATCAGGCGTATTTACTTTTTAGACAGTTTTTATACGCAGGCGGAATTAGAAGAGGCTAAGAAAAATCCGGCCATTATACATTTTACCACAGGATTGGTAGGCAGACCCTGGGAGGAGAACTGTACGCACCCTATGCAGGAGGAATATTTAAGAATAGCAAGAGAATCCCCCTGGAAGGAGGAACGCCTTCTGCCGGATAGCAGGAAGCTCTCTGTGAAGCTATTTTCAAGCTTTTACAGGCATGCGCCGCTATTTGTCTCGGAGACGGTCTATCGTTTTATCAGTTTGCTTACACATGTTAGAGAATGACAAAAGCAGCGGTTAATTAGAAAAGCTTTAAGGTTTCTACAATTAATAAATATGGTTTAAATATGGAAGGGTATTACAGGAATTTTACAGAAAATTCATGGTAATGCCCTATTTTTTATTGCATAATTTTACTGAGGGTCATATATATTTGCTTGTTGAGCAAATGTACATTTTTGATATTTGTAAAATAAAGTAAAAACTCTCAATGTGTTGAATAATCTGACTTTACAAACTTGCTCCAGGATAAAATCGAGGTAATATTAGTAAAATATTAGGTATTTTTTGGATTGAAGTATTGACAAAAATTAGGCTAAATAGGTATAATAAGACAGGACTAAAGTCCTATTGAAAAAGAAAGAACACATGTTTGGAAAATGCTGTAAATTAATTAGTTTTGATAGATCAGACTGATGAAGGTGGAAGAAATTTGTTGAATAGTTTATCACAGGGAGTTGTAAGGAAAAAGAAACGTTTGGGAGACCTCCTGGTGGATGCGGGGGTACTTAACGAACAGAAGTTAGCCGAAGCATTGATAAAGCAAAAAGAGAAGCAGCAAAAGCTTGGCATGACGCTTATCGATATGGGAATAACAACAGAGGAGCAGATTGCAAACGCTCTCCACCGGCAGATGAATATAGATATGGTTACCTTGTCCGATATCAGTATTCCGGAAGAAATTATTGCACTGGTGGATGAATCTGTTTTAAGAAAGTATACCCTTATTCCCTTTGCCTTTAATAAAAACAATCCGGGAATCCTAAGAGTTGCCATGTCGGATCCGCTGGATATTATTGCAATAGACGATATTTCCATTGTTACCAATTATCAGATTGAGCCGGCAGTCTCCACCCATAAAGATGTAGCGGCGGCTATCGACCGGTATTACGGCAATGCGGAAGCCATGAAGGTGGCGGAAAGGTATACCAGAGAACGCCAGGAGCAATATGCTTCCAGGGAAAGAGAAGAGAATGCACAGAGTGAAGAAGTAAACAATGCTCCTATTGTGCAGCTGGTAACTAAGATAATAGAGCAGGCAGCAAGACAGAGAGCCAGCGATATACATATTGAAGCTATGAGCAAACAGGTAAGAATACGCTTTCGGGTGGATGGTGTGCTAAAAGAGGCCATGCGCTATGATGTGGAACTTTTGCCGGCAATTATAGCAAGAATTAAGATAATCGGCGGAATGGATATTTCCGAAAAAAGAAAACCTCAGGACGGCCGTATAACTCATATTGTAGACCGAAGAGAATACGATATCCGTGTTTCAATTCTTCCTACCGTCTTCGGTGAAAAAGTAGTTATGCGTCTCACCACGAAAGAGGGACTTACAAAGGATAAGCGGGAATTGGGATTTTCGGAGGAAGAATTAAAGAGATTTGACAGGATATTGGAGAATCCCCATGGTATGATTCTGGTTACCGGTCCTACCGGAAGCGGAAAATCCACTACTTTGTATACCGTATTGAGTGAACTAAATGTAGAGGGGGTCAACATTGTTACCGTCGAGGACCCTGTTGAGGCAAATATCAATGGAGTTAATCAGGTACAGGTAAACTTAAAAGCTGAGCTGACCTTTGCATCCGCACTGCGTTCCATCTTAAGACAGGACCCGGATATCATAATGATTGGCGAGATACGTGACAGTGAGACCGCGGAGATTGCCGTAAAGGCTTCCATCACCGGGCATCTGGTAGTCAGTACTCTGCACACCAACAGCGCCGCCAGCACCATCACCCGTTTGGTAGATATGGGCGTGGAACCTTACCTGATTGCAGATTCCACCGTAGGTGTTATTGCACAGCGTTTGGTAAGACGACTGTGCCCTAAATGTAAAGCACTAAGGGCAACGACTCCCCTGGAAAGAGATTTGCTTGGAATTCCCCGTGACAGAGAACATCAGATTTATGAAGCCGGTTCTTGCGGCTGTAACCATTGCAACAACACCGGATTCTACGGACGTATCGGAGTATACGAGATTATGCCTGTTTCCTGGCAGTTAAAGGAAGCTATCAGCAAGCGTGCCGGTGCGGAGGAGATTAAGCAGATTGCCTTAAGAGAAGGAATGGATACAATCCGCATGAGTGCCACCAGATATGTACTGGATGGAATCACTACCATAGACGAAATGAAGAAGATATCATTTGAATAAAGAATAATACACAGGACTGCATTAACAGCCATCTGTAGAAATGCGGCAAAACAAACTTAGGACAAGGTATGGGAAAATGATAACAATAAACGAATTACTGACCATAGCAAAACAAAACGGAGCATCGGATCTCCATGTAACCGTAGGGATAGCGCCTAAAGTAAGAATTAACGGAGAACTGACGGACTTAAATTATAATAAAATGCTCCCGGATGATACCATGGAACTGGTTCTGTCAATTATGCCGGAACATTTTAAACAGGTTCTGGAGGAGAAAGGTGAGGCAGACTTTTCTTATTCGATTCCCGGACTTGGAAGATACCGTGTTAATGTATTTAAACAAAGAGGCTCAGTTGCAATGGTAATGCGTCTTGTGGGGACGAGTATTCCTCAGGCAAGGGATTTGGGAGTGCCGGAATCCGTTATTGAACTGACGAAGAAGAAGAGAGGTCTGGTTCTGGTAACCGGGCCTACTGGCAGTGGTAAATCTACTACCTTAGCTTCCTTGATTGATATTATTAACAGTACCTATAACACTCATGTAATTACTCTGGAAGACCCTATCGAATATCTTCATAATCATAAAAAGGCAGTGGTAAATCAGAGGGAAATCGGACTGGATACCAATTCTTATGCCAATGCCTTAAGAGCGGCCCTGCGAGAAGACCCGGATGTAATTCTGGTTGGTGAGATGAGAGATCTGGACACCATTTCTACAGCCATTACGGCGGCGGAAACCGGACATTTGGTATTATCCACCCTGCATACCATAGGTGCGGCATCCACCATTGACCGTGTTATCGATGTTTTTCCGCCCCATCAGCAACAGCAGATACGGATACAGCTTGCTTCCGTACTGGAATCCGTCATATCTCAGCAGTTGATTCCCACGGCAGATGGTAAAGGGAGAGTGGCAGCCTATGAAGTGATGCATGCCACGAATGCAATCAGGAATTTAATCCGTGAAGCTAAGACCCACCAGATTCCTTCAATCATACAGACCAGTAAAAAAGCCGGTATGCAGACCATGGACGATGCAATTTATGAGCTGTATTTAAAGGGGAAGATTGCGGCAGATAAGGCAATTAATTTTGCCCAGGATCCCACTGCATTGGACAGAAAACTATTTTAGTGTAAGGGAGGAAGGTTAGTGGCAAGTTTCAGCTATGTTATTATAGACCCCATGGGAAAAGAAAAACGCGGTTCCATGGCTGGAGACAGCGCGGATAAAGTAACCTCTGCCCTGAAAGCGGACGGAATGATACCTCTTTCAGTGAAGGAGCAGTCCCTTTTGACCAAAGATTTAAATTTTGATATTGGGGGAGGGGTAAAAGCCAGAGATTTAAGTATATTCTGCCGGCAGTTTTCCAGTATATTATCCGCCGGAGTTACCATAATCAGTGCATTACAAATGCTAGGCGACCAGACGGAAAAGAAACGAATGAAAAATGCCATCAGAGAAATTCAAGCTTCCGTTGAAAAAGGTGAGACACTGGCCCGGTCCATGGGATTGCAGCCGAAAGTCTTTCCGCCCATTCTGGTGAATATGGTGGAAGCCGGAGAAGCCTCGGGAAGTCTTGAGATCACCTTTGAGCGGATGGCTCTCCATTTTGAAAAAGATTCCAAACTAAAGAGCCTGATAAAGCAGGCAATGATTTATCCCATAGTAATATGTATTGTAGCCGTCGGAGCTATCAGTATTATGATGACAGTGGTAGTTCCGAACTTTATTGCCATGTTTGACAGTATCGGTACCAAATTGCCGGCAATTACACAGTTTGTAGTGAATATCAGTAATTTTATGGTCAGCAAATGGTGGCTGTTGTTAATTATTATCTTGGTAATTGTCGGAGGATTTATCGCTTTAAGAAAAAATCCGGCCAGTGCGGAGGTCCTGGGAAGAATTGCTCTTAAAGTTCCTCTGTTTGGAAGTCTGATTATAAAATCCTCTTCTGCCAGACTGGCCAGAACTCTCAGCACCATGATAACAGCCGGAATACCTTTAATTGAAGCCTTACAGATTACTTCCAGAACTATGGATAATATCATCGTTAAAAAGTGCCTTATGAATGCCAGTGAAGAGGTAGCCAGAGGGGTTCCTTTATCGAAACCTTTGGAGTACTCAGGGATATTTCCTCCTATGATTTATCACATGATACATATCGGTGAAGAGACCGGTAATATGGAAAGCATGCTGGACCGTGTGGCAGATTACTATGACGAAGAAGTAGAAGCTGCTACGAAAGCGCTGACCACAGTATTGGAACCGTTAATTATAGTCATATTAGCATTAGTAGTTGGCGTAATCATCATGGCAATTATGTCGCCAATGATGAGTCTGTACAGCAGTATAGAAAATGCTTAAGTTTAATTATGGCTGTTGCCAGGATAGCCATTTTTAATAAATAAATTAACTATTAAGGAGAAAGTTTATATGGAAAAAGTAAATGAGATGATTTCGGTTCAGGAAACGAAAGCAAAGAAGA
>JAEXGM010000253.1 GCA_023450835.1 Bacillota bacterium | reverse complement strand
ACATTCACCAGATAAAAGTTATCATATTCCAGAGTGATAACACGGCCTTCCATGTCATGCTTCTCAATCCCCAGGTCATAGGTCACTGCAAGAGGCTCTTTCTTTGCAAATACAGCGGTTCCGGAATAGCCTTTCTTCACCGCACTGTTCCAGTATTCATAGTATCCATCAAAGGAATGCTCCCACTGCTCTTTCTCCATCTTGGTTTCCTGAAGACAGAAGAAATCTGCTTGCTGCTCTTTAAAAAATTCTTCAAACCCTTTATTAAGGCATGCTCTCAATCCATTTACATTCCAGGAAATAAATCTCATATTATTGTACCTTATATCGCAGGATACCCTGGGATATTGCCACTGTGATGTTATAGCGGCATCCTTTCTCTCCGAATTTTCTCTTACTCTATTTTACACGTTTCCTCTTAGTTTAACCGACCAATAACTCTTTTAATTCCTTTAAATCCTTAACAATGGCATCTGCTCCCGCCTCTGTTAATTCTTCTCTGTTTCCGAATCCGTACAGTACCCCAATGGAGCTAATGCCGTTCTCCTTCGCTCCTTCGATGTCATGGAACCTGTCCCCTATCATAACTGCCTGTTCCTTATCACTAATACCGTTCTTCTCCAAGGCATAAGCTATGATATCGCCTTTTCTTCTTCTGGTATCATCTAATGTGGCACCGCATATGTCCGTAAAATATCCGTCCAGGTGAAAATGTTCCATAATCTCTCTGGCAAATTTCTCCGGCTTGGAGGTTGCAAGAATCAGGATTTTACCTTCCTTTACCAGAGCTTCCAGCAGGGAGTCCATGCCTTCGAATTTCACATTCATAAAAATTCCTTTGTCCTTAAAAAACTCCCTGTAACGGATAGTAGCTTCCTTTACCTCTTCTTCATTCAGATTCCAGAATTCTTTCAAGCCGTCTATTAAAGGCGGACCGATATGCCTGTTCAGCGTATTCAGATCTTCCACTTCAATTCCTACGTGATGAAGAGCATACTGCAAAGATTTTGTAATCCCTTCCTGGGGATTGGTAAGTGTTCCGTCTAAGTCAAACAATAGATATTTCTTTTTCATGCCACGTATGTCCTGCCTTTCTGTCATCAATTTTACGCTTAGCTCTGCCCTTTCCAACGCGCCTCATGTTTGAGCCGAGGATTTCGCAGACACGAACATGTGCAGGAAAATGTCTTCCAATTTTCCTGCTAATCATATAAGCTCCGGTAATCGTCCAGACGTTTTTTCAGAAGAGTATAGATATCTTCTAACGACATATCCTTCGCATTCCCTACATAGAGCAAAAACGCCGGTTTATCGTAATTCTTATTATCAAATGCTTTTTGCTGCTTTAGGGGTGAAAGCTTCTTTATAAAAGAGTCTTCATCCCTTGGTATAATTCCAATGGCATTATCTTCCTTGGCAATGCAGAATCTGTCAATGTCCTGGTAGGATAATCTGCCTATGGAATTTTTGGAGGAACTGTCTATAATACTATCAAAGGTTATTGTTATCAGCGGTTTTTTCTGGGAAGCTTTCATAAGGTTCATAATACACCGCGTACCAAATATCACCGCTGTTATAAAGCCCAGCAGGCTAAGAACCATAACCCTCTCCCTCAATCCTGTCACCCATAGAGTGACTGCCAGAAAAAGAAGAGCGAAAGAACGAAAAAAGCACTTTACTGCTTTCGTCTGTTTTTCTTCAATAATAATCTTTTCCACGTTTCTCCCATCCGCGTGTCCGTACGCATCTTTCCATACTTTCTTTCATTTTATATGGTACGCTTTAAAAATGCAAGTAAACATGGTGAATTTTGTTATATTCATATCAATGTAAAGCTATATTTGAACTGTATTCCAGTATACAAAGCCCAGAAATTAATTTGACGTTTCACAGAAGCTTTAGTATACTTATTACAGTACAAATTTCAGGCGGCACTTGCCGTAAACATACGGTTTCCACTGGTACCGCCGCTTATGCCTTAATATTTTCAGAAAGAGGAACAAGATGAAGACCCTTTACATCTCAGATTTAGACGGAACGCTTCTTAACAGTCAGGCCGAGCTTAATCCTTATACCATAGAGACCATCAATGCCTTAATAGAAAAGGGCATGGAATTCACTGTTGCAACAGCAAGAACCGCAGCTACGGTATCAAAGATTCTGGCTCCTCTAAACCTCTCCGTTCCCGCAGTTTTAATGAATGGAGTTATCCGGTATGATATGAAACAAAAAGAATACCTAAGTACCTTATATCTTCCGGAAGAAACGGTTTCCTTCATTCTTCATACTGCCAGGCAATTTCACCTGACCGGTTTTTTATATGAAATCAAGGACAATTCTCTGACAACTTATTATGAGAATCTGTCAAATAGCGGTATGCTGGAATATTACACCGAGCGGAAGGTTAAATTCAATAAAACATTTATTCAGACGGATAATCTTATAGATGCTGCCAGCGAACATAGTATTTACTTTGCCATGATAGATAAAATGGAACTTCTGCTCCCGGCTTATGAGATATATAAGACCTTGCCCGGTATCTCCACTGCTTTCTATCAGGACAATTATAACAAGGAGGGCATGTGGTTCCTTGAAGTATTCAGCGATAAAGCCACCAAATACAACGCTGTAATGGGACTCCGGGAATCTTACGGCTATGACAGAGTTATCTGCTTCGGCGACAATCTCAATGACCTTCCCATGTTTAAAGCCTGTGACATCACCTGTGCGGTAGCTAATGCCAAAGATGAGGTGAAAGCAGCAGCCACCCAGGTAATACAGGGAAATACGGAAGACGGTGTTGCCAGATGGCTTTTAGATCATTTTGAGAAAGCATAGTCATATTTTCTTCTTGCAGTTATTGTAAAAAATAACTTCACACGACTTTGTGCCTTTGACCTCATATTAAGGCACGGAAAGGGCTGGTTATATTATGAAAAATTCCATTCTTATTGATACCGTAATAGGAAAGCTATATGTTGCAGAAACAGACGGAGCAGTCTCACATCTTTTATTTATCCATGATAAAGAAGATGAAGAAGTTCTGAAGGAAGAAGGAAGCCTCTCTCCCATACTGGAAGAAGCCCGGGACCAGATTCTCTCTTATCTTGCAGGCACACGGACAAGCTTTGACCTGCCCTTAGCTCCCAAAGGAACTCCCTTTCAGGAGCGTGTATGGAAAGCCCTTCTGACAATCCCTTACGGGCAGACTATAAGCTATAAGGAACTTGCCGCCAGAGCGGGTAACCCGAAAGCCTGCCGCGCCGTAGGCATGGCTAATAACAGGAACCCTATCTCCCTTATCGTACCCTGCCACCGGGTAATCGGAGCAGACGGTAAGCTCGTTGGGTATGGCGGAGGCCTTCCCATAAAGGAGCACCTTTTACGCCTGGAAGGGGCTTTAATCTAGTCCTTACATACTTTTTATCAAATAAAACTGCATAGTATTCCTTTTATAAACCATATAAACAGCGTTCTGCATCTGACAATGCAAATTACTGAGAATTTAGGTGATTTGTACAGGTGCGGAACGCTTTATCAAGGTCATTATTCTAACATTTACGAGGTAATCATGGAAACCATCGCCAAGAGGCTTACACTTAAATTTGGTTTTATCCAGTCCAGTTACTGGATCAGTCAGTGTGCTATAAATAGTTTTGCCGCCGTATATCTTCATGCCAAACATTTTGAAAACACCCAGATAGGTTTTATCCTGTCCTTTGCCGCTATTTTGTCCATGCTGTTACAGCCACTTGTGGCCTCCTTTGCAGACAAATCAAAGAAGATTACACTGCGCTATATGATGCTGGTACTCATGTTTATCGTACTGGGATTGGGGCTATTGCTCTATCTGCTCCCCGACTCCTTTCTATTGATAACTGTAATCTATATCTTAATTAATGCGATTGAATATACCTTGAATCCTTTATTTAATTCCCTTGCCATGGAGTACATGAATCAGGGCGTTCCCATGAATTATGGACTTGGCAGAGGAATGGGCTCCATTGCCTTTGCCGTTATGTCTATTTTTCTCGGCTTCCTGGTAAATAGTTTCGGAGCAGATGCCATACTGCCTGTATTCCTTATATGCTACCTTCTTGTAATCTTATCGATTTTTGTATTTAAGGAGAAGCTTCCAAGCCTTTCCCCGGAACAAAAAGCACTTTATGGGATACATGAAACAGAGGAAAAAGAGGAATCCAGTAATCTGTTTGAATTCTTTATAAACCATAAGACCTTTATGATAATGCTCTGCGGTATTGCAATGTTATTCTATTCCCACATACTGATTAACACTTTTTTAATTAATATCATGGAAAATGTGGGCGGTAACAGTTCCGACATGGGCTTATCCCTTTCCATATCGGCAGCTCTTGAGCTGCCTACCATGGCTTTATTTATTCTGATTGTAAGAAAGATAAAGGGCAGCAGCCTAATTAAGATATCGGCTTTGTTCTTTACGATAAAAGCCCTGATTACCCTGCTGGCAGCCAATGTTGCCCTTGTCCATCTGTCCATGACCTTTCAGCTGGTCTCCTTTGCCTTATTTACGCCGGCTTCCATCTATTATGTAAATGACCTTATTGAAAGGGAGAACCGCGTAAAAGGCCAGTCCATGTTAGGTGTTGCCAACATCGGAATTGCCGGAACTCTGGCGAATCTCACCGGCGGAAGACTTCTGGATACCTTTGGCGTGGGAAAAATGCTCTTAATCGGAACCATTGTAACTGCCCTGGGCTTTGTCCTTATATGTCTTAGCGTAAAAGAGCCGGTCAAAGAACCAATAAAGGAGATGCCAGGTGCCCTGGTGGATGAACGGCTAAAAGAGCCCGCTAAAATAGACGAGCCCGCCATACTTCTGGATAATAACTGATAACTATGAAGTACTTTTAATAGGCCGGGTAATAATAAATAGAAAACCAACTGGAAAAGCCATGCACCACAGAGAATAATCTGTATGCATGGCCTTTTATTTATATAGATATAACATCTCCTTCAGTACTAGTACCTTGCTTCGCGCTGTTTTGAAGTTCTAACGCTTACCGGTATGCTTACAACCTTTTGAAGAGGTTTCCAGACAGCAAAGGCAATTGTGAAGTCAATCATACTGTGAATAATCGTTCCCACTCCCACTAATAAAATTACGGAGAAAAGGTATCCCTTATCATAATAACCGCTGGTCATGTTATTTCCCCAATAGAAGAATGTAACTACCGTAACTTCGCAAACTGCATGAATAACTGCCATAAGCAATCCGAATACCACGAATCCGCCGGTGGTGCTTAACAGATTCTTATTCTTCTTGAGCATAATAGAGCCCACAACCGCAAACACAATATGGGACAATGCTCTTAAAACAACAACAATTGGGAAAATACCTGCTAACAAAAATCCGATGGCTGAAATAATGGCTACCGCTACTGCAATATAAGGTGAAATAAACATTGCTATAAAAATGGGCACATGACTTGCAAGAGTAAAGGATGCCGGCTCTAATATAAATTTGGGTGCAAACATTGGTATCAGAATGGCAATAGCTGAAAGCAGTGCTCCAATGGTCATGGTCTGTACGGAATTTTTAGTGTTCATGTTAGATGTCCCCCGTTTGATTTTAATGATAGAAGAAAGGCAGCTGCTTTATTCTTAAAAACCTTTATCATGTTAGCTGTCTTGTCACCTGTAATTGACTGTAGTTTACAGTAAAATGATTATACTGTCAAGTAAAAATCTATTGGGTTTTAAAATTTTGATGATTTTTTAGTTGAACTTTCCTTTATATGGATTTATAATAGGGGTACGTTCTATTCATATGCGGATATGGTTCACTGGCAGAATGCGAGCTTCCCAAGCTTGAGACGCGGGTTCGATTCCCGTTATCCGCTTA